>JAFROJ010000032.1 GCA_017429765.1 Bacteroidales bacterium | reverse complement strand
GGAGGAGGTTGTGATCCATCAGTTCAAGGGTCCCGGCGTCCTTCAGGGAATGCACAACACCGAGAAATCCATCCGCAGCTTCGCCCACTCCTGCTTCCAGTACGCCCTGAGCCTCAAGCAGAGCATCTGGTTCGCCACCAAGGACACCATCTCCAAGAAATATGACGGCCGCTTCAGGGCCATCTTCGACGAGGTGTTCCAGGAGTACAAGGACCGTTTCGCCGAGGCCGGCATCGAATATTTCTACACCCTCATCGACGACGCCGTGGCCCGCGTGATGCGTTCCGAGGGAGGCTTCATCTGGGCTTGCAAGAACTATGACGGCGACGTGATGTCCGACATGGTCTCCACCGCTTTCGGCTCGCTGGCCATGATGACCTCCGTCCTTGTCAGCCCTGACGGGAACTATGAGTTCGAGGCCGCCCACGGCACCGTGACCCGCCACTACTACAAGTACCTGAAGGGAGAGGAGACTTCCACCAACCCCATCGCGACTATCTTCGCCTGGAGCGGCGCTTTCCGCAAGAGGGGAGAGCTGGACAACCTGCCCGAGCTTGTCAGCTACGCCGACAACCTCGAGGCGGCCTGCCTCGACACGCTTAACGAGGGCCTCGCGACCAAGGACCTCGTTAACCTGATGGAGGGAATAACCCCCAAGATGCTGACCTCAGCACAGTTCCTCGCGGCGATCCGCGAGAAACTGGAGAAGAGGATGCAGGCATAGCCTTATCGTCCCTCGACGAAAGTTTTAGCGATCAGAGGTTCAGATACTCACGGATGTTCCGGGCCATCTCGGAGGCGAGACGGGCCCGGGCCTCCACGCTCGACCAGGCTATGTGGGGAGTGAGGATGATCCTTTCGGGATGTGAGGAGTGAAGGAGGGGGCTGTCCGCGGGCAGGGGTTCTTTCTCGAACACGTCGAGCCCTATGCCCGCTATCCTCTCCTCGTCGATCGCTCTGGCGAGATCATTCTCGACCGCGATCCCACCCCGCCCGGTGTTGACCAGCCACGCCGTGGGCTTCATCAGGCACAGGCCATCGTAGTCTATGAGCCCCGCCGTCCTCTCGTTGTAGGGGGCGTGGACGCTGACCACATCGGCTTCACGGAGCAGGGTCTCGATCGGCACGGAAGGATATTCCCTGCAATGGGAAGTCCCTGAGGTTGAGTAATATATCAGTTTCATGCCGAAGAGGGTAGCGATCTTGGCCACCTTGCTTCCGATGGCGCCCATCCCGACTATCCCGATGGTTTTCCCGACCAGCTCGGTGTAGGGGTGGGCGGCGTCGGTGTGGATGATCCCGGCAGAGTAGCGGCCGTCCTTGGTGTAGGCGTTGTAATGGAATAACCTTCCGGCGAGGGCGAGGATCAGGGCCCAGGTGTGCTGGGCGACGGAATCGGTCGAGTAGCCCGCCACATTCCGGACGGCGACTCCTCGCTCATCGCATAATTTTGTGTCGATGTTGTTGATGCCCGTGCCGGCCTCGCAGACGAGCTTCAGCCTCGGGGCCGCGTCAAGGAAGGCCTTATTCACTATCACCTTGTTCAGGATGGCGACATCCGCGTCCCTGACCCTCTCGAGAGCCTCCTCGGGGGTGGATGACTCATACCGGACGAATTCTCCGAGGACCTCTATCTCGGTAAGCGGCGTCGTCCCCATGGTCGCCGCGTCAAGGAACACTATCTTCATGCTCTATTTCGGTGAATAAAGTTGCTTTCTGTTTGACGGGCCGTCCGGCTTGGGGATCCGCGGATCGTCGATCATGGAGTCCACGTTCCTGGGCAGCCCCCTGACGACGTTGGTCTCCAGGAAACGGATCTGCTCCGGGAAGGTGCTGATGAACGTCGAGGCGATCTCGTGGGAGTGTCCGTCGTAGCGGTAGATGTTGTAGGTGAAGCCGTTCTTCTTGAATATCTTGACCAACCTGTCGGCCCCGAATATTCCCCATTTGAGGACATGTACCTGCTTGTAGTTGACTATCTTGTCCCCCGTGCCGTGGAAGAAGGCCGTGGGAGCCGGGGGAGTCTTGTAGGACGGTGTGCCCTCGACTGAGATGATGGCCCCGGCGAAAGGCATCACGCCGGCGTAGCGGAACCCCTCCGGAAGGAAGTCTCCCGCCCTTTCGTTGTTCAGGAGCCAGTCGGCCTCCAGTACCGCTATCGCCCCGGCCGATGAGCCGCTGAGAACGATGTTGGCCGGGTCTATCCCCAGAACCTCCTTGTTCTTGATCAGGTAGGCCGTGGCCGAGAAGAGATCCTCGGCGGCCATCTGGGCGCTGTTCCTGAAAGCTTTCACGGAGCTGACCCCGCCCTTGGTCTTGACCCCCTTCATCCCCAGGCGGTAGTCGATGCTGATGACCCTGTAGCCGGCGTCGTTCAGTTTCTTGAACCAGGGTTTGTAGTAGTCGTTGTCCCTCTCGCCTCCGATGAAGCCGCCGCCGAACATGAAGACTATCGACGGCTTGTCCTTGCCGTCAATCCCGGTCTCGCTCCCCTCCGTGGGAAGGTAGTCGTCCATGAGAAGGTCCTGGCCGTCTTTGGTTGCGAACTGGTATGTCCCCGTCGGGGGGTAATTCTCCTGGGCCGCCGCGGCGGTTGAGAGGGCCAGAAGGGCGAATAACAGGGGTAGGACTCGTTTATTCATATTCTCACGCTTTGATTGTCAATCTTTTTCTCCAGCTTCCAGCAGTCTTTTGATCGGCTTGAATCCGGTGAAGAACCGGGCCGCCACCACCCTGATCACGGTGTAAGCGGGGATGGCCACAAGCATCCCGACAATCCCTCCGATGTGTCCGGCTATCAGCAGCACGATGAAAATCTCAAGCGGGGTGGACTTGATGCTCTTTGAATAGATGAAAGGCTGGAACAGGAAGTTGTCCACCATCTGGGTGAACGCGAAGACGGCCAGCAGGGTGAGGGCGACGACCCAGAAATTGGGGTAAATCCCGAGCGCGGCCGCCCCGCTGAACTTGAGGACCAGGCCCAGGACAGTGCCTATCGCCGCCCCGATCCACGGGCCGACGTAAGGTATCACGTTCAGGAGGCCGGTCATGAA
The DNA here is from genome assembly GCA_017429765.1 of Bacteroidales bacterium. Classification (GTDB taxonomy): domain Bacteria; phylum Bacteroidota; class Bacteroidia; order Bacteroidales; family UBA932; genus Cryptobacteroides. The sequence goes on along the minus strand of JAFROJ010000032.1, from coordinate 8,918 downwards.
GGCTATTCCTATCGCCGGGTAGAATCCGAGCCTGGCGATCAGCCACAGGCCGAGGAAGTTCAGCGCGGCGACTCCGAGGATCTCGATCAGTAGACCTCCGAAGTACCTGGTCAGCAGCCTCTCGATGTCCCCGATAGCGTTGATGACATCATTCTCCACCTTGTCCGGCACAAGAGAGCCGATTATCCTGCCGAAAAGCTTGTCATCCTTGATGAAGAAGAAGCCGATGAACATGACCGAGAACAGGCCTATCCCGAAGGAGCCGAGGGCCGACGCGACCGAGCCCACCACGGACGAGATCGAGGATATGTCGAAAGCGTTCCTGATCCAGTTGACAAGTGACTCCTGGATCTTGAAGTCCCTCCCGATCGAAGGGAACCTGTCGATCAGCCAGACATTGAGCCTCTCTGCCCAGCGGGCGATCTCGGAGGCGTTGAAGGAGGCTGTCTGAAGGTTGGTGGAGACGCTCTGGATGATCCCGGCCACGACCGGTATGACCTGGGTGATTATTCCAAGGAATATGCTCAGTATCAGCACTAAAGTTATTATTGCCAGGAGCCAGTCCGGGGCGTGCCGGCCTTTGATCGTGATCTTCCGAAGGAGTCTCATGATCGGCCTGCCGAGCAGGGACACGACCGCCGCCAGGATGATGTAGATAAGCACGCTCCTGAAATACCAGCAGAGCGCCACGATGACCGCCGCCACGGCGATCCACATGATGTGACGCGCGAGTTTGTCGACGCTTCTCTCTTCGCTCATGATTGACCGGTTAATACTTGAACACGACCTTCGAGTTCTTCAGGAAGACCCCGTGGTCCAGGGTCATTCCCTCGAGTCTCTTCCCGTTGACGGTCACTTCCTTGACCGTGTCTGAATAGTCCTTCCTCCCGGAAGTCTTGAGGATTGTCTTGTGGCCGCCCGTCTTGAGGGTGATCTTGTCGAACAGGGGGGAGAACAGCTCATATTCGCTTGTCCCGACATTCAGAGGATAGAAGCCGAGCTGGGCGAACATGTACCATCCGCTCATCGTGCCGTCGTCCTCGTCCATCTCGGGGGCGTAGCCGTCCGTCTTGTTCTGGAAGGCCCTGCCGACGAAGGGTTCCGGGTACTCGGCGTTCCCGCCGTAGATGTGGACCATGCTGTCGTCGGTTAGGTACCTCCGCACCCACTCCTGTGTCTTCTCGGGATGGCCGAACTTGTTGAACATGAACGGGGTGTGGATGTCCGGCTCGTTCCCCTGGTTGAACATTCCCATCTTGAAGAAGGTGTCCAGCTCCTCCGCGAGTGTCTCGGCCCCCTTCCAGGAGACCATCCTGTCGCTGTATTGCGGGCAGGCCCATCTGTACTGCCATTTCGTCCCCTGGTACAGGCCGTTGTCCTTCATCAGGGAGAAGTCGTCGGTGACGGTCATGAAAACCTCCTTCCAGACTTTCTCGAAGGTGCTGTCCGCCTCGGAGGTGAATCTCTCGGCGTCCTTGTGGCTCCCGAGGATCTCCGCGATCTGCCCGAGCGCCCAAAGGTCGTTGCAAAGTTCCAGGAGGTTGTCCGGGGACTCCCTCGGCAGCTCGGTGAGAGCCTCCTTGACCATGCCGTCGTAGCCCGGGGCGAAATCCACCGGTATCCCCTTGCGGTAGGCGTCCAGGAGCATCAGGCCCATGTGCTCGGTCCTGACTGTCGGGGCGCTCTCCCGGTCAGTCGCCCAGTTCCTCTTCCCGGTCCTGAACAGGTTGACGCATGAATAGGCCATGTCGGCGTAGGCCTCGGGCTCGAGAAGGAGAAGCATCGGGAACTTCGCCCTGTAGGTGTCCCACATGCTCCAGCTGTTGTAGACCCTTCTCCCCTCGGCGTCATAGACGATCCCGTCAGTCCCAAGATACTTCCCGTCCGGGGATGTGACGTCCATGGGGCTCATGTAGAGCCTGTAGAGGGAGGTGTAGAACAAGACTTTCTGCTCATCGGAGCCTCCCTTCACCCTGACTTTGGAGAGTTTCCCCTCCCACTGGCGCAGGGCGTCCTTCCGGACTTTGGCGAAAGATCTCCCGGCCACAGCCTCAAGTTCCCGGGAGGCGAGTTCAGGGGCGAGAGGGGAGACCGCTATCCTGATCTCGACCTCCCTCGAGGCGAACTTAAGGAGGGCCTCCTCCGCCGAGGAAGACTCGACGGTGAAGGGCTGGTCGCACACCAGCTTGAAGAAGAATGAATATGTTCCTCTGCCGCAGGCGGTTCCGGACTGGATCCGTCCCGTGATCTCACGGTCTGAGACTATCTCATATTCGCAGGCGGTCTTCCTCCTCTCGAAGGCGGACTTGAAGTCCACGCTCAGTACGCCGCTCTCCGCGAGGGTCCACTTCTCCAGGGCGACCGCCCTCGTGACCGTGAACTCACCCTTGGCCCCGTTGCTGAATTCCACGCCGTAGTAGCCTGGAACGGCCTTCTCGGTCTCTTTGACCAGTTTCAGCTCCTCATCCTTCGGGGAAGGTTTGATCTTGAGGTTGCCTCCCACTCCGCTACAGCCGATTCCGGACAGGCGGTTGATTGACACGCCTGTCGTCACCGGCACGGCGAAATCATAGCCGGCGTGCTGCCGCGGCTCGCTGTCGGGACACAGGCAGAGCAGGCCGAAGGGCACCGCGGCCCCGGGGGAGACCTGGCCGTTGTCCCCGGACGTGCCCATGAAGAGGTTTATGTGTTTAAGATTGCCAGGAAGTGACTTGCCCTCCATCCTCGCCCCGGAAAGGACGCACGACAGAACCAAGGGCAGAAAAATGATTCTCTTGAAGTCCATATCAGATGGCTTTATTCACAAACGTAATGAAAAAGAATTGAAAATAAAACCGCTTGTGCCTTGTTTCGGCACAAGCGGGCTGTATTTTCGCGTTAGAAACAAGGAAATAACGATAAAAATCATAAAGCCATGAAGAACACCGATTACAGTCTCGACACTCTCGCCTCGATGATCTCGTCCGAATCCTCACTCACCGCCCTTCTCGAGATGATGGGAGACATGGGCCTGGAACTCGACTCCGCCTCCCTAGTCGCTCTTTAGTGTGACTAAGGTGTTGTCTTTCTCGGGAGTCAGGCCGACCTTCAGGACACGGGGCCCGGAGGCGGCTTTATTCTTCTTGCCCGTCAGAATCCTGTCCGAGATGATGAACTCGGACACAGGATCCTCGACGTACCTCATCACGGCTCTCTTGAGAGGCCTCGCCCCGAAGGCCGGGTCATAGCCGGCGTCGGCGATGAACCTCTTCGCCGAAGGGGTGACAGTCAGTTTGTAGCCGGATTCCCCGGCCCTCTCCCTCAAGTCCTTAAGCTCGATGTCGATGATCTTCTCGATGTCCTCTTTCGTCAGGGAGTTGAAGAAGATCTGCTCGTCAACCCTGTTGATGAACTCGGGAGGGAAACTCTTCTTTATGGCTTTCTCGAGGACGGTCTGGCGGTTCTGGGCGACATTCTTCCCGGCTGTGGCGAATCCCACCCCGGAGCCATATTCATCAAGCTCGCGGCTGCCGACATTGGATGTCATGATGACGATGGTGTTCTTGAAGTTCACCACACGCCCGTTGCTGTCGGTCAGGTGGCCGTCGTCCAGGACCTGGAGCAGGATGTTGAATATGTCCGGATGGGCCTTCTCGATCTCGTCGAGGAGAACCACGCAGTAGGGCTTGCGGCGCACCCTCTCGCTTAGCTGGCCGCCCTCCTCGTAGCCCACGTAACCGGGGGGAGCCCCTATGAGGCGCGAGACGGTGAACTTCTCCATGTACTCGCTCATGTCTATCCTGACCATATTCTCCTCGGAGTCAAAAAGATACTCCGCGAGGCACTTGGCCAGCTGAGTCTTCCCGACCCCGGTAGGCCCGAAGAACAGGAATGTCCCTATAGGACGGTCCGGATCCTTCAGTCCGGCCCGGTTGCGCCGGATCGCGCGGACGACCTTGTCGATCGCGTCGTCCTGGCCGATGATCCTTCCCTGGAGGCGTTCCTTCATCTTCATGATCCTTCCCCTCTCGCTCTCGGCCACCTTGTTGACCGGGATCCCGGTCATCTTCGAGACCACGGTCGCGATGTCCTCGGCGTCCACGATATTCCCTGTCTTCTTGTCCTTGGTCAGGCTTAAACGGACCATCGACCCAGCCTCGTCCATGGCGTCTATCGCCTTGTCAGGCAGGAACTTGTCTGTGACATACCTGTCTGTCAGCCGGGCGCAGGCCTCGATGGCCTCCTCGTTGTAGGTCACGCTGTGGAACTCCTCGTAGTTCGACTTGATGTTGTTGAGGATGGAGATCGACTGGGCGATGTCGGTCGGCTCGACGACTATTTTCTGGAACCTCCTGTCAAGGGCGCCGTCCTTCTCCACGATCTTGGCGAACTCGTCCATGGTCGTGGCCCCGATGCATTGCAGCTCACCCCTGGCGAGGGCCGGCTTGAGCATGTTGGCCGCGTCGAGGCTTCCCTGGGCACCTCCGGCCCCGACAATGGTGTGGAACTCGTCGATGAAAAGGATTATGTCAGGGTTGCCGCTGGCCTCGCTGATGATGGCTTTCAGCCTTTTCTCGAAGTCGCCGCGGTACTTCGTGCCGGCGACGACCGAGGCTATGTCCAGGGATATGAGTCTCTTCTTGGCCAGTACCGGGGAGATGCTGCCTCCGGCGATTCTCTGGGCGATGCCTTCCACGATCGCGGATTTGCCTACCCCTGGCTCTCCGATCAGCATGGGGTTGTTCTTCTTCCTTCTCCCGAGGATCTCGATGACCCTGGCTATCTCGACATCCCTTCCCACGACAGGGTCCAGCTTGCCTTCTGCCGCCGCTTTGGTGAGATCGAAGCCGAAATCCTCCAGGTTGACCTTCCCGGAAGGATTGTTCGCCCCCTGGCCCTCTTCCTCGGAGTCGGGGTCGCTGTCGCCCTGGGGAGTCTGTCCCTGGCGGTCGCTCTCCGGCTTTTTGCCGATGAGCCCCTCGTCCCTCATGTGGGCGAGCAGCCTCCCGTAGTCCACGCCCCTCTGGCGGAGGTAGGCCTGGCCGTAGTTCTCGGTCGTCCGGCAAAGGGCGAGCAGAAGATGAAGGGAAGTGGCCTCGGAGGAGTTCATTTTAGAGGCCTCCATCACAGTGATACTGAGCACGTTCTGCGCATATCTCGAGAACGAGATCTTGTCCGCCTCGGAGTACGGGATGGACTCGTTCGTGAATATGTGGCTGTCTATGAATCTTTTGAAAGCGTCGGTGTCGACCCCGAGAGTGGCAAGTGTCTTGCAGGCGTCGTTGTCCCCCTGGCGCATCATGCCGAGGAAAAGGTGGTCCGGGCCGATACCGTAGCTTCCGGTCCGCATGGCCTCCTCGCGGGCGTAGCGGATAATGCTGTTGAGTTCGTCAGAAATCCTAATCTCCATGTCTCTTGAAAAACTGTCGCTGAGAGCAATATTAACAAATATCGCCGGATTATGCAACATCTGTGCGAGCCCGCCTCTCATGACACATTGTCACTATTGGCGGAATCGTATTTTTTCGTTATATTTGCATGTTTAAGAATACGGTAATCATAAAGCGATTATATGGATAACGAGGAAAAGATCGTTGAAGGACAGACAGGGATCATCGAACCGGTTGAGATCGACCAGGAGATGCGCTCGGCGTACATCGACTATTCGATGTCCGTCATCGTCTCCCGCGCGCTTCCCGATGTGAGGGATGGTCTCAAGCCGGTTCAAAGGAGGGTTTTGTATGGAATGGACGGCCTTGGTCTCTCCTATTCGGGTCCGACCCGCAAATGCGCCAAGATCGTGGGTGAGGTTCTGGGTAAATTCCACCCGCACGGGGACTCGAGCGTGTACGACGCCCTGGCCCGTCTCGCCCAGCCTTGGAACCAGAGGTACCCCACCGTCTTCGGCCAGGGTAACTTCGGCTCGATGGACGGTGACCCCGTCGCCGCCATGAGGTACACGGAGGCCAAGCTCCAGAAGATAACCGAGGAGATCCTCGGAGACATCGAGAAGGACACCGTCGACATGGTCAACAACTTCGACGACACGGAGAAAGAGCCCACTGTCCTTCCCACCCGCCTGCCCCTGCTGCTGCTTAACGGCTCCGCCGGCATCGCCGTGGGTATGGCCACGAATATGGCTCCCCATAACCTCGGGGAGTGCTGTGACGCCATCTGCGCCTACATCGACGATCCCGGGATCGACACTGAGGGCTTGATGCGCCACATCAAAGGCCCTGATTTCCCGACCGGAGGCATAATCATGGGCATGAGCGGCATCAAGGACGCCTATGAGACCGGACGAGGCAGGGTGGTCGTGCGCTCCAGGACTGAGATAGAGGTGGCCGACAACGGCCGCGAGACCATTGTGGTGACCGAGATCCCCTACATGGTCAACAAGAAGGAGATGATCGAGAAGATCGGCCAGATGGTCGAGGACAAGAGGATCGAGGGCATCACCTACATCAACGACGAGACCTCGCGCGAGGGCGTCCGTGTGATCCTCAGGGTCAAGCAGGGCTTCAACTCCAATGTGGTCCTGAACACTCTCTTCAAATACACCCAGCTCCAGTCGAGCTTCGCCTTCAACAATGTCGCCCTTGTGGGCGGCCGTCCCAAGACCCTCTCCCTCAAGGAGTTGATCTCCAATTTCGTGGACTTCCGCCACGAGGTGGTCGTCCGCAGGACCAAGTTCGAGCTCGACAAGGCAATGAAGAGGGCCCACATTCTCGAGGGGCTTCTCAAGGCTATCGATGTCATAGACGAGATCATCCGCATCATCCGCCATTCCGAGAATGTCGACGAGGCGAAAGCCGAGCTGATCAGCCGTTTCGGCTTCACCGAGATCCAGGCGACGGCCATCGTGGAGATGAGGCTCAGGCAGCTCACCGGACTTGAGAGGGAGAAACTCCAGGCCGAGTACGACGAGCTGGAGAGGTTCATCGCGCGCTGCCAGGAGATCCTCGGCAGCGAGGAGGAGCAGCTCAAGATAGTCAAGGCCGAGACCTTGGAGATCAAGGAGAAATACGCCGACCCGAGAAGGACGGAGATCCGGCCTTCCGAGGAGGAGTTCAACCCGGAGGACTTCTACGCCGACGAGGATGTCGTCATCACCATCTCCCATCTCGGCTACATCAAGAGGACCCCTCTGACAGAGTACCGCACCCAGGCGCGCGGCGGTGTCGGGATGAAGGGCAGCTCGACCCGCGACGAGGACTTCATCGAGCACATCTACATCGCCAACATGCACTCCACCATGCTGCTCTTCACCCAGAGCGGCCGGTGCTACTGGCTCAAGGTCTATGAGATTCCGGAAGGCTCCAGGGCCTCTAAAGGCCGCGCCATCCAGAACGTTCTCAGCATTCCGGACGACAAGATCAAGGCGTACATCAATGTCAAGACCCTCAAGGACGAGGAATATGTCAACTCCCGCAGCATAGCCCTTGTCACCAAGAGGGGTGTCATAAAGAAGACCGCCCTGTCGGCTTATTCGCACCCGAGGGCGGCCGGAGTCAACGCCGTCAACCTGAGGGAGGGGGATGTCCTCGTGGAGGCCCTGCTCACCGGAGGAGACGATGAGATCCTGATCGCCGCCCGTGACGGAAGGTGCTGCCGCTTCAACGAGAAGGACGCCCGCGAGATGGGAAGGACCTCGACCGGAGTGCGTGGCATCAATATTGAAGAGTCCGACGAGGTGATAGGCGCCATCAACTATGATCCGGCCGCCGACGACGCGGCTGACCACACCGTGCTGGTAGTGAGCGAGAACGGTTTCGGCAAGAGGACCGACTTCGACGAGTACAGGATAACCAGGAGGGGAGGAAAGGGAGTCAAGACGATCAACATCACCGAGAAGACCGGCAAGCTCATAGCGATCAAGAATGTGACCGAGAAGGACGACCTGATGATTATCGAGAAGTCCGGCCTGACCATAAGGATGGCTGTCTCGGACATCAGGGTGGCCGGAAGGGCGACCCAGGGAGTGAAACTGATAAACATCAAGGAGGGTGACTCCATAGCGTCACTTTCCACGGTGGAGAGCAACGAGGAAATTAACAACTAAAATTGATATCATGAAAAAGTTACTGATTGTTTTGGCATTTCTCGCTTCCGTCCAGGTAGCGGATGCCCAGGGTGTCGCGGCTGTCAAGAAGGCTTTGGATGCCGCCATCGCTGATTCCCAGAACGCCAAGAAGGCCACCAAAGTGACCACTTGGACAAAACTTGGCGAGACCTACATCTCCGCTTACAACGCTCCCGCCGGTAACGTGTGGGTCGGCGCGGGTGAGACTGAGCTCAAGCTCGCGATGGCCAACGAGAAGCCCGTCTCGGTCGAGAACGTTGTTCTCGGTGGCGACCAGTACGTGAAGCAGGTCTTCGCCAACAAGAACCTCTACCTCAACACCAGCGGGATCCTGGAGATGATCGAGGTGACCAAGCCTCTCGTCGACAACCCGCTTGACAAGGCTCTCGAGGCTTACCTGAAGGCCGCGGAGATCGACACCAAGGGCACCAAGACCAAGGAGATCGCCGCCGGTATCAAGAGCATCGTGGACAAGTACAACACCGAGGGTTACACCTCCTACACGCTTGGTGACGCCGGCGCCGCCCAGTCCTATTTCGAGAAGGCTTTCAACGCTTCCTCCCAGAAGCCCAGCGAGGCTATCGACACCAGCGCCCTTTACAACGCCGGATTCGTGGCTTACAGCTCCGAGTCTTTCGAGAAGGCCAAGAACTATTTCGACAAGTGCCTGGATATGGGTTATTACGCCAAGGACGGTGAGGTTTACGCCAAGGTCGCCGACTGCGTGTCCAAGCTTGACACCACAGCCGCCGGCAAGACTCTCCAGAAGGAATATCTCGAGAAGGGCTTCTCCAAGTTCCCTCAGAGCCAGGGTATCCTGATCGGCCTGATCATCTACTATGTCACCAGCGGAGAG
>JAFROJ010000031.1 GCA_017429765.1 Bacteroidales bacterium | reverse complement strand
CGACCTTGTAGCCGAACTGCTCGGCGACCAGGACAAGAGCCTCGGCGTCAAGTCTCTGGTTGATGGAGACCATCAGGCCAAGATCCATGCAGGCCTTGATCACCTCATTGACAGGGGTGTTGTTCATCAGGGTGGCCAGGTCGTTCACAGTCACGAACTCGGTGACTTTCAGGACGGTCTTCTCGGCCATCACCTGAGCCATCTCCTCCTGGGACCTCGCGGCCGCCTGCTCCCTCTTCTCTTTCCTGTACTTGGCTCCGAAGTTGTTCTTCTTGTTGTCGTTCATCCTGGCGTAGGTCTCCTTGACCTGCTTCTGGATCTCTTTCTGCATCGCCTCCTGCTCCTCCTCGGTCATGGCCGGCTTGAAGCGGTCGGCGCCGCGGGAGCGCTTCCTTCCACCCTTGGACTGGTCCTGGGCGGGACGGGAATCCTTCTTGTCCTTGCGGGAGTTGTTGTCCGCCTGCTTGCCTTCCTTGGCCACATCGACCTTCTGGCTGCCCTTGGCGATCCTCTCCCTCTTCTTGCCGCTCTTCTTCTCGAACTGGGACATGTCAATCTTCCCGATGACCTTGAATCCGGGAGTGGAGTCCTCCTTCGTTTCCGGCTTGACCTCCTTGGCGGGCTCGGCCTTGGCCTCGACAGCCTCCGGGCGAGCCTTCTCCGTATGGGTCTGGGCGGGTACGGGCTCGGGTTTGGGCTTCTCGACCGGGGCGGGCTTGGCAGGCTTCTCCTCCTTAACCTTCACTGGCTCAGGATCTTTCACCGGGGCGGGTTCAGGCTTGACGACAGGCTCAGGCTTAGGGGCGGGAGCGGGCTCAGGCTCGACCACAGGCGCGGGTGCAGGCTCCGGAGCGGGGGCCGGGGCGGGTTTGGGCTCAGGCTTGGGTTCCGGTTTAGGTTCCGGCTTAGGCTCCGGCTTGGGCTCCGCCTTAGGAGTGAACACGTTACTCTTGATGACAGTCTCCCTGACCGGCTCGTCAAACTCCTCTTCCCTGGCGGCCTCCTGCTGCTTGCGGGAGGTGCGCTCAAGAATCTCGGTCAGCTTGATGTCAACCTTCTCCGAGGCCTTCTTCATCTCAAGATCCTTCCCGAACTGTTTCTCGATGGCGGGAAGATGCTCGTCCGAGATCTTGGCGTTCGGATTCTCGTCCACCTCGACACCTTGGCTCCTCAGGAAATCAACGAGATTCTGGAGACCGATATTGTAAGTCCTTATTAATTTGTTTAGTCTGATATCACCCATATTAAACCCGATTAAAACTAACTTGTCCTTCCGGACTAATCCTCAAACTCCGCCTTAAGGATGCGGAACACCTCGGCGACCGTCTCATCCTCGAGATCCGCCCGTTTGGCGATGTCCTCAGGCGTGAAAGCGAGAACACTCTTGGCGGTGTCGCAGCCGATGGACTCGAGGCGGTCGATGACCCACTGGTCGATCTCGTTGCTGAACTCGCTGAGAAGGACGTCCTCCTCTTCCATGATCTCGTCCTTGGAGAGCTCCCTCCAAACCTCGATCTCCCTTCCGACGAGCATTCCGGCCAGCTTGATGTTGCATCCTCCACGGCCGATACCCTTCTTCACCTCGTCAGGCTGCATGTAGACCTTGATCTTGTCCGCGGGGGACTCCCCGAGGTCGATCGAGGACACCCTGGCGGGATTCAAGGCCCTCTGGATGAGAAGCTGGGTGTTGGCGGTCCACTGGAGGACGTCGATGTTCTCGTTGCGGAGCTCGCGGACGATTCCAATGATCCTCGATCCCTTCACGCCGATGCAGGCGCCGATCGGATCGATCCTCTCGTCGTAAGACTCCACGGCCACCTTCGCCCTCTCTCCGGGGACACGCACCACCTTCTTGATCGTGATCAGGCCGTCGAATATCTCCGGGACCTCAAGCTCGAAGAGTTTCTCAAGGAACTCGTTGGAGGTCCTGGAGAGGGTGATGTAAGGAGTGGTGTTGTTCTTCATCTCAACGCTCTTGATGATGGCGCGGATGGTGTCACCCTTCTTGAACCTCTCGCCGGGAATCTGCTCAGCCTTGGGAAGATGCAGCTCATTGCTGTCCTCGTCTAGGATGATGACCTCCTTGGACCAAGTCTGGTAGATCTCGCCGGTGAATATCTCGCCGACCTTGTCGGAATACTCCTTGAACACATTGGCCTTGTCGATGTCCATGATCCTTCCCTGAAGGTTCTGGCGGATGTTCAGGATGCCCCTCCTTCCGAAAGAAGAGAGAGAGAGCTTCTTGGTGTAGACATCGCCGATCTCATAGTCGTCGTCGCCGGTCTCCTCCTTGATCTGCTCGAGGGTGATCTGTGTGTTCGGGTTCTCCACCTCCTCGACGATGTCGAAGTTCTGGTAGATCTCACAGTCTCCCTTGTCCACGTTGATGATCACGTCGAAATTGTCCGAAGATCCGTAAGTCTTGGCGATCTGTGTCAGGAACACGTCCTTGAGCACACCCATCATAACGGGCCTGTCGATGTTCTTCTCCTCCTTGAAGTCCTTGAAAGCGTCAATTAGAGTGATTACGTCTTTCTTTTCCATTTTATGTTATCTGTTATTTGAATTCCACCTTAGGGGTGACAGAGTTAACCATCTCGAAGCCAAACGTTTCCTCACGCTCGACTGTGACCTTCCTCTTCTTTCCCTCTGGGAGTTCCCTCGCGGTGTAACGCAAGGTTATCCCCTCGTCTCCGGCGTCGGCCAGGACTCCGGTGAGCTTGCGGCCTCCCTTCAGGAGAACCACCACCTGTGAGCCGATGGCCTTGAGGAATTGGGCTGGAACCTTGAAAGGCTGGTCAAGCCCGGCTGAGGAGACAGTCAGGGAATAGTCCTCGACATCCTTGTCGAAAGCCGCCAGGAAGGCGTCGTTGATGGCGACACAATCCTCAAGGGCGACCTCTCCTGCCTCCTTCTCGACAACGAGAGTCACGTCATTGTCCTTAGTGACAACGACATCCACGATAAAACACCCGCGTCCGGCGACGGCGGGCCCGATGGCTTTGAGTATAGCTTCTTTCTCCATATCCACAAAACAAAAGATAGGGGACGCTTTCGTCACCTATCTCTCACAACAACGCGAAGGTAAGGATAATTTAGGGAAAATGAAAATAAATCGCTTTCTTTGTATAATATTTTGAAATGAACATGGAATTCACAGCGAAGCAACTGGCGCAGACGCTAAAAGGCACGGTCGAGGGCGACTCCGGGGCCAAGGTTACCTCTTTCGCCAAGATAGAGCATGGGAAGAGCGGCCAGCTTTGCTTCTACGCCAACCCTAAATACGAGAAATATGTCTACACCTGCAAGGCCAGCGTGCTTCTCGTCAACAAGGATTTTCTGCCTAAGGAACCGGTCACGCCGACCCTTATCCGCGTCGACGACGCCTACAAGGCCCTGGCCGACCTCCTGAAATTCGCCGCCACCCAGAAAAGGACAGACCGCAGGCACAGGGGGTTCCGTTCCTCATGGTTCCTGACCAGCAAGTTCGGCAAGAAGGTCTATCTCGGAAGCCATTCCTACGTCGGTCACCACGCCAGGATCGGGGACTACACCAAGATATTCGAGAATGTCTACGTGGGTGACAACACGGTGATCGGCAAGCGCTGCGTCATCTATCCCGGAGTGGTGATCTATCCCGGGATGGTGATCGGGGACAACGTCATCATCCACGCCAACGCGGTGATCGGGTCAGACGGGTTCGGCAACGCCCCCCTCCCCGACGGGACCTGGGAGAAGATAGAGCACCTGGGCAATGTCATCATCGGCGACAATGTCGAGATCGGCGCCTGCACGACGATAGACAGGTCCGAGATGGAGTCCACCATCATCGGCAACGGGGTGAAGATCGACAACCTCTGCCAGATCGCCCACAATGTCGTGATCGGGGACAACACCGTGATGGCCGCCCAGTGCGGCATCGCCGGGTCCACCAAGATCGGCAAGAACTGCATCCTGGCCGGACAGGTGGGAATATCAGGCCATCTCGAGATCGCCGACAATACCACCTTCGGGGCCCAGACCGGACTGATCGGCAATGTCAAGGAGCCCGGCCAGACCCTGCTCGGGTCCCCGGCGATACCTTTAAGGAACTACCTCCGCAGCTACGCCGTTTTCCGCAAGCAAGGCCAGTGAGACCATCTTTTCATTATTCCTGACTACTAATGACCACGATCAAGCAGAAGACACTATCAGGCGAGCTCAGATTCCAGGGCAAAGGCCTCCACACCGGCCGGATGTCCACAATGGTGTTGAAACCGGCTCCGGCTGATTCCGGAATTGTCTTCCATCGGGTGGATCTGGGCCCGGACGCCTTTGTCAAGGCCCTGGCCGGAAATGTCTCCTCGACCGAGCGCAGCACCACCATCTCCGAAGGCGAGGCCTCCGTCTCCACAATCGAGCATCTGATGTCCGCGTTCTCGGGAATGGGTGTGGACAACGCCCTCGTCGAGATCGACAACGTGGAGGTTCCCATTCTCGACGGCAGCGCCCGCTATTATGTCGAGGCGATCCTGAAGGCCGGCCTTGAGGAGCAGGCGGAGGACAGGCGCTATGTCACCATCCCCCGTGAGATCGAGGTCAGGGACGAGGCCACAGGCTCTTTCATCAAGGCGACTCCATGCGACGAGCCCTCCATAGACCTCACCGTGGACTTCGGCTCCAAGGTGCTCGGGGTTCAGGGCGCCAGATGGGACGAGAGCGCCGACTACGCCACCCAGATAGCCCCGTGCAGGACATTCGTGTTCTTCCACGAGATAGAGTTCCTCTACCAGCACAACTTAGTCAAGGGCGGGGATGTCGACAACGCCATCGTGATTGTCGAGCGCCCGGCCACTGACGAGCAGGTCGGGAGGCTTTCCTCCCTCTTCAACGTTCCGAGGCTCGCCGTCAACAACGACGGCTACCTCAACAACCTCCAGCTTCGTTTCCCCGACGAGTGCGGAAGGCACAAACTCCTTGACATAATCGGCGACCTCGCCCTCTCGGGAGGGCGTGTGAAGGCCAGGATAGAGGCCTTCAAGCCAGGTCACACCCTTAACACCAGAATGGCCAAGGCCATTTTAGAAGAGATTTCACGCTAACATCACCCAGACCGCTATGAATATAATATCAAATCTAGCTTCAGTCAGCCCCAAGGCTAAACTTGGCGACAACATTGAGATCGGTCCCTTCGCGTTCGTTGACGACGACGTCGAGATCGGGGACGGCTGCAAGATATTCCCGCACGCCACTGTGTTCCAATATGTTAAGATGGGCAAGAACTGCCAGATCTATCCCGGGGCCGTAGTAGGGGCCGTGCCGCAGGATCTCAAGTTCGAGGGGGAGATCACATCCGTGGAGCTTGGAGACAATGTCACGGTACGTGAGTGCGCCACCATCAACCGCGGCACAAAGGCCAGCGGAAAGTACGTCACCAAGATCGGAAGCGACACACTGATAATGTCTTACTCGCACGTGGCTCACGACTGCGTCATCGGGAACCACTGCATCCTCGTCAGCTATGTCGGTCTCGCCGGCGAGACTGTCGTGGACGATTGGGCCATAATCGGCGGCGGATCCAAGGCGCACCAGTTCTCGAAAGTCGGCCGTCACGCCATGGTCGGCGGAATGTCCAAGATCAACAAGGACGTGCCGCCCTACGTGCTTTGCGGAAGGGATCCCATCACCTACGCCGGAGTCAACATTGTCGGACTTCGCAGAAGAGGCTTCTCCCCGGAGGTCATCAGGAACATCAAGGACATCTACGAGACCATCTATTTCTCGGGCTACAACATCTCCGACGGATGCGCCAAGGTCGAGGCCGGCTTCCCCCAGAGCGAGGAGAGGGACGCGATCCTCGATTTCATCAAGAACTCCAAGCGCGGCATCATCCGCGCCAATGACTCCCGCGAGAAAGGAGAGTACGAATAGTCCCCGGACATGCTTCTGGGCATCGCCTATTTCCCTCCAATCAGTTATTTCGCGCTGATAGCCAAAGGAATGACAATTCCTCCGGCCACCCCTCCCGTGGTCTACATCGAGGCCCGCGAGAATTACCAGAAACAGTCATGGAGGAACCGCTGCCGGATCTACGCCGCCGGGGGGCCTGAATATCTGAACTTCCCCATAGTCCACGAGGGTACCCATGAGCTCCCTATAACCGGGATCAAGGTGGACTATTCCACCCCATGGGTCATAAGGACGGAGCGGGCCATCGCCTCGGCCTACGAGTCCTCCGCGTATTTCGACTATTACAAAGACGAGCTCTTCGCCATCCTCGACTCCAAGCCGGAGACCCTCTTCGAGCTGGACATGAGGATAATCCGCTTCTTCCTCAAGAAAACGGGAATAGAGGCGGACATCCGCCTGACCGGGGAATATCTTCCCCAGACAGACAAATATGGCGAGGATTACAGGGAAATCCTTCACCCGAAACGGCCGAACACGGTCCTGCGAGACCTTGGACTGGAGAAGCCGTACTTCCAGGTCTTCGCCCGGAAGAACGGCTTCGTGCCCGATCTTTCTATCATGGATCTCCTCTTCAACGAGGGACCCGGCTCGATTCTCTACCTCAAGAGCGGAATCTCATCACACTGACCACCTTCATCGACTCGTCGGCGGCCGTGAGGTAGGAGATTGAATAATCCTTGCCTCCCTTCGGCACATCCAGGACGACATGCCCGCCGTCGAAGGAGGAGTCCTTGATGACCTCAAGCCAGGGCTTTCCGGCGTCCTGCTCCCTTCTCTCCTTCGGGAATATTCCCGGACACACGATCCTGTCGCCGGGATAGATGCTCCTGTCGGCAATCCTCTCCATCACCGGGGCCACATTGTGCAGCTGGTCCCAGACACAACTCACATAGACCCTGGCCTGAAGGGCGGAGAGCAGCCCGGCAGGCATCGAATAGTGGCCGTGGTGGTTGATCTTCGCGACATTGACCTTGGGGCAGACCTTCCCGAGGGCGCTCTCGGTCTCGAAAACCGAGCCGTCGGGCAGCTTCCAGCTGTCGGAGAAGTCCCCGGCGGTGAAGAACTTGAAAGGACCGTAGGAGATGATCATCCCGAGGCTCATGCCGTTCTCGTTGAAATGGGTGGGATTATCTTTCTTGCGGTCGGCGTAAAGGTCGATGATCTTCCCGTCCTCGCCCGCTATCCTGCCGTTCCCGCAGATGTTCCTGACAGAGAAGCCTGGATACTTCCCGGGAGCGTGAATCATGGCCACCTGGTCCACAGCCCCGACACGGAACTTCTCGATCTCAAGGCCGCGCGAGCGGGTCATATATTCGAAGAACTTCCTCATGTGGGCCACGTTGTCGGCCGAACGGTCGAACAGGGGGATGGGGTCGTTGTAGTCAGGCCAGGCCCGGTCGAACGCCTTCCCGAAATCAAGCCACTCGGCGGCGTGAGAGAAACCGCTCAGCCTGTATTCCTCTCCGTCACGGGTCACCTTGTCGGCGTAGAAGCCCTTGCAGCCTCCGTGGTCGGCATGGTAGTGGGACATCATCATGTAGTCCACCTTGCGGCCGTTGGGATTGACCCTGAGGACATATCTGGCTATCCACTCGCCGGAATGCCTGTCCGGAGAAGGCAGCACGGGGACAGCGAGGTCACCCCGGCCGATGGCGTTATGATCCCCGCAGTCCAGGAGCATGGTGGTCCCGTCGGGGAAGATCATGAACATCGACTCCGCGACACCGGTGTAGATGAAATGAACCTGGAAATGACCCTTCTTCCAGCCTTTCCAGACTTTTCCGGCGGCCGGGTCGGCGGCTCCGGCGGCGAAGGCGCTCTCCCAATCAAGAAGCATCGCCCCGGCGGCCAGCGCCGATGTTTTTATGAAATCTCTTCTGTCCATATACTCAATGATTTATAAACCTCGATTGTCTGTCTGGCGGCGGCCACGTCGTGGACCCGGAGGACATCCGCCCCGTTTCTCAAGGCCACAAGGTTGGCCGCGCATGTGGCGGGAAGGACATCCGCGGGCGACAAGCCCATGGGCCTGTAGAGGAAACTCTTGCGGGAGAGACCCGCCAGGACCGGCCTGCCGAATCTCTTGAACACGGCCATGCGGTCCAACAGTCTCCAGTTCTGGGAAACGGTCTTAGCGAAACCGAAACCCGGGTCGAGGATCCAGTCCCTGACCCCGTTGGCCTCCGCCACTCCGGCGACATCCTCGAAAAACGACTCAACCGCGGCGACGACATCCTCGTAATCGGTCAGCGAGGCCATGTCCTTGGGGGTTCCCCTCGTGTGCATGGCGACATACTCAAGACCAAGATCTCCGACGAGCCTCCACATCGAGGGAGGCCCTCCGCTGACATCGTTGACCATGAAAGGCCCGACCACATCGAACGCTCTCGAGACGACCCCCGGGCGGAAAGTGTCGATAGAAAGGCTGAGGCCGGGGCGCTCCGAGGCGATCAGCCTCAGGGCCGGCTCCAGACGGCTCCACTCCACCTCCTCGCTCACCGAGTCTGATCCCGGACGGGTCGAGCAGGCTCCCAGGTCCAGGATGTCAGCACCTTCCGACATCATTGAATCGATCCGGGGCAAGAGAAGCCCTGGATCGGGACGGCCATCCGGCCCGAGGACGCGGCTTCCCTCGAAAAAAGAGTCGTCAGTCAGGTTGACGATCCCCATCACGCGGATAATTCTGTCTCTCTCGATCTCCATATCTCTACAAAATTAGGCAAAAAATAGATATCTTCGCGTAAAACTGTCTAATACAAGATGCTGATTGTTCTGGAAGGATTGGACGGCGCCGGCAAGTCCACTCAGGTCAAGAAGTTGAAGGCCTACCTCGAGAAAGTCCTCGGGGATCTGGAATATATCCACTTCCCAAGGTACGACTCCCCTGTCTACGGCGACCTGATCGGCCGTTTCCTCAGGGGTGATTTCGGATCCAACGAGGCTGTGCACCCGCAACTTGTGGCCCTCCTCTTCGCCGAGGACCGCCACGGGGCCGCCCCCGGGATCAAGGCCACGCTCTCCCGCGGCGGCACTGTCCTGCTCGACAGGTATGTCTATTCCAACATCGCCTACCAATGCGCCAAACTCGCCAACCCCGAGGAGAGGGAGAGGCTGCGCGAGTGGATCATCAACACCGAGTTCGGGGAGTTCGGCCTCCCGAGACCAGACCTCAACCTGTTCCTCGACGTGCCGATCGAGTTCGTCGAGAACAGCCTGGAAAAGAGCAGGAAGGGCGCTGACAGGGATTATCTCCACGGCGAGAGGGACATCCACGAGGCCAGCATCGAGTTCCAGAAAAGGGTGAAAGACATGTACCTGAGGCAGGCTTCCCTTGATCCGGGCCTCATCCCCGTCGATTGCTCCGGGCCAGACGGCAAGATGCTGCCCCCCGATGAGATATTCGCCAAGATCAAGGCCTTGACAGACTCACATTTGAATCGCCTATGAACACCTCCATATTCCATTACAGGCTCAGACGGCTCTGCTCCCTGATCATCGGGCTGGTTTTCCTGCTGGCAGGGGTTTTCAAACTCCTTGACCCGGTGGGAGCCGGACTGGTTGTCGAGGAATATTACCACTTCCTCCACCTGGAATTCCTTCTCCCCTCAGCCAAGGTTGTCGCCGTCACCCTCGCTCTCATCGAGGCCCTTCTCGGGGCGGCCCTGATCGCCGGGGTCTGGAGAAAGCCCGTGGCCATCGCCACCACTGTCCTGACGGTCCTGTTCACCATCCTGACCCTCATCCTCGCGATAGTCAATCCCTCGATGGACTGCGGCTGCTTCGGAGAAGTCATCCACCTGTCAAATCTCCAGACCTTCATCAAGAACGTCGTCCTTCTCATACTCGCCTTGATAGCTTTCGCCCCCTACAGGGAGCTCGGCGAGGCCAAGAAAAGGAAACATGTGGCCTTCTTCATAGCGGCGGCCTCGCTCGCGGCTTTCACCATCTATTCGCTCACGTCCCTTCCCCTTGTCGATTTCACGCCTTTCGTCCCCGGGAGCGAGCTCCTGGCCGCTGACGACGACGGCGAGGACTTCGTCTCGACATTCATCTACGAGAAGAACGGGCAGGAGAGGGCTTTCACTCTCGACAAGCTGCCGGACTCCACATGGACTTTCATCCGTACCGAGACCATCCGGATGAACGGTCCCAAGAGCGGCCAGGGGACTCCTGTCCTCTCTTTCACCGACTCGACCGGTAACTATAAGGACGAGCTCGCCGCTGTCGGGAACGCCCTGGTGGTCTCGGTCAACGCCCCCGCCAAACTGAAGGGAGACGATTGGACAAGGGTGTCCAAGGTCATGGAAGGCGCCTCGAAGGCGGGTTTCACCCCCCTTCTGCTGGTCTCCGGGACCAAGGCCAGGATGGAGAGGATCTCCACGATGGTCCCCGAGGTCCGCGACATCCTTTTGCCGGGAATATATTTCTCTGACAGAAAGACCTTGCTCGCCATGAACCGCTCCAACGGCGGGGCCACCTGGTTCAACGACGGGCAGCTGATAATGAAATTCCACTCCGGGAAGCTCCCCTCCGACGAGGACCTTCTCAGGATGACCGGCGAGGATCCCGCCGAGACCATGCTGAAAACCAGCGTGAAAGGTCGTCTCCGCTTCCAAGGGTTCCTGCTTTACACAATAGCGTTGCTTCTTCTCATATGATAGGATTGGACAAACTCACGGCGGTCTCCCCCATCGACGGGCGATACGCCTCAAAGACAGCCTCCCTGAGAGAGTATTTCAGTGAATATGCCCTCATCCGCTACAGGACGAGGGTGGAGATCGAGTACTTCATAGCGTTGTGCCGGATTCCCCTGCCCCAGCTCGCCGGTTTCGGTGAAGGGACCGGGAAAACCAAGGACGCCCTGTTCTCCGACCTCCGGGGGATTTACACCACCCTGAGCCCGGATGACGCGTCGAGAGTCAAAGAGATCGAGAAGACGACCAACCACGATGTCAAGGCGGTCGAATACTACATCAAGGAGAGGTTCGACGCGCTGGGACTCTCGAAGTGGAAAGAGTTCATCCATTTCGGCCTGACCTCGCAGGACATCAACAACACCTCTCAGCCGATGATGCTCAAGGAAGCCCTTGAGAATGAATATATTCCCGCACTCGGGGAGATTATCTCCACCCTTTCGGCCCTCGCGTCGGAGTGGGAGGACATCCCTATGCTCGCCAAGACTCACGGCCAGCCCGCGACCCCGACCCGTCTCGGGAAGGAGATAAGGGTCTTCGTCGCCCGCCTCGAGGAGCAGCTCCGCCAGTTCGAGGGGCTCACCTATCCCGCCAAGTTCGGAGGCGCGACAGGGAACATGAACGCCCACAAGGTCGCCTATCCGGGGATTGACTGGAACGCCTTCGCCGGGGATTTCGTCGCCTCCCTGGGTCTCAGGCGCTCCTTCCCGACCACACAGATCGACCACTACGACAACCTCGCCGCCATTTTCGACTGCCTCCGCAGGCAGAACACCGTTCTCATCGACCTCTGCAGGGACATCTGGACCTACATCTCGATGGAATATTTCCGCCAGAAGGTGGTCAAGGGAGAGGTGGGATCCTCCGCCATGCCCCATAAGGTCAATCCCATCGACTTCGAGAACGCCGAGGGCAATCTCGGGATGGCCAACGCCGTCCTGACCTTCCTCTCAATGAAGCTCCCGATCTCCAGGCTTCAGAGGGACCTGACCGACTCCACAGTCCAGAGGAACATCGGCGTGCCTCTCGCCCACGGGATGATAGCTTTAGCCTCCCTTAAGAAAGGCCTCGGGAAACTCATCCTCAACAAGGAGGCCATCGACGCCGACCTGCGCCGCAACTGGGCCGTGGTCGCCGAGGCTCTTCAGACAATCCTCCGCAGGGAAGGATACCCCAACCCCTACGAGACCCTGAAAGCCCTGACACGCACAGGCGCGGCGATCGACGAGAAGACCATAGCGGACTTCATCGACACCCTGGATGTCAGTGATTCTGTGAAAGAGGAGATGAGGGCTGTCTCGCCCTGGACCTACACAGGTCTTTAATAAAAGAATAAGTTACTCTTTGTCAACGACATAGACATCGTCTCCGGGCTCGGCGAAAAGGAAATTCTCGCGGGCGTGGCGCTCAAGTGAATCCTTGTTGGAAGTGAGGCCCTTTATCTTGGCGTCCATCTCCCCGATCTCCTTGTTGTACCTCTCGATCAGCTTGTCCTGACGCCTGATCTCGGCGCCCGCCCTGACCCACCGGACGATGTTGTTCTGGTTGATGAAACCCACCAAGAGGATGAATATTCCCGTGGCCACGATAGCGTAGCGGATGAAGGAGCGCTTCTCCGCCTCGTGACCATCCCTGTCCCTGTTCCATATGTCCCTGAACTTTCCCATCCGGCTTTAATGTTATTGACGCGAAAATAATTATTTTTGTACAAACAACAATATTCACATGAAACCCACTTTACTTGTTCTGGCGGCCGGTATGGGCAGCCGTTACGGTGGCTTGAAACAGATGGACGGCCTCGGCCCCGGCGGTGAGACAATCATCGACTATTCCATCTACGACGCCGTCGAGGCCGGTTTCGGCAAGGTCGTCTACATTGTCAGGGAGTACTTCCTGGACGTGTTCAAGGAGACTGTCGAGAAGAAATACTCAGGAGTGCTCTGCCCCGACGGCACCCCCCTGGAGTTCGGCTTCGTCGTCCAGGAACTGGACAAGATCCCTTCCAGGTTCACCCTCAACCCCGAGCGCCAGAAACCCTGGGGCACGGCCCACGCCGTCCTGATGGCCAAGGACGTCATCAAGGAGCCCTTCGCCGTAATCAACGGTGACGATTATTACGGGAAAGAGTCTTTCAGGATCATCGGGGACTGGCTCCGCTCCCGCGAGGGGCTCGGAGGAGTCTGCGCCATAGTCGGTTTCGAGCTGGACAATACACTCTCGGAGTTCGGGAAGGTCTCCCGCGGCATCTGCCACTACGACGAGGCGAGGAACCTCACCAGCGTGGTGGAGTTCGTCAATGTCGGGATGGACGATGACGGGAAGGTCTACGGGGAGAACACCGTCACCGGCGAGACCCACGAGGAAGTGGACGCCAAGGCTCTCTGCTCCATGAATATGTGGGGGTTCACCCCCGACTATTTCGACCTGAGCGCCGAGGTCTTCGAGTCTTTCCTGGAGGAGAACCTCATGGAACTCAAGAAGGAATATTACATCCCTTACGCCGTCGACCGCATCATCAAGGACAAAGGCTACAAGTGCGAGGTGCTCTCAACCCCCGAGCGCTGGTTCGGGGTGACCTACAAGGACGACCGCCCCGGAGTGGTGGCCAAGTTCCAGGAGCTCGCCGACAACGGCGTCTATCCCACTCCCCTCTGGAAGAAATAACCCCTAAGCCCTATGTCGTTTCTCAAACCCAGAAAAGTCGAGAGGAACTTCGACCTGATCTCCTCCTGCTCTTGGTACACCCCTGACGTGGGTGGAGTCTTCGCTGTCCTGGGATGGCTTCTCGTGGGCATGATAGCCGGCGGCATAATCATGGTTCCGCTCATGCTGTTCTCCCTCCCGATGCAGTACGGGATGCTGATCATGTATCCCGTCCAGTTCATCCCTGTTCTGATGTACGTCAGGCTCAAGAGTTCCCAAAACATGGCCTTCGACACGGGCTACGCCATGGACAGCTCACATTTCGGCAAATGGGGCGGGGCGCTTCTGGCCATAGCCGTCTCTGTGGGGACCATCGCCGCCGGAATGATCCTGGAGATCGTGAACCAGTACCTTCCTGACACAGAGGGTTCCATGGTGGAGATGATCCAGAAAATGATGAACGGCCCCGTCTGGATCAACCTCATCACCATGTGCGTCATGGCTCCCCTCCTCGAGGAGTGGCTTTGCAGGGGCGTGGTCCTGAGAGGCCTTCTGAATTTCAAGCCCACCCATCCCCGCCTGGAGGGAGAGAGGCGACGGGGTTTGAGCCCTGGTCTGGCCATTGTCATCTCGGCCATATTCTTCGCCGCCATCCACGGCAACGTGTGGCAGGGCGTCTCCGCCTTCGCGGCCGGCTGCCTGTTCGGCTATGTCTACTACCGGACCGGCTCCCTCAAACTCACGATGCTCATGCACTGCGTGAACAACACTTTGTCTGTGCTTTTCGGGACTTACGGGTCCGACGCTGTGAAGGAGGCCAAGAGTATCGTGGAGCTGATCCCCGCCTGGGAATACGCCCTCATTTTCGCCGCCAGCGCCGCGTCCCTGTGGTTCCTGATCGACTATCTCAGGCACATCGACCTTCAGGACCCGCAAGGCAACTGCGACATCATCCCCGCTGAGTAATAAACAAAAGGAGCCGGCCAATCGGCCGGCTTCTTTATTGATCAAGGAAGACTAGAAGTATTCCTCTGTGTTGTTGTTGGCTGGCTCAGGACGCTCCTTGGGGGCGTTGTTATTCCTGTGGCCGAAGGAGCGGCGCTCGCCGTGACGCTCGCCACGCTCTCCGCGCTCGCGGTTATTGCCTCCGCGGCGCTCGTTGCCACTGTTCCTGCGGTCGTTGCCACGGTCGTTGCCACCGGGGCGACGCTCGCCACCGTTGCCGTTGCCGCCACCGTTTCCGCGGGGACGACGGCTCGGCTCGACCCAGCCTTCCGGCTTGGGCTGGAGAGCCCTCATGGAAAGCCTCATCTTACCGGTCTTCTGGTCGATCTCAAGCAGTTTCACATCAACCTCCTGGCCGACAGCGAGAACATCCTCGACATTCTCGGTCTTGTTCCAGGCGATCTCGGAGACGTGGAGCAAGCCCTCTTTGCCGGGAAGGATCTCGACGAAGGCGCCGAACTCAAGGATAGAGACTATCTTGCCGTGATAGGTCATTCCGACCTCTGGCACGGCGCAGATGCCCTGGATCCAGTCGTAGGCCTTCTTCATGGCCTCGGCGTCGTTGGTGGCGATGTCCACGACACCCTTTCCGTCAACCTCGTCGATGTTGATGACGGCGCCGGTCTCGGCCTGGATCTTCTGGATGGTCTCACCACCCTTTCCGATGACAGCGCCGATGAACTCCTTGGCGATCTCGAAGGAGATGATCCTCGGGACGAACGGCTTGTAGTCCTCACGGGGCTTGTCGATGCATTTCATCATCTCACCCATGATGTGCATCCTGCCCTCGCGGGCCTGCTTCAAAGCCTTGGCTAGCACATCGTAGGAAAGACCGTCAACCTTGATGTCCATCTGGGTGGCGGTGATACCGTCCTCGGTACCGGCCACCTTGAAGTCCATGTCACCGAGGTGATCCTCGTCGCCGAGGATGTCGGTCAGGATGGCGTAGCGGCCGTTGGGATCCTTCTCGTCGGTGATCAGACCCATGGCGACACCCGCGACGGGCTTGGTGATCTTGACGCCGGCGTCCATGATGGCGAGGCAACCGCCGCAGATGGAGGCCTGTGAGGAGGAACCGTTGGACTCAAGGATATCGGAGACCACGCGGACGGCGTAAGGGAAATCGGGAGCCTTAGGCATAACGGCCTTGAGGGCCCTGTAAGCCAGGTTCCCGTGGCCGATCTCGCGGCGTCCCACGCTGCGCTGAGGCTTGGCCTCGCCGGTGGCGAAAGGAGGGAAGTTGTAGTGCAGGATGAACTGCTGGTCGCCCTGGATGAGCACCTCGTCCATCTCTTTCATGTCCAGCTTGGTGCCAAGGGTGACAGAAGCCAGGGCCTGGGTCTCGCCACGGGTGAACACGGCGGAGCCGTGGGCGCAAGGCAGGTAATCGACCTCGCACCAGATGGGGCGGACCTCAGTGGTCTGACGACCGTCGACGCGGAGTCCCTCGTCGAGAACCAGGTTGCGGAGGGCCTCCCTCTGCTCGTGGCCGAAATAACGGTCGATCATCATCTTCTTGGCCTCAAGATCCTCCTCGGAAAGCCCGAGAGCCTCGACGCACGCGGCCTTGATGGCCTCGAAACCAACCTCGCGCTCATGCTTGGGCTTGGCGGACTTGGCCAGCTCGTAGCACTTTGAATAGG
>JAFROJ010000030.1 GCA_017429765.1 Bacteroidales bacterium | reverse complement strand
ACGCCATCAAGGCCGATTTCGGAATACGCTGACTGACGACGGCTGGTACGCAAACAGTTGAATAACAAACAATTCCTAAATCAGATGGTACCGATTTCGGCACCATCTGATTGCGTTATAACCTAATAATCAACACCTTCCGTACCAGCCTCAATTGTCATTCTGAGGCAGGTAAGACCTGCCGAAGAATCTGATTTCATGTCTTGTCGTGGCAGATCCTTTGGTCGCTTCGCTCCCTCAGGATGACAAAAAAAGCTCAGTATAGCTAAACAACTCCTCAGGAAGACAAAACTAATTGTCAGGATAGTTAAGCATCTTCTCAGGAAGACAAAACTAATTGTCAGGATAGTTAAACAATTTATCTGGATGACGGGACAGATGATCTGGGTGACGGGACAGATGATCTGGGTGACGGGACAAATGATGTTGATGGCGGGAGGGACTATGGGGATGCCGGGGCGGCGGGGCGGAAACGATCGCGATATTCATTAATAATCTACTTAATAATCAACGACTTCCATGACGGCGCCAAACCGAATGTGACAAAGCATATTGCGGGGTCGCGAGGTTTTGCCTATCTTTAAGCCGCTAAACTATGAGAGCTTATGGAGGCCAGACACGTTTTCGTCAAAGGCCGATTCGGATTCGGCGTTTTCTACAGGGCGGAAGATTTCATCGTCTACATCACTATCGTGAGCGCGTTGGTCAGGGAGATGAGCCTGACCGTCCTCGCGTTCTGCCCGATGTTCAACCACATCCACTTCCTATTCAAGGATATTGAGCCTCGGAAGATGAGATCGTTCATCCAGCGGATGGCAATCATCTTCGTCAAGGAATACAACAAGGAATATGACAGGAGGGGGACGTTGTTCCAGAAACCGTTCGGCTGTTCGGTGAAAAGGGCTGTCAAGATCATCATGGGAAGCGTGGCATATGTCTTCAACAATCCAGTGGCGGGAAAGCTATGTGGAACCGCCAAGGAGTACCGCTGGAACCTTCTGGCCTATCTCGAAAGCGCGAACCCGTTCTCCAAACCCTTGCGGAAAGAAAAAGCCCGGAATCAAATGAGGGCCGCGCTTAAGAAGGTGGATTATTTCCACTCGGTAGGCAAACCTCTGTCCTACGCGGCATTAAGGGATATATTCAAATGCCTGGACAAGGAAGAGCAAGCGCGGATGACAGACTACATCCTCACGAAGTATAACTTTCTGTCTGCCGAATGGTTGGAAACCCTGTACGGCAGCTATGGGAAGATGATCACGGCTATCGACTCCAACGCCGGATCCGAGTTCGACATTGAGGACGAGTATGGGGACCATTCATGCTACAGGTCTATGCTGAGGCTGGTGATGAAGTCAGGCTACAAGGGCCGGGAGCTGAACTTCGAGAAACTGGACGAGGAAGAGGCCCGGTGTCTTTTCCGGCGAATCATGACAGCCACTAAGGCCTCTCCGGCCTGTGTCAACAAGTTCCTTCATATCGAGAATAATCAGTAATAAGAGCCTCCACAGGATGACCCCATCGAGGCTGGTACGGAAGTGATTGATTATTGGGTTATTACACAATCAGATGGTACCGTTTTCGGCACCATCTGATCATATAAATTATTAATAATAAACCAATTACGTACCAGGACGAAAAGGCGGGATGACGGCCGGGACGAAAGGTGCGGCGAGGACTAGTACCCGAAAATGTCCTCGAGGGTGAGGAGGGTGACGGGGCCGAGGGTGTTTATGAATTCCATGTCGAAGTCCTCGGCGCGGCCAAGGAAGGCGTAGGTGTAGTCACGACCCTTGATCCACTTCTCCTGGAAGGCCTTGACGTCGGCGAGGGTCATTCCCTGGATCTTCTCGAACACGGCCTTGTCGCGGCTCTCGGACAGGCCAAGCTCCCTCAACGCCACATATTCGCTAAGCACACTGTTGCCGGTCACCCTCCTGGTGCGGAGCTGTGAGAGCACGGCCGCCTTGGCCACCTGGAAGGCTTTCTCGGACTCAGGCATGTCGTTGATGATCTGGTCGAAAGCCAGGACGGCGTCCTTGAGCTTGTCGTTCTGCGAGGCGATGAAAGCGTAGAACACGTAGTCGTCTCCTGAATATGAAGGCGTGAGCAGGCTGGCCCTCGCGGAATACGCCAGGCCCCTGGCCTCGCGCATCTCCTGGAACACTATCGCGTTCATCCCGCTTCCGAAGTAGTTGTTGTACATGGTCGCAGAGGGGTCGTTGGCCACATCGAACTTCTCTCCCCTGTCGGAATACTGGGTGTAGTAGAACTGGTTGGCGTCGTAAGGAGCGAGGAAGACCTCGGAACTCGTGACGGGCCTGAGGGCGGGGCGCACCCTCTCAAGAGGCTGCGGATCCGGGGCGATCCTGTGGTGAGCGACCAGGGTCTTCTTGGCCGTGGCCTCGTCGGAAGGACCGTAATAAGTGACCTCATGCCTCTTTGAATAGAGATCCCTGACCGCCTCGAGAAGCTCGTCGGAGGTCATGCCGAGAATCTGGTCGTCCGAGAGAGCGGACCTCTTGATGAACTCAGGGCCGTAGTAGACATAATTCTGGAGGGCGGAGAAGCAGGAACTCTGGTTGAGCTTGCTGTCGGAGCGCTCTTTCAGGAGGTCAGCCTTGAGGGACGCGAGGATGGCGGTGTCGGGAACAGCGTTGAAGACAAGATCCTCGACTATGTCCATGGCCTCGCCCAGGTTCTCGTCGAGGCCGCGGAACCGGACAGCGGTCTGGGTCACGCCGACCGAGAATGTGTTGGAGCAGGCCAGGGAATACATGGCCTTCTTGATCTCCTCGGCGCTCCTGGTGGGGGTACCGAGATATTCAAGATAACGGAAAGCCATCGAGAGCCTGGGGTCCGACTGGGTGCCCTTGTCGAACACGAGACCCACGTTGGCTATGTCATTGATCTCATTCTTCTTGTAGAGAAGATCGACTCCGCCGGCAAGCTCACCCTTGGACATGTCTTTCGAGAAATCAACGAAGACCGGCTCGATGGGAGCCACCTCGGAGTTCTGGATGTCGGTCAGGAAGTCGCTCTGTTTCCCGCGGTTAGTCTCGATCGGGGTGATGGCGGGAGCGGCGATCTTCTCGATAGTGGTGTCTTCGCCTATCTTCTTGAAGGCGGCGACATAGCTGTTTGCCCCGAGATATTCGTTGGCCCAATCCACGATCTGGGTCTTGGTGACTTTCTCAAGACGGTCGAACTGGAGGGCGTCGTCCTTCCAGTCGTGGGTGTTGATGAAGGAGTTGACGAAGGTCATCGCCCTGCCGCCGTTCCTCTCAAGCTGGGACATCTTCCTGAGCTTGAAATTGTTGAGGGTGGACTTGATGAGCTCCTCGTCGAAGTCTCCCGCGCGCAGGCGTCCCACCTCCTCGAGCATCAGGTCACGGACCTCCTCAAGGGGCTGACCCTCACGGGGATATCCGATCAGGAGGAACTCGCCGTAGTCGGGACGGTTCTCGTTATAGACGGTGAAACCGCCGATCTTCTGCCCCTGCACAAGGTCGAGGTCGGCGAGTCCGGCCTTGCCGTTGAAGAGGATCGAGCTCACTATTGTGCCCACCTCGCTCCTGAGAATATCCTTGTCGCCAGGGGTTCTCCAGCCGACCATGACGAACTCGGCGTCAAGACCATAGACAGTCTTCTCCACGGGAGTGGTGATCGGCTGCTCGGGCTCGTACTCGAGAGTCTTGATCCCGGGATTAGGCTCCCAGTCGCCGAAATATCTCTCCACGATCTTGACGAATGAGTCGGGATCGAAGTCGCCGGACACGCAGATGGCGATGTTGTTCGGGACATAGAAGTTGTTCCTGTGGTTCTCGATGTTGATGATCGAGGGGTTCTTCAGGTGCTCCTGGGTACCGAGGGTGGTCTGGAGGCCGTAAGGATGGCGCGAGAACAGGACGGAGTCGATAGCCTCCATCGCCTTCGAGTCATCCTCGGTAAGGCTCATGTTCTTCTCCTCATAGACAGTCTCAAGCTCGGTGTGGAAACCGCGGATGACCGGATGCCTGAACCGGTCGGCCTGGATCTTCGCCCAGTTCTCGACCTGGTTGGAGGGAATGTCCTCAGTGTAGACAGTCATGTCATTGGAGGTAAACGCGTTGGATCCGGTCGAGCCGATCACGGACATCAACTTGTCGTACTCGTTGGGAATAGCTATCTTCGACGCCTCGTAGCTGACCGAGTCGATCTGATGGTAGATGGCCAGCCTCTCCTCGGGATCGGTCTTGGTCCTGTAAATCTCAAATAGATCCCTGATCTCGTCCAGCAAAGGCTTCTCGGCGGCATAGTCCGAGGTCCCGAAACTCTCCGTGCCCTTGAACATCAGGTGCTCGAGATAGTGGGAGAGCCCCGTCGTCTCATGCGGGTCGTCCTTGCTGCCCACTCGGACAGCGACATAGGTCTGGAGCCGGGGGGTCTCCTTGTTGACTGTCATGTAGACCTTAAGTCCGTTGTCAAGGGTGTAGATCTTCGCCTTCAGCGGGTCACCCTTCACTGTCTCGTACTTGTACTTGGCGCAGGAGGCGGCCAAGAGCGTCACGGCGACCAACGCGGCCGCCAGGAAAAACTTTTTCATGTCAAACTAATTGATAGCGACGCGAACTTAATCATTTTTCACCGCAACGCAAAAAAGTGGTATATTTGTGATTCATGTGTAATCACGCGCGAGAGTCATGGCGGCTAAGAAAGAGCACAGGATAGAGATACGTAACAAGAAAGCCTCGTTCGATTACGAGTTCCTCGAGACATTCGAGGCGGGCATCGTCTTGGTCGGCACGGAGATCAAGTCCATCCGCATGGGCAAGGTCTCCCTTGTGGACTCGTTCTGCTATTTCGTGGGGAACGAGCTGTTTGTCAAGGGGATGAATGTCGCCAAATATTTCTGGGGCTCATGGGGCCAGCACGAGCCTCTGAGGGACCGCAAGCTGCTCCTCAACAAGAGGGAGCTCCGGCATCTGAGGCAGGCGGTGAAGGAGAAGGGGCTCACGATCGTGGCGGTGAAGCTGTTCATCAACGAGGAGGGGTACGCGAAGCTTGTGATCGCACTGGCCAAGGGCAAGAAGGTGTTTGACAAGCGGGCGACCATCAAGGAGAAGGACATCAGGCGCGAGATGGAGCGTGTCGATTGATATGGGCAGGAATCGTCAGAACAGGTTCCGGGAGTCGATCCCGATCCCTCAGCCGGCGCCTCTTCCGGAGCCGGAGGTGATCGATGTCGGGGCCGTCCTCAATGAATATCTCTCCGGCGCCATCGACCTCATCGTCGTCCTCGGCCCGACCGCGTCGGGCAAAACCCGTTACGCGGCTTCGCTAGCTCGCCGCATAACGGATTTTTATCACCCCCCCTATCCCCCCGATGGGGGGAAATGTTCCCAAAGCCTTCGGCTTCGGGTCCCTGCGCCTCCCGTTCGTCGCATCGCTCCTCACTCCGGCGCGCCGGCTGATGCCGGCTTGTCGCACTATTCAACGGTACCATCGGCGTCGGTGGGAAGTGTCCCCTCCGCAACCGTGGCCACCCTCGGCCACGTAAGAGGGGGGACCGCCGACGAAGTCGGTGGTGGGGCCGAGCAACGCGAGGCGTTGCCGGAGGGGACAGCTTCCCACGACGGCCCGCGCTGTGAGATTCTGTCGGCGGACAGCAGGCAGGTGTATCGGGGCATGGACATCGGGACGGGGAAGGATCTGGATGAGTACGGGGACGTGCCGTACCACCTGATCGACATCGTGCCCGCCGGGACCCGCTTCGACCTGTTCCAATGGCGCCTCGCCTTCGAGGAAGCCTACAAAGCCATCCTCGAGAGAGGGAATATCCCCATCCTATGCGGAGGCACCGGCCTCTACATCCAGGCGGCAGTGGAAGGCTACTCCCTCCGCCAAGTCCCCCCGGACGAGGAACTGAGGGAGAAGCTGGAGAGACTGAGCGCGGAGGAGCTCATCGAGAGACTCTCCGAGTTCGGCCCCCTGCCGGACGAAGGAGTGCTCCAGAGCAAAAGACGAATAGTCAGGGCTTTGGAAATAGCTCTGTATGAGAAAGATCACCCCGTAAAGGTCAGCGCCTTCCCCCCGAAAAAGCCCTACTACATCGGCACCCTCGTGAGCCGAGAGGAAAGGAACGCCAGGATCGACGCCAGGCTGGACGCCAGGCTCCAGGGCGGGCTGATCGAGGAAGTGAAGAGGCTGCTGGACAGCGGGATAAAGCCCGAGGACCTGATGTACTACGGGCTTGAATACAAGTTCGTCACCCAGCACGTCCTTGGCATCCTCACCTACGACGAGATGAGAATCCTTCTCTCCAACGCCATCCACCAGTTCGCCAAGAGACAGATGACCTGGTTCCGGGGCATGGAGAAGGACGACGTCAAGATTCATTGGACAAATGTTTAAATATTAATAGATCATGAAAGTAGCTGTCATTATGGGGTCGACGAGCGACCTTGAGGTGATGTCCGGCGCCTTCGGGATTCTGGAGGACTTCGGGATTGAGTTCGAGAAGAGGGTTATCAGCGCCCACAGAACCCCCGAGCTTATGTTTGAATACACCAAAGGCCTGAAAGACAGAGGCTTCGGCGTCGTGATAGCCGGCGCTGGCGGGGCCGCCCACCTGGCCGGTGTCGCCGCCGGTCTCACCACCCTCCCGGTCATCGCCGTCCCTATGGCCACCAAAAACCTCGGCGGTCTGGACTCCCTCCTGTCCATGGTCCAGATGCCCACGGGGATTCCCGTAGCCACTGTCGCCATCGGCGGGGCGAAGAACGCCGCCATCCTCGCCGCGGAGATCCTCGCGCTCGGGGACAAGGCCGTCTCCGACAAGCTCGACGCCTATCGCGAGGCCCAGGCCGAGAAAATCAGAAACACCACCATCTAGATGAAAGCCAGGATGTTGGCCGCCGCCCTGGCGCTTCTCTGCCAGGGCGCGCTCGCCCAGAGCGTGATCACCCTCCAGGACGCTGACGAGGATGGCCGTCAGATGATCGAGGCCTCCGTCAACGGGGTCGGGGTGCGGACCTATTACACGGACGAGAACTGGTTCGTGAGCATGTCGACGACCACCTACCTCTTCCTCTACGAGAACGGGTACATCCATGACAACGATGTCAAGGGACTGACCACCTTGAAGCTGCCCGACGGCTCAAGCTCCAAGTGCGCCTCGTTCGTCATCCGGAAACTGAAAGTCGGCGACCACGTTCTCGTGACAGACATCCCCGCCTTCGTGGTCAAGAAACAGACCGTCCCCCTGCTCATCGGCAGCACGGCATTCTCCAGCCTCGGGGACGTGACAAGGGAGGGGAACAAGATAGTGATCGGGGATCTCGAGCCAGACGTGGCAGTCTCCGATGTCGTCGATCCGGTGGACAGCCTCCGCCTGGCCGCCCAGGCCCACATCGACGCCGAGGAATATGACCTGGCGGCGGATTGCCTCGCCTCGCTGCTTGGGAAGGGAGCCTTGAATATGCTCAGCCAGTACCAGTATTCAGTCATCCTGAACCTTCTCGGGAGGGACGAGGAAAACATCGCCGTCTCCCTCGACTGGCTGGCCGCCAACGAGGGGAAATCCCTGACAATGGACTATTGGATATTCAACGGGTTAGGCGCATCTTACGCCAGAATGAAAGAGAACGCGAAGGCGATCGACTTCTACGAGAAAGCCGCCTCGGCGTACTACGCCCTTTACAACACCTCGGAGAAAAGCGTCAAGGCCGGGGACTTCCGGGACGACAACCTCGGAGCCACCCTCTACCGTCTCGGAAGGCTCTACGCCGCCGAGGGTAAGGTCCAGAAAACCGAGTCACGCTGCTCCCTCGCCGCGAAATGCGGCTACCAGCCCGCGATCGACTTCTGCCGCCAGTACAAGATCAAGTACTGACAATCAATCAAAGGACATTGTTAACTCCCCAGGAGAGTGGCTTCCGGATCTGGAATGTCCCGCTGGCCCGGATGTCCTCGACAGAAGAGGCGAACTGGACCTCATAGGTTCCGGCGGCTGCCTCCCAGGCCGACAGGGCCTCGTTGAATGAGGCCAGGTCGTAGGCCGGGACCGAGAAGGAGAGAGTCTGGGACTCGCCAGGCGAGAGAAGCCTTGTCTTGCCGAAGGCTTTCAACTCCCTGACAGGTTTCTCCATCCCTCCGGACGGGGCGGAGACATAGACCTCCACGACCTCCTTGCCAGCCACCGTACCCGTGTTGGTCACCGTGACACTGGCGGTGAACCCGTCCGCCGAAGCCTTGACAACCGGTTTGGAATAGCCGAAAGACGTGTAGCTGAGACCATAACCGAAAGGATAGGAGACCGGGACCCCTCTGGTCGAGAAGTGGCGGTAGCCCACCCATATTCCTTCGGCATATTCAGTGTAGTCGGTGTTTTTCTTAAGGCCCCCAAGGGCTTCCCCGACTTGCGGGAAAGAGGGGAAGTTGGCGGAGGAAGGATGGTCCAAAGCGTCCACAGGGAAGGTCATCGTGAGCTTACCCGAAGGATTGACCTTGCCGGTCAGCACATCCGCGACGGCATAGGCCCCCTCCTGTCCGGGCTGCCAAGGCAACACGATGGCGTCCGCGAGGTTCTTCCACGAGGCGGTCTCGATGACGCCCCCGATGTTCAGGATCACCACCACCTTCTTTCCCTTGGCGTGGAACTCATCGGCCACCATCCGGAGAAGCCTTCTTTCCCTCGCGCTCAACTCAAAGTCATCCAACAAGTCACGGTCATTCCCCTCGCCGGCGTCCCGGCTCAGGACGATTATGGCGGCATCGTTTTGGGCCGCCTGTTCCGGAAGGAGGTTGAGAGGCACGTCAGGCTCGGCCACCTTCTTTCCGTACCCCCAGGACTCATAGCTCAACCAATCCATGATCCCGGCGAGGCGCTTGGTCGAGTAGTCCATCCTGACATAGTCCTTATAGTAGTCCGCGAGAGGCTGGTCCAGAGTGAAACCCGCAGCTGTGAGGCTCTCCCTTATGGAAGCCACATGCTTTGTCACAACATGGCCGGAGCCTATCCCCACGGCGACGAAATCCTCCGAGCCTACCCCATAGACCGCCAGTTTCTCCTCTCCTTTCAAAGGGAGGGTGCCGCCGTCGTTCTTAAGCAGCACGATGGATTCCCCCGCAACCTTCCTGGCTGTCCGCGCGTGGGCCTCCAGATCGGGACTGTCCGAGAACTTGTAGCCCTTGAAGCGGGGGGTCGAGACGATGTACCGGAGCACTCTGCGGGCGTTCCTCTCAAGCTCGGCGCGGGTGAGAGCGCCGCTCCGGGCAGCGGAGAGCATCCTCTCGAGCTCGTCCTCATTTCCCGGCTGCATCAGGTCGCACCCGGCCTTGGCCGCCGCCACAGTGCCTTCCTTGGCCCCGTGGTCGGTCAGGACGACCCCCTCATAGCCCCACTCGTCACGCAGGACAGTGGTAAGGAGATCGTGACTCTGCTGGACGTACTCCCCGTTAACC
Organism: Bacteroidales bacterium; assembly: GCA_017429765.1. Lineage (GTDB taxonomy): Bacteria > Bacteroidota > Bacteroidia > Bacteroidales > UBA932 > Cryptobacteroides. The sequence continues at coordinate 3,616 of JAFROJ010000030.1, read as the reverse complement.
TTGTTGTAGGAGGCCATAAGGGCGCCCGGACGGGCCTCCCGGACGACGATCTCGAAATTCTTCAGGTAGATCTCACGCAAGGCTCTCCGGCCGATCCTGGCGTCATTCTCGGTGCGGTTGGTCTCCTGGTTGTTCGCCGCGAAGTGCTTGACCGTGGCGATGACCCCGTTGCCCTGGATGCCCCTCACGTAGGCCGCCGCCATCTTTCCGGAAAGGAGCGGATCTTCCGAGAAATACTCGAAGTTCCTGCCGCAGAGAGGGTTGCGATGGATGTTCATGCCGGGACCCAAGAACATGTCAACCCCGTATTCAAGAACCTCGTTGCCCATCGCTCCGGTCATGGCCTCCATCAATTCCGGATCCCAGGAACTGGCTGTCAGGGTGCCCACCGGGAAAGCGGTGCAGTAGAAGGTCTTGTCGCTGTTGTCCCTGAAAGGGTAGAAATGAAGTCCGGCGGGGCCGTCACAGGAAATGGTCGCGGGAATCCCCAGGCGGGGAATGCTCCTGACTCCGGCGGCGGTGCCCTCGAAAAACTCGAACCGGGACTCTTTAGCCCCCACCAGCAAGGAGGCGAGCTCCTCGTCGGTCATGGCCTTGATGACTTCCTCGATGTTGTCCGGGCGCAAGCGCGGCTGGCCGAAGGATGAAAGAGCCGCGAAAAGCAGGACCGAAATTGATATGATCCTTTTTATCATAGAGTCAGGTATTAATATCACAATAAGACACGAAGGGTCCAGTCCTCCCCGTCGGGCCTTTCCGGAAGGACAAGGGAGCCGTCGGAGGCCGCGGTCACGCTTAAGCGTTCCCCGTCCTCGCCGGTCCGGGGATTGTACCAAACAAGACTGACTTCCTCTCCCGGAGGCAACCCCGAGACTGTCCCTGTCGCGGTGTCCTTCGAGTAAAAGTACAGGACCCACATCCCGGAAGTCCTGGCGCAGACGTAGGCCACTCCCTCTTCCGCCTCGAACCCATTCTCGTCACTCAGACAGGGAACCAGGTTCCACCAGTCGAACGACTCCATGAAAGAGCGGAGATACCCCATCTGGAGGGCGCTGGGATATTCAATGGCCTCAGACCAGGGCTTGAGCTTGTCAGCGACTGTGATGTGGTCCACCCCGTCGAAAGAATCGTTGGCGATGTCGTAAGAGCTCTTGTAGAGCCACATGTCGACAGCCCCGTAGCCATAGCCCCGGAAGCCGGACAGGAAGGCTATCCATCCCTGGGCCCTCGCGCCGAAATCCATGGTCCACAAACCCCGGTAACGCCCCTCGTAGTCGATGGCTGGACGGGGAGACTCCCAATAGTCCCTTACCAGCCCTGGATCCACCGGCTCTGTCAGCGAGGGGCTCCATTGAGCGGCCCACCAGTTATGTCCAACGCGCCTGGCCACCTCCTCGGAGGCGAACACGGACGCTCCCCCGCCGTCAGCCCCTACTGACTCCAACTCTGTCCCCCTCCCTGTCACGGTGGTGAATATGGCGTTCTCCTGATGGCCGGACAAAGGATGGCCGTAAGCGTCGTGCTTGTGGAGATAAGCGGCCACCTTGACCCAGGGGTTGTTGGTGAAGTCATATACTTTCTGGTCCCCGCGCTCGTGGTAGAAATCGTTGTCTATCTCCTGGGCGAGCGTCCACATCACAGGGAAGGCCCCAAAACGGGCCACCCAATAACGAGAGAGGTTCTCCAAGGCCTTGTCGTCTGCCGCGAGAGCCTCCCTCATCGAGCTGGAGAAGAAGAACTCGGCGTTAGCGTGGACGAGCCCCGCCTTCGCTATATGCTCATAATACCGGTCGGCCAAGCGGAAACCAGGGATATCCTCCGCGTCCACCCTACCGTCCGCGACATTGAAAGCCGCGCCTATCGGCTCGCTCTGGTAAACCGTGAAGCCCTGCTCCGCCCGGCGGTCAACTATGTACTTGAAATGAGATTCGGCGTTCGTGGCTCCGGCGTTCGGCCCGGGCTCGTCTATCTCCTCGGTGTACATTCCCCAGTGGGTGTCGCCCAGATAGAAAAAAGGAGTCCCGTCCGAATATTCCATATACTTCTTCCCGGGAACGGCCTTGACGAAGCCGTGACGGTAGATGTCCAGGGGACCGTCATATTCCGCGCAACGGAACCCGCCTCTCAACCCGTCCAGGGACTTGTCCGAGGGGCAGGAAGACTCCCATCTCCACCGACCCTTTCTGGTCGGGGCGAAACGCGCTATGAATAAATTATTCCCGTCCCAGAATGCCGGACGGGTCAAGGATTCCCCGCTCTTAGGATGGGTGAATGAGACATCCATCCACACCGTGTCTGCGGAGGTATATTCCGTGGAGGACTCAAACCTCAACTCGGTCATCATCCATGTCCTGACCCCTGGACGCGAGCACGACAACAGCGAGAGCGCCGCCGACAGCAAGACTATCTTCAGGGACGTGATCCGCATCAGAAACTGGCCTGGGTCGGCGGCACTCCGAAGCGGCCGCCGAGGATTAATTTGGCGTTGAGGATGACGGCCTTCTCCTCATCGGAGATATTCCCGTCTATCATTCTCTGAAGAAGGGCGAATGAACGCTCGGCTATCTCGGCCACGGGCTGGACCACATGAGGGATCACAGGCTTCTTCAAGTCGTAAATATCGCTCTCGTCGAAACAGACGAAGGAGAAATCCTTAGGAAGGTTGAGACCAAGGACATTGAGGGCGTTGAAACTGTACATCGCGAGCTTCTTGGTAGGGAGAATGAAAGCCTCGGTGCCTCGTTTCAAGGCGTCCCGGAATATCTCTATGACACCTTTCTTGGCGGAATCGGCGTCATACTCGATCCTGTGGAGACGGATCTCGTCCTTAAGGCCGGCGTCCTCCATGGCGGCGGAATAGCCAGCCTCCCTGTCGATGAGGCTTGTGACCCCGAGCTTGTAGGAGATCATCTCTATCTTGCCGAAACCCTGGTGGAACAGGTATTTGGTGGCCATCACACCCGAGTTGTAGTTGTCCAGCAGAACCCTGCCGAACTTGTCTCCGGGCACATCCCTGTCAATCAGCACGGTGGGGATACCGACGCTGGTCGCTCTCTCGAGAGCCTTCTCGCCCCCGAGACAGGGAGCCACGATGAGGCCCTCCACATTGTAACCGACCATTGTCTCCACGAGATGGGCGAGTTTCTCGGGACTCTCCTCGGACGAGGCGAAAATCACCGTGTAACCGTCCTTGTAGGCGATCATCTCAAGATTCCTGCAGATCTCGGCGAAGAAAGGGCTGGCGATGTCAGACACGATCACGGCAATCGAGCGGGACTTGCCGCTTCGCAGGGAAGCGGCGGCCGCGTTGCGCCTGTAACCGAGCCTTTTGGCGACCTCGAGAACTCTCGCCGCGGTGTTGGGGTTGACCGGGCAGTCAAGACGGCCGTCTTTGCCCATCTTGGCGTTCATCACGAAAGACACGAGTGTCACCGACACTCCCGCCTCCCGCGCGACATCTCTGATTGTTACTTTTTTCATTTCAATATCTATTTGTCAAGTTCGTTTCAGCTCGTCTCAAGCGATTACCCGTGAAGCATCACGATCAGGCCGGCCATCACGATAGAGACCATGCTCATCAGCTTGATGAGGATGTTCAGTGACGGGCCGGAGGTGT
>JAFROJ010000029.1 GCA_017429765.1 Bacteroidales bacterium | reverse complement strand
CACCCTTCAGGTACTTGTAATAGTGACGGGTGACGGTGCCGTGGGCGGCCTCGTACTCGTACTTGCCGTCGGGGCTCACCAGGACGGAGGTCATCATGGCCAGGGAGCCGAAAGCGGTGGAAACCATATCGCTCATTACGTCTCCGTCGTAGTTCTTGCAGGCCCAGATGAAACCGCCTTCAGAGCGCATTACGCGTGCTACGGCGTCGTCGATGAGGGTGTAGAAGTACTCGATGCCGGCGGCCTCGAACTTCTCCTTGTACTCTTTCTCGTAGATTTCCTCGAAGATGGCCTTGAACCTTCCGTCGTACTTCTTGGAGATGGTGTCCTTGGTAGCGAACCACAGGTTTTCCTTTACGTCAAGGGCATACTTGAAGCAGGAGTGGGCGAAACTTGCAATGGATTTATCCGTGTTGTGCATACCCTCGATGACGCCGGGACCTGCAAACTCGTGGATAACTTCCTCTATCTTCTGGCCGGAAACGCCTTCAAACACAAGTTTTGCAACGCCGGGCTCTGTGGTCTGGATCTCCACGTCACGGTAAACGTCACCGTAGGCGTGACTGGCAATGGTGATGGGCTTTTTCCAGAACTTCACGGCGGGGTGGATGGAAGGGATGGTGATGGGGGTGCGGAACACGGTGCCGTCCAGGATGGAGCGGATGGTCCCGTTGGGGCTCTTGTACATCTCCTTGAGGTTGTACTCGGTCATCCTCTGGGCGTTGGGGGTGATGGTGGCGCACTTGACAGCGACACCGTATTTCTTGGTGGCGTTGGCGGCGTCAATGGTGATCTGGTCTGAGGTCCTGTCACGGTTGGGCAGGCCAAGGTCGTAATACTCGGTCTTAAGGTCGACGAAGGGGAGGATAAGCTCGTCCTTGATCATCTTCCAAAGGATCCTTGTCATCTCATCGCCGTCCATCTCGACCAGCGGAGTCGTCATTTTGATCTTTTCCATATTGTTGCTTTTTTGAGATTCTTCACTTCGTTCAGAATGACAACTGTCATCCTGAGGCATCTTGCCGAAGTATCTATTTCCGGTTTTTGTAATAGTTCATGAGGCAGCCGTCAGCGAGAATCTGGCGCTCGCTGGCGGTCAAGTTCTTGAAATAGAGGTGAATAGGCTGGACACCATCCTTGGTGATGACCTTGGCTTCGATCTCCTCGGCTCCTGAAAGCACCGCCTGGCGGACACCGGGAACGAACACGAAGTCACCGGGGACATAGTCGAACGGAGTCTCGGGAGCGATCGTGAACGGGAGGATACCCCAGTTGATGCAGTTGCTGCGGTAACGCTTGGTGGCGTACTCGTAGCAGATGTTGGCGTCGCCGCCCAGAACCTTCTGGCAAGAGGCGGCCTGCTCGCGGGCGGAACCGTCGCCGGGCTTGTTGGCGAAGACGCAGGAGCCGAAGGATGTGTCATCGGCGGAGGCGCCGACCTTAGCGAGGGCCTCGGCGACGCTGGCGGGGACATTCCCGGCGCGGCGCTCGAGATCCTGGGACTGGATCCTCTTGGAGATCCCGACATATTCAGGAACCCTTCTGGAAAGGGCGAACTCACTGAGTTTGAGCGGGTTGGAACGATAGCTGGAGGTCTCTCCCGAAGGGATGAGCTCATCGGTGGTGGTCACAGGGTCGTGAATGACGGCGGCGAGCTCGAGGAGCATGTTCTCCTCCATCGGGTACATCTTGGGCCAATCCTTGATGTTCGGCCCGTAGCGCAGCTCGACGCTGAGGTCGGCTTTCCCGAATCCCTCATAGACACGGCTCTTGTAGATACGGTCGTCGAACTCGTACCTCTTGTGGGTGTCCTCATAGTCGATGTCGGTGGCCGCGGTGATCACTCCACCGTTAGCGGCTGTGGCGGCGATCGAGCGGGCGTCCATCAGGGACACGAGCGAGAGCTGGCCCTGGCCGGGCTTGGAACCCTCCCTGTTCGGGAAGTTGCGGGTGGTGTGGCGGATCGAGAGACCGTTGTTGGCTGGCACGTCACCGGCGCCGAAGCAAGGTCCGCAGAAAGCGGGCTTGATCACCACTCCGGCCTCGAGGAGTTCCTCGGCGATGTGGTTGCGGGTAGTGGCGAGATACACGGGAGTCGACTGGGGGTAGGCGCTCATCGTGAAATAGTCGTTGCCGATGGTCTTGCCCTTCATTATCGAGGCGGCCTCGGCGAGGTTGTCGTAGGTTCCTCCGGAGCAACCGGCGATGAGAGCCTGGTCGGCGCGGACCTTGCCGTCCACGATCTTGGAGAGGAGGTCGATCTGGACCTTGTCGCCGAAACGCTTCCTGGCGTCTTCCTCGACGGCCTTGAGAATGCCCTCGGGATCAGCCTGCAACTCATGGATAGTGAACGCGTTGGACGGGTGGAAAGGAAGGGCGATCATGCTCTCCTGGGTGGAGAGGTCGACACGGATCACGCTGTCGTACCAGGCGACCTTGCCGGGCTTGAGCTCCTTGAAGGCCTCGGGACGGCGATGGGTCTCGTAGTGTTCCTTAACTTTCTCGTCGGTGATCCAGATAGAACTGAGGCAGGTGGTCTCCGTGGTCATCACGTCGATCCCGTTACGGAAGTCGATCGGGAGCTCCTTGACGCCGGGACCGGCGAACTCGAGCACCTTATTCTTGACAAAGCCGCTCTCGAATGTCGCCTTGACAAGGGATATGGCCACATCGTGGGGGCCGACACCATGCTTGGGCTTGCCCTCAAGCCAGACGAGGACAACCTCGGGGGCGTTGATGTCCCAGGTGTTGTGCAGGAGCTGCTTGACAAGCTCTCCACCTCCCTCGCCGACACCCATGCAACCGAGCGAGCCGTAACGGGTGTGGGAGTCGGAGCCGAGAACCATCCCGCCGCAGGTGGCGAGGGCCTCGCGCACATACTGGTGGATAACAGCCTGGTTGGCGGGGACATAGATGCCGCCGTACTTCTTGGCCGCGGAGAGACCGAACACATGGTCATCCTCGTTGATGGTGCCGCCGACAGCGCACAATGAGTTGTGGCAGTTGGTCATGGCATAAGGGATCGGGAAGGTCTCGAGACCGCTGGCGCGCGCCGTCTGGATGATACCGACATAGGTGATGTCATGAGACGCCATCGCGTCGAAATGAATACGGAACTGCTTTTTTCCGGTCCCTGCTCCGGTCGAGGAGTCAACGTCATGGGCGCGGAGAATTCCGTAAGCAATAGTGTTCTCACGAGCCTCATCTTTCGCCGGGAGGCCTTCGGGATTGTCTACAATCGTCTGTCCGTCAAGGAGATACACTCCGTGTGGAATCAGTTCTACCATAATACAACGGTTTTTAAGAATAATATTAATTGATTAATGTATCCATGAATATTGTCAAGGCGAGCATGTCGGCGGCCCCGCCGGGGGATATGCCCTCGGCGTCGTGTCTCGCTTTCATCTCTTTCAACCCTTCCTCGCTGAAGCCATCCAGCAGTCTCTTCGCCTCATCCTTCACCTCCTTGGCCCTCTCGGATCCAGCCCTGTGGATCACGCAGGTGTCGTCCAGGGTGGACATTATTCTCAGCAAAGTCTTCTGTAGTCCCTGGGCGCGGTAGTACGGCAGCCAGTCCTCAAAAAGCTCTTTGTAGCCACCGAGCGCCATCTCCCTGGCCCCCCTCACGGGTGTCAGCGTGATCCGTAAATTGTTATCTATCAAATTGTTACCTATAATCGCCCGGGCTAATTCAACTATGCGACTTTGGACAAAACGCTCATATTCAGCGACTTCCAGATCACGCCCCATGGCGGATCCAGCGGCGGCTAGAGCCAGGCCGAGGGCGAATATCGCCCCTCGATGGGTGTTGACCCCGCCGGTGGCCGCCAGCATGGCCTTCTCAGCGTCTATTCCTAAAAGGCGAAGCTCATCGGGAGAGCCTGCCATGGCCATATTCGGGGAAAAAGGCCTTATCGCCGCGATACCCTTAAGCATGAGGGAATAGTCCATGTCCTTGTGGGCGCCAGCACTGTCCGGGCAGACAAGACCCGGCTTCAACGGAGTGTCCAACTCAAGCCTCAACGCCCTCGCGGCCAGAGAGGCGAGAAGGTAGGGATGAGTGGAGGCTGGGGTAAGGCGCGAGGCGGCGAGGAAGCGGCCCCCGTCGAGGCCACGACGGACGCTGGAGGCGCTTATTCCTTCCAGGCGAGGGATCTCGACGACCTGCCCCGGCATGGACTCCTGGAGAATCTCGTTGTAGCGAGCGGTGAGCGGATCGGACGGCTCTGTACCGACAAAACGGGTCGAGGCGCCGAGCGCCGGGGCTATGTGGGAACGGAACAGGTTGACATCCAAGCGCATCTGCGTTTCCGAGACGTCGGAGAGCTCTTTCAGGAAATAGGTCGGGAACGTGGCGTCTGAGATGCAGTAGGCACTGCCGTCGGCGACAGTCACCCTGTCCCCGAAAGAGGCCACACCAGCGCGGATCATCGCCAGGCGTTCCTTGTATGGGAAATAATTGTCTTCGCGGACAGGAATCAAGAACAGGTGATTGACACGCTCCAAAGCTTTCTCGACAAGGTAACGATGCCCGAGGGTGAATGGATTGGCGTTCATCACGACGACTCCGGCCGAACCAGGATGACGCAGACCGCGGAGATAAGATGAATAGTCCTCCAGCCCCCGACCGTTCTCCATCAGAACGGCGAGAGGGGCTCTCGCGATGACGCGGAAACCGAGGCTCTGGAATATGGTTTCGTTGGATGGTTTCGTGAATACCTTAAGGTTGGTGACCCCGTTCCCTGAAGCCACGCTGACCAGGTGTGAGATCAAAGGGGCGAGAAGGCCTTGGGATCTTTCGCGGGAATCGACGGCCACGCATTTGACAAGGTCTCCGGCCAGGCCCGCTCCGGCGGCTATCGAGCCGTTCTCCCTTATGGCACAGAAATAATCATCGACATGCTCCAAACGCAAGCCATTGGCCGCGAGGAAGGTCTCGACCTGTCTCCTGAAATGAGGAGAGCCTAGAGGAATTCTCTGAATGTCAGCTATGTATCCGTCCGTATGCACCTTGTTGCAAGCTTTCCAATACACCCGGTTCCGCCTGCTATGGAACAACTCCGCTAAGGTAATGAATCGTTACCGATTAACAAAGTTTTTCTTACGATTTTAAATAGCTTTCGACCATTTCATCTATTTTCTCAAGCAGCTCTTCTGTCTTGTGGGTTCTCGCCCGCATGCATTCCCGGGCGGGTCTGTCGCACAAGAGGCACTTTCGGGGCGGCAGGCCCAGGGACTCCCGGCCGAGAGGCTCAGGGAGTGGTTGGTGAGCCTGTCGAACCACCACATCAATGTCCATAAGCCGGCCAAGAGGGTGAGTGTCCTCGATCCGGCAGGCCCGGCGCTTCGCCTCAGCGGGAGTCAAGGAGACCAGAAAGAAGCCCTCGAGGCCGGTCTCAAGATCCCGAAGTTCCTCATACTCAGGCCTGAAAGAGTCGCGGATCGCCTCGACACCGGCGCAGGCGATCACAAGAGAGCTCTCATTCCGTTTGACAGGGCCGGGAGGCTGCACAGTGAGGCACAAAAGCGAAAGACCCGGATTGGACTCCAGCAACTCCCGCTGCCGTTCCACCCGGGCCTCCCGGCTCTTCAATATTTCTGATAACTCCATCACTGTTCAGATGGCAAGGCGTTCGCTTCCTGACCACTGCCACCCTCGGCACGTTAAGAGGGGGGACCGGAGCTTAGCGAAGCTAAGCGAGCGGTGGGGCCGCGAAGCGGCGGTCGGGGAAGCGAGGCGCCTTGCCATCTTTATTTGATGTTGTAGATCTTGTCGAGGACCTTACCGTGGCGGTCCATGACGATCCCAACGACCTTGTCCCCGAAGGGCAGCGGGTCGGGAACCCCGATCACGCTGGTGGCCTTGGCGGCGAGATCGTGGATGTCCACGACCTTAAGCCCGGCCTCCTTGAGACGCGCGGCGATCTCGGGACGCCTCGGATTGACGGCTATCCCATATTCAGTCACAACGACATCGACACCGGCGCCGGGGGTGATCAAGGTGGTCACCTTAGGGACCACACAAGGGATGCGTCCGCGGAGAAGGGGGCAGACTATTATCGACAGCGCGCTGTCCTCGGCGGTGTCAGGATGGCCTCCGATGGCGCCGCGGATGACTCCGTCGGAACCCACGAGCACATTGACATTGAAGTCCACATCCACCTCAAGGGCGGAAAGGATGACGATGTCAAGGGCGTGGACGGCGGATCCGGGATTGTCGGCACTGGCGTATTCAACGGCCGAGACCTCCTGATGGAGCTGGTCGGAGGCGATGGACTCGGCGGCCACCTTGTCGAATGACTGGACGTCGATCAGACGGCCGATAAGACCCTCCTCGTGGAGCTTCACCATGTGGGCGGTGATGCCTCCGAGAGCGAAGGAAGCCTTGATACCCTTCTCTATCATGCTCTCGCGGATGTACTTGACGGCGGCCAGGGAGGCCCCGCCGGTACCGGTCTGGATGGAGAACCCGTCCACGAAATAGCCGCTGTTGATGATCACCTTGGCGGCCTGCTGGGCGAGCAATATGTCACGGGGGTTCTTGGAGTCGCGGATAGCCCCGGATGAGATCTTGGAGCTGTCCCCCACTGACTCGACCACCACCACTGACTCCACGTCACAGGCGGAGATGGACTTTGGAACATTGGGATAGTCCACGAGATCATCGGTCAGAACCACCACATGGTCAGCGTGTTTGGCGTCGGGGAGGGCGTACCCGAGGGAGCCGCAGATGGACTTGGCGTTCTCGCTCCTGGGGCAGCCGGAGGCGTTGCCGAGACAGTCGCAGGAAGAGGCGCCGAGGAAGGCCACGTCGATATGAAGGTCACCATTGGCTATGGCGCTCCCGCGTCCCCCGTGGGAACGGAAGACGACAGGCTCACTCATCAAGCCGTGGGAGATCTCGCTGGCCAGCTGGCCGCGGAGACCGGAGGTGGATATTCCCGTGATGACACCGTTCTTGATATGCTCGATCAGCGGGGAGTGGACATCGGAAAGGCTGGAGGCGGCGAGCTTCAGATCCTTGAAACCCATCCCGGCCAGCTTGTCAACCACCATGTTGACGACCTTGTCACCGCCACGGAAGTGGTGGTGGAACGATATGGTCATGCCATCCTTCAAGCCGGAGCGGCGGATGGCCTCCTCCAAAGAGACTACTTTACTGTTTCTCATGACAATTCCTCCTCATTCAATATTCCTGAAGCGACAGCGAGGGCGATCACCCTCTCGGCCCTCAGCACGACAGGGCGGTCGACCATCTTGCCGTTGACGGCGATGACACCGGAACCCTTCGCGCGGGCCTCCTTGATGGCGGCTATTATCTTGAGAGCCTTGTCAATGTCCTTGCGCTTGGGAGCGAAGACCTCGTTGACCACCTCTATCTGGCGGGGATTGATGATGGACTTCCCGTCGAACCCGAGATTCTTGATCAGCTCGACCTCCTTGCGGAAGGTCTCCATGTCGTCGAGATTGGAATACACGGTGTCGAAACAGGCTATACCGGCGGCGCGGGCGGCCACGACTATGGTCTCGCGGGCGAGCAGGAGCTCCGAGCCCTCGGGAGTGCGGGGAGTCTTGAGATTGGCGGTGTAGTCCTCGGCGCCGAGGGCGATGCCCATCATGCGCTTGGAGGCGGTGGCGATCTCGTAGGCGTTCACTATTCCGAGAGCGCTCTCGATCGCGGCCATGATCTGGGTCCGGCCCACACAGCCTATCTCCTCCTCCACCTTGATGATCTCAGCCTCAAGCTCACGGACCTCATCGGCGGTCTCGGTCTTGGGCATACGGATGACATCGACACCGGCCTTGACCACGGCCTCCACGTCCTTACGGCCGTAAGGAGTGCTCAACGGGTTGATCCTGACCACCATCTCGGTGGTTCCGTAGTCGATGGACTTGAGGGCGTTGTGGACAAGGAGGCGGGCGGCGTCCTTCTCAGCCATCGTGACAGAGTCCTCGAGATCGAGCATGATCGAGTCGGGACCGTAAATATGCGCGTCCGCCATCATCCCGGGATTATTGCCCGGAACGAACATCATCGTTCTTCTGAGTCTTTCCATATCTTCCAAGGATTATTTCCAGACATCAACCCCTGTGGAGCGGACCGCGGCGGCGGTCACCCTGGCGCGGATGGTGCAGTCAAGGGCGCCCTTGTCGGTCGCCTTGACATAGGCGTTGTCTATACCCAGACCCGTGAGAGTCTCTTTGATCAATTCTTTGATCTGGCGCCCGAACTGGGCTTCCACCGAGCTCTGAAGCTCTACCTGCAAACCTTCACCCGGTCCGATCTGGATCATGATGTCTCCAGACTCAAGGGTTCCGGCCACGGCGTTTTTCAATTCCATTGTCGAATATTGATTATATTTTATTCGCGAAATTATGCCTTTCCCTTATAATTTCAAAGCGTTTTAATAACTTTTAAAGGTCACGGGGCGACCTTCAGCGAACTCTCCGAGCGGAAGGGTTTGCCATCGGCGGCCAGGCCCTCCGCCACAATCTTGAAATTCCCTGAATAGGCCGGGGTACGTACCTGGATGTCAACCTTCTCTCCTGGAGAGAGTTCCAAAGTCGGATGCCAGTAGAGGGTCGATCGGGTGTCGTTCGCTCCGGGGGTCATCCCCTCGCAGGTGAGGGCGACCGGATAGCAAGCTCCCTGCCAGTCCACGATCACAACGTTCTTGTCGAACTTGAAGGAAGAGATGTCCCCTTTCTTGGTGACGAAATCCACGACACCGTTGAAAATGGCGTCCCCGAATGAATAAGAATAGGGGTACACGAGGATGTCGGACAGCAGGTAAGTGTCGAACTCGAGAAGCCGGTCCACGTCCTTGACCGGAACCCCGTCGATGAGGACAAGCATATTCCCTGAATATTCAGTGTTATCCTTCATGACACCCTCAAGCCTGGTCTGGATCTGGGTCTTGCGGTCCTGGCCCCTCCTGATCCTCAGTCCGGGTGTGATCTCGATCAAGGTCTCCCTGATTGTGGGGAAACGGTTGTAGTCGTCAAGATGGAACCTCCTGCAATGAGAGTCTGAAAGGAAAAGGCCCGAGCGCTTGGGGAGGAACTCGAACAGGGTGTCGGGAGCGGCCGGCAAAGAGGATCCCAGCAACTGGTGCCGCTTAAGGAGAGCTGACTCGAACGACTTCGAGAGGCTCAACGCCGGAATCCCGCCGGTCTTCACATTGAGGAAAGGCTGGTCGATCACAAGCCTGCAGTCCATCGACTCGTCCTGGCCCAGGATCTCGCAGACCATATCCCTTGCGCCGTGGACATTGTCAGTCACGAAGGACACTGTGCCGTCGGCGTCGATCCTGCCAGCGTAGGCGTCCTGGGCGTGACCCGGGAAAGCTACCACCGCGATGAGGCCCTCCCTATGGGCGGCCCCGGCGTCCTGGCCGATAAGCTTGCCGCGGAATGTCTCGCCCTCCTTGTCGGAGGCCTCTCCCTTGAACCCGCTGTAAGGGGTGCCGAGGAAACGGCGTATATCCGACGCCGCCGGGGCGGGTATCCCGTCATCCAGGCTGACCGACAGGCTGAGGGTCACCTTGGAGAACATGTCGTTACGCAATCCCACCACAGACACGGAGGAAGGGACGGCCTGAGTGTCGGCGAGAATAATCACATTCCCGTAAGATCCGTCTGAAACAGATTGTTTCCCAACATCTTCCGCCTCGACTATCTCTACCCCGTTCTTGACCCTCACCCGGGACAGGGTATTGAACACCGACACTGTCTTGGAGTCGACCATCAGATCGTCGCGCCCTTTCGACGGGGCAGTGTAAGCCAGGACCGAATAGTTTCCGGTCGGGGTTGTCGCCGGTAACTGAAGCGCTCCCGAGCCGCGGCCGCTCACCAGGGCTATCTTCCCGGTCAGGAGAACACCCTCGGTGGAGGAGATCTCCAAATAAGCCACAGACGAGGCTTCGGAGAGGACACCTTTGGAAGGGTCTACGCAAAACGCGGAGAACCAGATGGTCTCCCCGGCGAGATAAACCTCTTTGTCAGTGGAGAGGTACACCCTCTCCGACACACGCTCAGCGGTCATGGTGGAAGCCGCGAGAGCCAGCGTTATCAATGATAATAATATCTTTCTCATCTCGTCATTCAGTATCTGTGGGCCAAAAGTCCGGTTTGATCTTGACGCCTCCCTCGGCGGTGCACTCGACACATTTGTAGCTAAGCCAGACATTCGGGGCGTTGAAAGGCCTGCTGCCACCCTCATACAGCTCCCAGTAAGTGATCGGTCCACTGATCGGCTCGGGGGGATGGACGTCGCCGCCGGCCTTCGGCTGAGGGATGAAGACGTACTTATCATCGATGTACATGCTCCTCGTGGCCATCTTGGCCACCTCGATGTAGCCGTACACGACCTCGAGGGGGTTGTCGTCCGAACGGATATTACCCACGATCCTGCTCGGGTCAGGCTGGGTAAGAGAGCCTGTGGAGGTGGAATTGACCTCTATGGCGTGCAGATACTCGTAGCACTCCTCGGAGATTCCCCTGGCCTTGAGCTTGATGTAGTAGAGTTTCTGGGTCCTCTTTTCCATACGGCCGAAATCGAGGAACTTGTAGCCGGAGATCCGCTCCCCGCCGGTACTCTTCGCTATCGCCAGCCCCGCCTGTGTGGAGTTCTTGTACATCCAGCACCAGTAGAGGGGAGGAATAGCCCCGTCATAAGACTTGACTCTCCCGTCAGTGACGTCGAAATAGTACGAGGCGAGACTGTCGGCGTGATATTCCCAGATCTCCTCGTAGTCCCAACGGAAGCATCCGGAACCGCCGGGAGACGAGAGGCTCAGCCACAGGTGCACATCAGAGTTGTCATAAGTGTAGGTCAACTCGTCGATCGAGGGAGCCTGCTGGACAGGCTTGAACTCGGATGAATATGAGCCGGTCCCTGCGGTGATAGGGGTGTCCAATATCACTCTCAACCGATATTCACGGTCAAGAGGAGCGCCGGTCATGTCTATAGAGAAAGAGGAGGCGGATCCGCTCTTTTCGGGCAGATACTGGTTCCCTTGGTCATCCTCCACCCAAGCCTTGCCATTCAAGGGGGTCCGGGCCGACAACGGGGACGATAGAGGCTCCACCGCGGTCAAGGTGAATGTCGAGACATCGCCGATCACGATATCCCCTTCCACGACCAGTCCGACAGAGTCGACGGGGTCGATCTCGGGTGTGAACTCATAGACACAGCCGAACGAGATCAGGGCCGAAGCCAACAAAACTAACGCGCGTCTCATCAGAAGAGGATATTAAAGTTGACATAAGGCACTTGCGTGGCGAACACACAGACGCGGTAGCCTTGGAGGCCGCGGCCCTGGTCCGTGTTGTAGAAGACGGAGTACGTGTTCTTTCGGCCTGTCACGTTGTAACAGCCGAGAGAGAACGAGAAATGTGTTAGAGCTTTCAGGTAGTGACCCGGATCGATGTTCAAAGCGAGGTCAAGCCTGAAATAGTCCGGGATCCTGTAGCTGTTCCTTTCGGAATAGGCGAGCCTGTATCCCCCTCCGTAATAGAAGAATCCGACCGGGACGGTCACGGGGCGCCCGGTGGAATAGTCGACATTGGCCGAGAGGCTGTACCTGGCCGTCATGGCCAAGTTGGCGACAAGCTTGAAATCGTGAGGCTTGTCATAGGGGGCGGGATACCAGTCACCACCGTTGATGGTGTTGACTCCCCTGTCCTCCATCTCCTGGAGAAGGGTCCGGGAATAGGTGTATGACAGCCAGCCGCTGAGCTTGCCCACGGTCTTCTTGGCCATGAACTCGACACCGTAGGCCTTGCCCCTGGTGCGCACAAGGTCGTCGGCGAGGTTCTCGTTCATGACCAGGGTGGCTCCGGACTTGTAGTCCAGGGAGTTCTTGACGTTTTTCCAATAACCTTCCACCGAGAGATCCATCGCGCCGTTGAAGACAGTCCAATACATTCCTCCGGCGGCCTGCCAGCCCTGTACGGGAAGGAGTTTCTCGTCGCAAAGCTTCCAGGTGTCCATCGGGGAGATGGTCGTCGTGTTGGAGATCAGGTGGATATATTGCCGCATTGTGTTGACACCGGCCTTGAGGGAGAAGTCAGGGGTCGCCGAGTATTTCCAGGAAAGCCTGAACTCCGGCCCGGCGTAGGTCTTCCCCGACTCCATCGAATAGAACGACGAGAGTCTGGCGCCATAGTCCAGCATGAATTTCTCGCCGAGAGTCCAGACATCTCCCAGGTGGAGGGAGGGCTGGATGGCATATTCGACACCGAGTGTCCTGTCAATGACGGCGGATCCTTCCCCGAAAGGAGAGATGTGCCCGCCGGCCAACCCGTAGCCAAGCAATTCGGTGCCGTAAGTCACGGTGTGAGGGCCCGCCTTGGTGTCGAACTTCAACCTGAAGAAGGCCTGGTTGATCTCCGTGGTGAGGGAATACGCCTCGAACTCGGAGAAATGAGGGGTCTCCTCCAGAATGTTGCCGTACATGTCCACACCGGCGCTGACCGCGAACGAGGTCTTTCCCCTACCCTTGTGGGTCCACTTGAGCGAGCCGTTCAGGCTCTTGTAGCGGAATGTGGTGTCCGGGCTGAAGGAAAAATTATCCCTTGACCAATAGCCGGAGAGAACTATGTTATTGAGGCTGTCGGGCCTGTGGGAAAGCCCGAAGTTGGCGTCCGAGAAATCGGCCGAGCCGTCGTTGTAGTTAGCGCTCTTGATCCTCTTGAGCATCCAGTCGGAATAGGTGGTCCTGCCTCCGAGGAGGAAACTGGTCTTGCCTTTCTTCAGGGGTCCCTCGAGGTGGAAACGGCTGGTCATCAGCCCGACTCCGAGAGAGCCCTTCACCTTCTCCATGCTTCCCTCCTTGCCCTTGACCTCAAGCACTGAGGAGACCCTTCCGCCGTACTCTGCCGGGATGGAGCTCTTCATCAGGTCCACTCCCTCGATGACATCGGGGTTAAAAGCGGAGAACACGCCGAACATGTGGCTCGGGTTATAGATGGTCCCCTCGTTGAAGAGGATGAGGTTCTGGTCCGAGGAGCCGCCCCTGACATTGAATCCTCCGGAGGCCTCGCCGACCGACTTGACACCGGGAAGGGTGAGGACGGCTTTCAAGACGTCACCCTCGCCGAAAGCGGAAGGTATCTTGTTGATAGTCTTTATGCTGACCTTCTCCAATCCCATCCTGGCGGTCCTGTGGCTCATACGGCTGTCGGCCGAGATCATGGCGCTGTTGAGCATCGTGACCCTCTCTGTCATGGTCACATCCAGGGAGCCGTCATTGTGGACGAGCACTTTCAGCCTCATGTCCTGCTTGGTGGGCTCGGCGAGATTTATGACGTTCTCACCGACGGGGACGCTCAACGAATAGTGACCCTTGCCGTCGGTCATGCAATAAGTCTTGGTGTTGTCGTCCCAGACAGACACGTCGGGGAGAGGCTCGCCTGTGACCGCGTCGGTCACGGTGCCGGAGACGACAGCCTTGGAGCGCTTGGGTCTTGAGGCGTCGCCGATCTCGTAGATCTTGTTCTGGTACATCGCCCTTATGGCGTCCGACAGGGAATCGGCGTAAGCCGCGTCCTCGCTGATCTCCTCCCTGAAGAAGCCTTCGGGGAGGGAGTAGAACGACACGTTCGGCTTCTTCACCGCCAACGACGGGGCCTCGTAATGAAGATCGGAGGTCTCCGTGGGCCGCCATATGGAGGCTCTCTCCTTCAGAGAACCTGTCTCCTCCTCGGAGTACAACCTCTTGAGTGTCTTTTTGAAAGGCCTGGCCCTGAGCTTGGTCAACGTGTTCCCGTCCAGCGTCCAGTAAGTGATGATGGGGGTGTAGTAGTTGATGAGGGAGGTGTTGTAGTTCGGGTCGTCGTAACCGATCCCGCGGGTCCCGTTGTAGTTGCCCGGCACGGACCTGTAGTTCTTCTCAGTCCGGGTCAGCAGGACCTGGTCCCCGTCGTAGACCACCTCGAAGAAGCCCGCGGGGGCGTTCTTCACACCAAGATAATTGAGGTTGACGTACCTGCGACCCGCCCTCTCGAACCATGAGACCTGGTCTCGGATGGGAGTCACGGAGACTTGGTCCTTCTGGGTCTTGACCCCGATCTCCTGCTCGAGAGCGTCGTAGTTGAGGAAAACGCCGTTATACTTTACCCCATTAAAAATCACCACACCGGGGACAAAACCCAATGTGTCGATGTACGGAGTCCCGTTGAAGGTAAAGAAAGAGTAACGCCGGGACACCTGTCCTCTGGTGAGGAGGGTCCTGACGTCATCCCCGTCTCCGGCCTTCTGAGAGACATCCTGCGCGAAGCCGGGGGAAAGGGCGAATGCCGCGGCTAAGGCAAGGAAAAGACGTTTCATAAAAACTATTTTACCCGGATTTTTCTGCCGAGCCTCAGGATCGTTCTCTCGGAGATCCCGTTCAGCTGGCAAAGCTTTTTAACTGTCGTGTGGTATTTGACCGCCAGGGCGCCAAGGGTGTCACCCTGCCTGATCGTGTGATACTGCGCGGCGGCGGCCGCCTTCCTCGCCTCCTCGGCCTTCCTCTCGGCCTCCTCCTTGTCCAGGGTGTCGCCCTCGATGATGTCGATCTCCTCCTGCTCGTCCTCGGGGACATAATTGCTGGAAGCGTTGAGATATTTCTTCTTCAGGGTGAAGAACCTGTGCCTGAGCACTCCTGACTCGAAGTCAATCAGCCACTCGGGATCGAAGGCGTAGCCGCGGTAACGGGTCTCGAAATGGAGGTGGGGACCTGTCGAGCGGCCCGTTGAGCCGCCCAGGCCGATGATCGAGCCGGCGCTGACCCACTCGTCGTCAGAGACCATGATCTTCGAGAGGTGGCCGTAGAAAGTCTCCAGGCCGTTCTCGTGCCTAAGCACAACCAGGTTGCCGTAGCCTTTGTAATATTTCGCCAGCCTGACCTTGCCGTCGAAAGCGGCGTAGACCGGGGTCCCGGTCTGCAAAGGCAGGTCGACACCCTGGTGACGGCGCCTGTGGCGGTAGCCGAACTTAGAGTAGACCTTCGTCTGGTTGGGGCAACGGTACTGGCTGAGCGAGTCCACCACCCATATCCCTATCTCATTGGGAAGGCTCTCAAGGGACGCCCGGTAAGGGTCTGGGTAGTCATGCGTCCAGTACTCGGAGAACACCTCGTTGGAAGCGACGAACTCGGGATCCTTGATGTATTTCCAGGAATAATCCGAGAAAAGGATGATCTTGATGTACGGGTTGGCGGTCGAGATGGTGTCCATCGCCTGGGCGTTGGTCGGATCCATCGACTGAACCGGCTGGAAGGCCGGCCTGGGGATGATCAGCTCGGCCTGCTTCTTGGTGGTGATCACAGTGTCCTGCGCCTTGGCTCCTAAAGAGAACAGGCAGGCCGCGGCGACCGCGGCTGAATATAGAATGTTAAATCCTCGCATCGAATCTCTCAATAAGCAAACTTTTTGTCATGGCCACCTTCTCCTCAAGCAAGGCCTCGGAAGTGGCCTCGCAGATAAACCTGAGGTAAGGCTCCGTGTTGGAAGGGCGGATGTTGAACCACCAGTCCGGGAACTCCACCCTGTAACCGTCGAAATCCATGGATGCCGTGGGGGTCTCGGCAGAGGTGAAATAATCCCTGACCGCCTCCATGGCCCCTTTCTTGTCCTCCACCCTGAAGTTGATCTCCCCGGAGTTCTTGTAGCGGGCGATCCTCGAGACCAGCTCGCTCAGGGTGACCCCGCGGCCCTTCATAGCGGCCACCACCCTCAGGATCAACATCGAGGCGAGCAGTCCGCTGTCGGAATAGAAGAAATCCTTGAAGTAATAGTGTCCGGCCAGCTCCCCTCCCCAGACTCCGTCCAGCTCGCGGAGCCTCTTGGCGGCGAAAGCCCGGCCAACCTTCCACGTCCTCATCTCGCAACCCATGGGCGAGAGGTACTCGCCCACAGCCTTCGAGCTCCGGATGTCTTGCAGCACAGTCCCTCTCAGGCCCCTCTCCTCAACGAAATAATGGCCGAGGACCGCTATCATCAGGTCCGGGGAGATGAAATTCCCCTCGTTGTCCACGAACATGACCCTGTCGGCGTCGCCGTCGTAGATCACACCCACGTCGGCTCCAGTCTCGCGGACAAGAGCCTGAAGGGGCTCCACGTTCTTGGGAATGAGCGGGTTAGGCTCATGGTTCGGGAAGCTCCCGTCAAGATCCTCGAAGATGTAGAAAGGGCTGTCGCCGAAAATCTCCCGGGCGAAGAGGGCGGCCATCCCGTTCGAGAGGTCGAAAGCGATCCGCAGGCCGGAGTAATCCCCCTTGAACCCCGAAAGGAAGCGGAGATAGTCCTCATGAATATCCATCTTGACCACCTTCCCCTTCTTCCTGGCGGCGGGTGTGGGCCTTCCTGACTCTATCCAGTCCCGGATCTGCCCGAGGCCTGTGTCGAGACCCACCGGGAGGGCGTTCTCCCTGGAGACCTTCATCCCGTTATATTCCCTCGGGTTGTGGGACGCGGTGATCTGGACGGAGGCCTTGTAGCCATATTCGGCCGTCCCGAAATAGACCATGGGAGTGGTGCTGAGGCCTATGTCGTGGACATCGGCCCCGGCCTCAGTGATCCCTTCCACGAGGCTGTCCCGGATCTCGGGCGAGGAGAGCCTGCAATCCCTCCCGACAAGCACCTTGTCGGCGGAAAGAAGCTCCGGGATGAAATAGCCTACCTTGAAGGCTGTCGTCCTGTCGAAATCAACGCCAAAGATTCCGCGTATGTCGTAGGCGTGGAAAGCTCCCATAAAAAACGGCTGTCGTTATTTGATCTTGGTGGTGTAGCGGGCGGGGACACGTCCCTTCGATATGTTCGCGAGCTTCTTGGAGATGATCTTCTTCCGGATCGGGGCGACATGGTCCACGAACAGGTCCCCGTCGAGGTGGGACATCTCGTGCTGCACCATCCTGCACGCGAACTTGTCGAAAGTCTCCGTCCGCTTGACGAGGTTCTCGTCGAGATACTCGACTGTCATGCTCTCGGGCCTGGTCACGTCGCAATAGATCCCCGGCACGCTGAGGCACCCCTCAGAGTAAACACAGGTCTTGGAACTCTCCTCGATGACCACGGGGTTGATCATCACCCTGGTGAAGTCCTTGAGATAGGGATAGACATCGGTCATCTCCCTTCCGTCCACTATCAGGACCCTGACACTCTCCCCGATCTGGGGGGCGGCCAGCCCGCATCCCTCCGCCTTGGCGAGGGTCTCCTTGAGATCCGTGACCAACGAGGAGATGTACTCCTTGTCGGAGATGTCCGCCGGGGCGGCGGTTTTCCTCAGGACCTCCGAGCCGTAAACATATATCGGTCTTACCATAAAATCAACGGTTGTTTTTATCCAGGTGGCTCTGGAGGATGATGGCGGCGCTGATCTTGTCCACCGAGCTCTTGTCGCGCCTGTCCTTAGCCTTCATTCCACCCTCAATCATGGCCCTGTGCGCCAGGACCGAGGTGAACCTCTCGTCCTCCAGGGTCACAGGCACCGACGGGAAATGCCTGGAGAGAGTCTTCAGGAATATGTCCACATCAGCCGCGGCCTCGGAGGGCTTGTTGTCCATGTTGACAGGATAGCCGACAACGAACCTGGTCACGGACTCGGTTTCAGCGTATTTTTTGAGATAATCTATTATCTTTGCAGCAGGAACCGTGTCCAGGGGAGAGGCGAAGATTCCAAGAGGGTCACTGACCGCGACCCCAACGCGTTTACGCCCGAAATCTATGCCTAATATCCTGTCCATGAACTTACAAAGATAATCAAAAAGACTCTGAAGTCAAAAATTATATGCCTAAAGATAAGAGACATCAATCCACGGTCAACTACAGGCTCACCCTGGTGGACGACGACACCCACGACCAGCTGTGGGTGAGGAAGTTCACCAAGCTGAACCTGATCATCACCGCCATCACCGCCCTCGTGGTGACGCTAGCCCTGTTCTGGTGCCTGGTCGCCCTGACCCCGGTCAGGACATTGATCCCCGGGTACCCCGACGCGAGGACCAACCGGGACGCCATCCAGAACGCCATAAGGATCGACTCGCTCGAGAATGTCATCACCAAATGGGAGCTCTATTCAGAGAATCTCAGGAGGGTCGTCGACGGCGAGGATCCCTTGAAGATCGACAGCCTCATGAGAGCGAGGGCGAAGTCGAGGGAAGAGGGAGAGAGGGACATGGCCGGGATCGCGGCCAAAGACTCCCTGCTCCGCAAGGAAGTGGCCTCCGAGGACAAGTTCGACATAGCCTCAGGCAGCCCCAGGACCCTTCCGATCGAGGGAATGCATTTTTTCATCCCCCTGAAGGGTGTCATCTCCCAAGGATATGACAAGGCCCTGCACCCCTACATCGACATCACGGCCCCCGACAACTCGGTGGTCATGGCCACCCTGGACGGGACAGTCATCTCGGCCGGATGGACCGACGAGGAAGGCTACACCATCCGGATCCAGCACGACGGGGACATCATCTCCGTCTACAAGCACAACCAGAAGCTGATGAGGAAGACCGGGGACAAAGTCACCGCCGGAACCCCCATAGCGATCGTTGGCGGCACAGGCTCGACCGCCGACGGGGAGCATCTGCATTTCGAGTTGTGGCATAAGGGCGAGGCGGTGGATCCCGCGAAATACATTAGTTTTTGATGGAGAGAAGAAGGATAGCGATACTGGGGTCCACCGGATCCATCGGGATGCAGGCCCTTGAGGTCATCAGGGAGCACAGGGACCTATTCGAGGTCGAGCTCCTCACATGCAACAGCAGTTTCGCCCGTCTGGCCATGCAGGCCAGGGAGTTCGACGCCAACAACGCCGTCATCTGCGACGACACCAAATACAAACAGCTCAGCGACGCCCTGGAAGGGACTGACACCAAGGTGTTCGGCGGCATGAAGTCGGTGTGCGACCTCGTGACCTCCGACCGTATCGACATCGTCGTGGCCTCCATGGTGGGATTCAGCGGGCTGGCACCCACACTGTCGGCCATCAAGGCGGGGAAAGTCATTGCCCTGGCCAACAAGGAGACCCTCGTGGCCGCCGGACCGATAGTGATGGCGCTCTCCAGGAAACACAACGCGCCGATCCTTCCTGTGGACTCCGAGCACTCGGCGATATTCCAATGCCTCCTCGCCGCCCAAGGCAACAAAGTGAGGAAGATCCACCTGACGGCCTCCGGAGGCCCTTTCAGGACATGGGACAAGGAGCGGATAGCGGCCGCCACTAAAGAGATGGCCCTGAAGCATCCCAACTGGAGCATGGGAGCCAAGATCACCATCGACTCCGCCACGATGATGAACAAGGGCTTCGAGGTGATCGAGGCCAGGTGGCTGTTCGACACCCCCGTGGACAAGATCAATGTGGTTGTCCATCCGGAGTCCATCATCCACTCCATGGTGGAGTTCGAGGACGGGGCGGTGATCGCCCAGATGGCCGAGCCGGACATGAGGGAGCCGATCCAGTTCGCCATCGGCTTCCCCGAGAGGCTTCCCCTCGGCAACAAGAAGCTTGACTTCTCCAAAGTCGGCGGGCTCTCCTTCTTCGAGCCCGACCTCAACAAGTTCCCCGCCCTCAGGCTTGCCTACGACGCCATAGGAAGAGGCGGGAATATTCCCTGCGCCCTCAACGCCGCCAACGAGACCGCGGTCGCCGCGTACCTGCGGGACGAGATCCCTTTCTACGGGATATCCGACATCGCAGGGGAGTGCGCGGAAAGAACCCCGTTCGTCGCCGAGCCGTCGATCGAGGACATATTCGAGACAAACTCAAGGGCCCGCGCCGCAGCGGAGGCGCTGGTCCGCTCCATGAAGAAAAACTGACGCCATGGTAGTCCTAATGAAGGTTCTGCAAGTCATCCTTGCCCTCTCCATACTGATCGTCATCCACGAGGCCGGACACTTCACCTTCGCCAAACTCTTCGGCATCCGGGTGGAGAAGTTCTTCCTGTTCTTCGACATCGGCACAAGCAAGATATTCAGCACCAAGGGAAAATGGTTCACCCGCCTGTTCCCCAAGGCGAAAGACTGGGAGACTGAATATGGGATCGGCTGGCTTCCTCTCGGAGGGTACTGCAAGATCAGCGGCATGATCGACGAGAGCATGGACACAGAGGCCATGAGGAAAGACCCCCAGCCCTGGGAGTTCAGGACAAAGCCGGCCTGGCAGAGGCTGCTCGTCATGGTCGGGGGCGTCCTCTACAACTTCATATTCGCCATCATTTGCTACATAGGCATCATGGCCATCTGGGGAAGCTCCTATTTCAAGAACGAGGACAGCCTCATCTATCCGAACGAGCTCGGGGTCGAGATGGGATTCAAGGCCGGAGACAAGATTTTGAGGATGGATGATTACGTCCCGGAGAACTTCGGGGCTCTCCAGATCGACCTGGCCCGCCGGAATGTCGAGAAAGTGGTGGTCTTGAGGGACGGCGACACCGTCGAGGTCTACATCGACCACTCCAAGATCGGGGAGGTCCTGAACACCCCCGGCATGTTCGACCTCGCCGTGCCATTCGTGATAGACTCGGTCATGAGCGGCTCACACAATGTCGGGGCCGGATTTGAGAAAGGCGACCGGATCATCGCCCTTGACTCTGTCCCGACACCCTTCATCCAAGACATGAAGGCCTATCTCGCCACCGTGCCGGGAGACTCGGTCAAAGCCTCGGTCCTAAGAGGCGCCGACACCCTGGCCATCCCTGTCCTGGTGGACACCGCCGGAAGGATCGGAGTGTACAGCCAGATGCCCTCCTACACAGTCAAGACCTACACCTTGCTGGAGGCGATCCCCGCCGGTTTCAAGCTGACATTCAGCACCATAGGCGGTTACCTCAGGGATCTCAAGCTCGTCGCCTCGCCGAGCACCGAGGCCTACAAATCAGTGGGCAGTTTCATCGCCATCGGCCAGGTCTTCCCCTCCACATGGGATTGGTTCAGGTTCCTTCAGATCCTGGCCCTGCTGTCCATAATGCTCGGGGTCATGAACCTCCTCCCCATCCCGGCTCTCGACGGCGGACACATTGTGTTCTGCCTCTACGAGATGATCACCGGCCGCAAGCCCAGCGACAAGTTCCTGGAGGTGGCGCAGATCATCGGGATGGCCCTGCTGGCGTTGCTGATGGTACTGGCGTTCGGGAACGATATCCGCCGTCTCTTCCATTGATATTTCACGGGAAATGATTAAATTCGCCTTTCTTTTAGAAAGACGGATTTAACATTCATATTTCTCATGGGAGGTTTTTTCGGGACTATTTCAAAAAGAGGATGCGCCAACGACCTGTTCTACGGCACAGACTACAACAGCCACCTTGGTACCCGCAGGGGTGGACTCGCCACCTTCGACCCCAACCGTGGCTTCATGCGCGGGATCCACAGCCTTGAGAACGGCTACTTCCGTAACCGCTTCGAGGACGAGCTCTCCAAATTCACAGGCAACGCCGGAATAGGTGTCATCAGCGACACCGACGCCCAGCCAATGCTCGTGAACTCACACCTCGGCCGCTTCGCGCTCGTCACAGTAGCGAGAGTGAACAACGCCGAGGACCTGACCCGGAAGTTACTCGCCGAGGGGATGTACCTCACCGAGTTCAGCAGCGGGAAGATCAACATCACCGAGCTTATCAGCCTTCTGATCGTCCGCGGGAAGAACTTCGTGGAAGGCATCGAGAACGTGTACAGGGAGGTGAAAGGCTCCTGCTCGATGCTGATCCTCACCGAGGACAGCATAATCGCAGCCAGGGACTCCTGGGGCCGCACCCCGATGGCTGTCGGGACCAAGGAAGGCGCGATGGCGGTCAGTTCCGAGAGCACCGCGTTCGCCAACCTCGGCTTCGAGACGACAAGCTACATCGGACCTGGGGAGATAGTCCGGCTCACGGCCGACGGCATGGAGCGGCTCCGGAAGCCTAACCCCCGCAAGCAGGTCTGCTCCTTCCTGTGGATATATTACGGCTTCCCGACATCCTGCTACGACGGGACAAATGTCGAGCGGGCGCGCTTCCTGTGCGGCAAATCGCTGGGCGAGAAGGAGGAGACGGAGGTGGATTGCGTCTGCGGAGTGCCTGACAGCGGCATCGGGATGGCAGTCGGATTCGCCGCTGGCCACGGGGCCCCGTACATGCGCACCATCGCCAAATACACCCCGACCTGGTCCCGCTCTTTCATGCCCTCGTACCAGAGCACAAGGGACCTTGTCGCGAAGATGAAACTTATCCACAACTCCGACATGCTCCGGGACCGCCGGGTTCTCTTCTGCGACGACAGCATTGTCAGAGGCACCCAGCTCAAGGACAACACCCGCCAGCTCCACGAGAGCGGCGCCAAGGAGGTCCACATGCGCATCTCCTGCCCTCCCCTCGTGTTCGGCTGCCCCTTCCTCAACTTCTCCACCAGCAAGACAGAGCTCGAGCTGATCACCCGAAGAATCATCAAGGATTTCGAGGGCGACAGCGACAAGAACGTGGATAAATACACCGACTCGACCACTCCGGAATATGCCCGAATGGTCAGGGAGATCGCCCGTCAGCTCAACCTTGACTCATTGAAGTTCAACACCATAGAGACCTTGGTGGACAGCATCGGCCTGCCCAGGGAGGATCTTTGCCTCCACTGCTTCGACGGGTCCTCCTCCTTCACTCTGGAAGAGGAGAACAAGTAGGGATCAGCCGCGGGGGAACACCTCCGCCATCATGCAACGGGCCGACCCTCCCCCGACTTCCTCTATGTGGGGAATATGGACTGGGAGCAGCTCGGCGCTCTCGCCGATGACAGTTCTCTGGGCGGCGGTAAGCGTCTTTTCAGCCGTGTCGGAAATGACCAGGTAACGCTTCCCGTCGCGATTCTTGACCTCAAGGCAATTGCAGGCGAAACACCGCATCTGCTCGTAAGAGACACGGATAACCTTCTTCCCTCCAGCCAACAAACTCGCCTCAATCTCAGTCAGTTCCGGAGGCGAGATGATGACGCTCTCGCAAAGAAGAGCGAAGTCCCCGCCGAGAGACAGTATCACATTGGTGTGGTAGATAGGGTTGCCGTCACGATCCACGGCGTCGAACAGGATGGAACGGTAGCCCATCTTGCGGCAGAAGTCATCCAGCACCGCCTCCGAGGTTCGGGGCGAGCGGCAGGCGTAGGCCACACGGGCTTTCCTGTCCAGCACCATGCTTCCCGTGCTCTCCAGGAACTTTCCCTTGTCCTCCCAGTGGGAAAGGTCAACGATCCTTTTCGTCCCCGCGACCCGCATGACCTCCCTGATGATGGCGGGATCCCTCTCGTTCCTCCTGTTGGAGGCGAACATGGGATAGAGGACCAGGGTGCCGTCGGAATGGGTCGAGAACCAGTTGTTCGGGAACACGGAGTCAGGGCTCCCGTAGCCCTGGGCGTCCTCGGTGACCAGCACCGGGATATCACGCTCTCTCAGGACATTAACCATCCCGTCGAACTCCCCCAAGGCATATTCCCGCAAATCCTTCTCGGAGCTTTGCCTCTGGAAATGATTGTCAGGGGCTGTCTGCTCATTGAAACCGAATTGGGTGGGCCTCACCATCAGCAAGGTCGCGACACTACTCATCAGTCTCGAGGAAGAGACGGAGATCATGATGTTGCGGATCGAGAAGACTATGGAGAACTGCCCGAGAACCAGCACCCAGTCGTGCCGGATTAAACCGTAGATGATGATCAGCACAGATCCGGTCACCGCCATCACCCAATGCCCCATCGGCAGGATCGAGGCCTTGCGCTTGTAGCTGTAGACAAGCTGGTAGACCGACCGGAGCTCATAGACGGACTGCCCCAGCACTCCGAACAAGAGAAGCCTAAGGGGGACATACTCATTATGCAGGAAGGTCTCCGTGAAAGTCGGTAAGTCCCTGACTATCAGGACAAGGATCGCCACAGGGAACAGAGCCTGGAGGACAACCAGGAAACGCGGGACTCTTTTGTAGAGGCCGAGGACGCCGATGTTCCACATGTAGATGTAATACCCGACGCTCTCCCCGAATATGATGGAGAAATCCTTCCTCAACCAGCCGTAGAGATAGAGAACCACCGCGCCGATGCTGCTGAGCACCCAATAGATTCCGGGAGACTCCACGTGGCGGGATTTCTCCGACAAGTACCATTGGATCAGGAGCCGCAGGCCATAGATGCCCATTCCGGCTAGTCCCAGCAAATATACCCAGACCGGACTGTCCATCGCTACTCAGGGTCTGTGGTGCCGTAGAAATGATTGAAAACCACCTCCCGGGCCTCCTTGGAGAGGGGTCTCGCGATAGAGCGCAGCATCGGAACCGGGAAGTCGCCGGCTTTCAAGACAATGATCGCGTCGAGACTGTCGTGGAACAAAGGATCCACATTCATGCAAGACACCTTCGCCCCGCAACTGAAATATTTCCGGAGCAGGACCGGCAGCCGGTACTTACCGTCAGACATCGAGTAGAGCAGTTTGTCCAGGGCGTCGATATCCCCCCTCGGGACACGGGCCAACAGCCCCTCGGGGTCGACCCGGAGGAAATCAGGCTTGAAAGGATGGGTGGGCCTGGCGAACATCCGGGCGTCAGGCAAACTGAAGTCCCTCTCGAGGAAGTACACCACCAGGCTCTTGTAGAGGTCCGGGAGACTGTCGCTCATGCTCACGGCGCCTGTGCAGAAGGTGGATTCGGGATCCCGAGCCAGAGCGACAGTGAGGCCTGAGAGCATCAGCTTCAAAGGGAGGACCTCCTTCTGGAACTTAAGGGACACGAAGGACCTGCCGAGCTCCATGCAATGAGGGAGCAGGGCGTCTGCCGCGGGACCGTAAGTGATCAGGCTGTCGGTGTAAAGCCCCGCCTTGCCCATGCGGGGGACGATTTGGGAACCATAACCGACCCGGTAGGCTCCAGCGATCTCTCCCTTGGGAATATTCCAAAGGATAAGGTGCTTGTAATAAGAGTCATAGGGATCGGTGTCCTCGGGATTCCCGGTCCCCTCCCCGACCGCGCGGAATGTCTCCTCGCGCAGGCGGTAGAGTTCCCTCATGACCTCGGGCGCGTCAGACTCTTCCAGGAGATAGCCTTGGTAGTCCCCCGTCTGGAAGACCACCTTATCCTCAAGTTGCCCCATATGGGAGCGGATGACCTCCGGATCCGCGGGGTCAGCCAGCGGGGACATGGTCGCAAGGAAGCTGTCCCTCTTCCTCGGAACACACTCAGCCTCAAGGGCATAGCAGCGGTTCCTCAAATAATCCCTCAATGTGAGGATATCCATATTCGCCACCTCAGAGGCAGGGATGGGCCTCCCTATCCTGACTTTGACGACGGTACCTTTTTTACCAGTGAGTTCCCTGACCAGCCTGATGGTCCTGAGCGCCGGATGGACACGCCCGAGAACGTGGAATAACCTGGAGTTTCCGCCGTCGAAATAAACCGGGACAACCGGCAACCCTGAGTTCCTGACCAATTTGATGATGTTAGCGGCCCAGGGCTTGTCCTCCACGACCCGTTTCCCGGAGACGGCGGTTCTTACTCCCTTCTTCTGCCATGTGGAGACCTCCCCGGCCGGAAAGAGACCCAGGGCGCCGCCACTGTCGATGTGCCCAAGAGCCTCCCTGATTCCTGCCACGCTCCTGGCGCCGCCTGTCGAGAAATTATCAACGGGGATGAACCAGTCCGCGAGATTCCTCACCTTGGCGAGCAGGAAGGTGGTCAAGATCTTGAAATCTTTTCTCCTTGAGCCTATTATCGCATTGAGAATCAGGCCGTCTGCCCCTCCGAAAGGATGGTTGGACACTGTGAGGAACCCCCCTTCGGAAGGGATGTTCCCGAACTGTTCCCGGGGAATCTCGTAAGAGATCCCGAACCTTCTGAGGACTTCTTCCGAGAAGTCGGGACCGGTGAGGCCGGCCACCACAGGATACTCACGGTTAAGTTTCCCGATCCCGAGGACACTGTACAGCGCCCCCGCCGCACACTTCCCCAAAAGACCTTTCAGCCCCAACGCCTGCCGCAGGCCATCTTTGCTAATCAGTACTTTCTCGCTCATCGACCTCAAATAAACCGTTAAATATACTGATTATTTTCCATACGGCGGTTATTTGGGGCCTATAACCGCTTGGGATATTCGCATGTCAGGATCCCAGAGCCACGAGATCGACTTCCACAAAGAGATTGCCGCTTTATTTGATTTGTCGTTATCGGATCGCCTGGCCAGTGAACAATTAAAAAATACAGCCAGGCTTTTTACCTGACTGTGCTTTTAAAACTGGTCGGGATGATCCGACTCGAACGGACGACCCCTACGTCCCGAACGTAGTGCGCTAGCCAACTGCGCTACATCCCGATTGCTCTTTAACCGAGCTTGTTGATGTAGAGAGCGATACCGCTCTTGAGGTTGGAAGCCTTGTTCTTGTGGATGACGCCGATCTTCGCGAGTTTGTCGATCATGGCGTACACCTTGGGAGCTCCCTCCTCGGCGGCCTTCTTGTCAGTTGTGTTCCTAATGTCGCGGATCGCGTTCCGCGTCGACTTCGCATAATACTTGTTATGCAACCTGCGCCTCTCGCTCTGGCGATTGGCTTTTTTTGCTGATGCGTGATTTGCCATCGTTTCTATTTTTTAATATTTTCGTAGTGGGTAGGAGAATCGAACTCCTATTGCGGGAATGAAAATCCCGAGTACTAACCGTTATACGAACCCACCAGGTTCCCACTAAGACGGCCTAGGCCAAATTGGGTTGCAAATATAGAGATTATTTTCGAGCCGACAAAATAAAAATCACTCTTTATCCCACTCGAACGAGTACAACAGAGACTCCACCTGACGGAGGTACTGGCGCTTGTCGTACTTGGCCGCGTAAACCCAAGCCTCCAGCACGATTATCTCCTTTCCGTCCTTGCTGTAGAAAGAGTGCGAGACGAAAGGACCGCCCATGAAGTCATTGTAAACCTCCCACAATCCCCTGGTCTCGGCGAAGTCCATGTCGTGGTATTTCAGGAACTTGACTCCCGGAGTGATGAACGGGCTCGTGATCATGTAGGTGTTGTCGAACATCCCCGGGACATATTTCTTGAGGAACTCGTCACGGTGGGCTATGATCCGCTCCTCTGTGAAAGGCTCGTCATCGGTGGCGGGATATTTATAGACGAAAACTCCCTGTGTGGTGTACTGCTTCTCGTCGGCGATCCAGATGAAGTCGTCGGTGACCTTCTTGAGGTTATAGCCCATCGGGAAATGGACCTTGCCGCCGATCATCTTGTCGACGACATCGGCCAGCTGCCCCTCCTCATAGAGAAGGGTGTTCGCGATGACCCTGTTCCTCTCCGCCTGCTCGAGAGCGCCGGCGATGTTCTCCCCGTTCTTGCCCAACACGACTATCGCGGAGTCCTGGCAGGACGCGTTGAGCTGGATGACGCACTGGGGCTTGGCCCAGACATTGGTGCGGTAGACAACCCCCTGCTTGGTGACGGTTGAGTCGATATTGAATATGACAATATTCCTGTGGTACTTGAACATGTCGGAGAATGAGCCGGGAGCGAGATTCACAAGAGAGTAGAGAGGCTCCCTCTGAGGCAGGAACTCGCAGTCCCTGGCCAGGAGTCCCCTGACCTCATTGCCCAGATTGCCTTCCCAACCTTCGCGGTCGATGACCACGATCACCTCGCCGGCCTTTCCGCTGACATTGGGCAGCAAGGCCTTGCCGTTGCTCTTGCAGGACACAACGGCAAGAACCGCCACCGCGATCAAAATAACTTTGAAATACTTTATCATAAACACACGTTTTTTCATTTCCATACCGCGAAGTTACGACTTTTTCTCCCACAACTCCAAAAATCCTATCTCTCGCAAGGAACACCTTAGCCACTGATAATCAATGGCTTCAAAAACAAAAATCTCTCCGGCCCATTTCTAGGCGGCCATAAGGGGTACGGCAGAGGGACACTGCCACCCTCGGCACGTTAAGAGGGGGGACCGGAGCCTCGTGAAACGAGGCGAACGGTGGGGCCGAGCGGAGCGAGGCGTCCAGTCTGCCGTACCCTTTATGGCCGGCTATTTATTCGGGTCGATGCCGCGGCGCCAGAAGCGGGAGGTCAGGTCGGTGAGGCGATAGTCTGGCTTGGAGGAAGTGTCGTGGGTGACTTTATAGAGCCTTTGATTGGTCGTGGGAGAGTTGAGCGGGCCGAAATGCTCGATGTACGGGCCGATCTTGACATAGTCGAAAGTCATGTAGAAGGCTCTCTCGACGTCACGTCTTCCGGAATACAGAGCCGACTCAAGCCCGATCTCCCGGACATGGTCAGCCAAAGCGATCAAGGTCTCCGGATCGTTGCCCTCCCCAAGGAAAAGAAAACAATTGACCCCGTAGTTCTCAGCGACCAGACGGTCGATGACAGCGGGGGTCAGCTCCTCACCGACATCCTCTTTCAAGAAAGGTGAGTGGCACCCAACGCAATTACCTTGGCAGTTGCTGATGTCAACCGCCAAGGTAACGCGATCGGGTATCTCCTCGATGACCACGGAGGTCATCTCGGGAACATATTTGATCATACCTTCGCCTTGGTCACGTACACGGGAGCCGAGGCTTTCACAGCCTCCCTGGATCCCTCGTGGATGTAGAAGCGGCGTCCCGCCTCCTCCTGGCGCATCTCGCTGAACGAGGAGACCCTCTTCAGGTAGCCGATGACGCGGGTCAGGTAATCCAGGTTACGGCTTCCGCACTTCGGGCAGACCTCAAGAGTGTCCTTGCTGATGTACCCGCAGCTGTTGCAGACCGTGTTGCGGCAGTTGAATGTGAAGTAGTTGGTCCCGTAGTGGGCCGCTGTCTTCAAAAGCTGCCTGTACTGGTCCTTGGAGAGGTGCTCGGCCACATTCATGTGGAGGGCGGAGCCACCGTCCAGATGCTTGACATAGTCGTTGCCGTGAAGCTTGAACTTGTCGATCATCGAGAGGGTGTCGTCCTCCGGGTTGTAGAAGTACGAGCTGTACATGTTGTGCTTGGGAGACACGTAGAAGCCGTCCTTCTGGTCCCACCTGTAGTTCTTTCCGGAGAGGTTCTCGCCGGGGACGAACTCGGTGTTGAACATGGCGTCGGGAGTCCTGTCCTTCCTGTTGGAGCGGTTGATGGTCTCGAGGATGGTGTCCACGAACTCATTGTACTCCGGATTCGGGCTGATGGTCAGGCCGAGGAACTCGGCGGCGTCCGTCAGACCGTTCACACCGACCGTCAGGTACTGGCGCCTCATGTCGATGAAGCCTGCCTGGTAGACATCCAGCATGCGGGCGTTCAGGAAGTCCTTGATGATCTCATTGAAGGCGTTCTGGTACTTATGAACCTTCTCCGTCTCGTCGGTGACCGCCTCACGGATGTACTCATAGAGCTGGTTCTTGTCGTAGTCACCTCTCTGGAGGGCCTTGCCGCCGTCGATCATGACACCCTTCCTCTCAAGGAAGTAACGCCTCGCGGCGATCTGGATGAGCCTGTTGAGGTTGATGGTCATGACGGACTTGGAACCGGTCGAGACGGAGGCCGTGCCCATGGAGTACTGATGGGTGGTGTGGTTGTGCTTCTCGTCCGACTTGTCCAGGTCGGTCAGCGAGTTGCGCAGACGGCAGCAGCTGGCGAGGCTGTCCGGGCTGTCGGAGAGATAGCAGAAGAAGCTGTGACCCTTCGACCACATCTCGGCGGTGAAGTCGGCGTAGTCGGGATCGGCGAAGTCATCGGCCCCGTCGGTGAGCAAAGCCATGGTCTCGACGGGGAAAGTCAGGATGTAGTGGTTCCTTTCCTCGTTGAACCAATTCATGAAATGCTTCTGGAGCCAGGATAGAGTGTCCCATCTGGGAGCGGTCCCGTCAGGGAAACGGAAGTCGCCGAAAACGCCGCGGAAGTAGGGCTCGTCAAAGTAACTGATGTTCCAGAACACGGTCTGATAGCCGCGGTTGCCGGCGGGCATATTCATGGAATGCACCACCTGCTGGAAATAGTTGTCGATGACCTTGACGAGGGTCCTCTTCTTGACGTTCATCTCGACGACATCCTCGAGATGCTCGATGTAGTCGTCTCCGTAGTCCTTGCGGATGAAGTAGTCCAGGTACATCAGGAACTCGGGTGTGGCCACCGCTCCCATGAACTGGGAGGAGATGGAATACACGAGGTTGATGAACTCGCCACAGAAAGACTTCAAATCCGTGGGGGCGATGGAGACGCCACCGAGGTTCCGCAGACCGTCGACTAGGAAAGGATACATCGTGATGGCCACGCAGTAAGGGTAGCCGGGAGTGCCGCTCTCGTCATGTTTGTAGAGGACATGGCTCTCAAGGTCTTTGATGTACTGGTTCGCGATGGCGCGGCCGTACATGGACTTGATCTTGTCCTTCATGATGTAGCGGTTCTGCTTGATGTTGTTCTCCTTGTAGAGTTCCTGGCCGAGCGTCACTATGTTCTTGCGGGTCACGTTGGCGTTGGCGTCGAACTTCGAGCCTGTGGCGGCGTTGGAGGCGTTGATGTAGTCCTTGATGAAGTCCCTCTTCTTGCGAAGGTCGAGGCCGGCGTCGAATTTCTCGATGTAAGCCACAGCCACCTTCTTGTTGATGGACATGAGGCTATCCTCCACCTGGCGGCGGATCTCGCGGCTCGTGATCTTGTCGTAGATATAGAGGTTCTCGGCGATCGAGACCACCACGGCCTCGGGACACTCCTGACCCGCCGTCTTGTAGGCCTCGCGTATGCCATTCATCAGTTTGACCTTGTCGTACTCCTCAAACGTACCGTTGGTCTTGCGTACAGTTACATCCATATATATTGTGTCGATTGATTTCTCGCCTTATCCCTCTTTGGGGGAAAATAGGTTCGGACCGACAGCGGCGATCCGAACCATTCTTCGGCAAAGATAATAGATAATTCGTCCCTTCTGTAAAAGAATTAACTAAAGTTATCAACAGCCTCGAAACGTAGTTGTTAATTCTTTTGTTATCAACAACTTACAGGAATATGTACTTCAGGACGAACAGAATCGCCAGAACGATCATGAACCAGCTGACCTTGGACTTCTTCCCGGTGCAGAGATTCAGGACCACATAGGCGATGAGACCGATGAGGATACCATGGGAGATGGAATAGGTCATGGGCATCAGGATCATCGTCAGGTAGGCGGGAATAGCCTCGGAGAAGTCGTCGAGAGGGATGTTCTTGATCGGGCTGAGCATGAACAGACCGACTATGACGAGAGCCGGGCAGACAGCTGAGCCGGGGATGGCCGTGAAGACAGGGGCGAAGAAGAGCGCGAGCACGAAGCAGGCCGCGGTCGAGGCGGCGGTGAGACCGCTGCGTCCGCCCTGGGCGACTCCGGAGGCGCTTTCGACATAGGTGGTCACGGTGCTGGTACCGAGGCAGGCGCCTGCCATAGTACCGACAGCGTCGGCGAGGAAGGCCTGGTTCAGGCGGATCGGCCTGCCCTTCTCGTCGGTCATCTCAGCCTTGGTGGTCACACCGACCAGGGTGCCGATGGTGTCGAACATGTCCACGAAGAGGAAGGTGAACACGACCACGAGCATGTCAAGGGAGAAGACCTGGGAGAAATCGAACTTGCAGAAGATCGGGGCGACGCTCGGAGGAGCGGAGACGAAGCCGGCGAACTTGGTGATCCCCATGGGGATACCGATGATGGCCGTCAGGATGATACCGATCAGCAGGGCGCCGGGGACATTCAGGATGACGAGGATGCCTGTCAGGATCAGTCCGATCACCGAGAGGAGGCCGGGGCCGCTTGTGAGGGTGCCGAGATCGACGAGGGTGGCGGGGCTGTCAACGACGATGCCGCCTCCCTTGAGACCGATCAGCGCGATGAAGAGCCCGATACCGGCCCCGATGGCGCTTCGCATCGATTTCGGCAGGGAGTTCACGATCGCCTCGCGCACATTCGTCAATGTCAGGATCACGAAGATGAGACCTTCGATCAGGACGGCGGTGAGGGCGAACTGCCATGAATATCCCATCCCGATGCAGACCGTGTAGCAGAAGAAGGCGTTCAGTCCCATGCCGGGGGCGAGGGCGAACGGCAGCTTCGCGTAGAAGGCCATGATCAAGGTGGCGAAGATCGAGGCGATCGCGGTGGCGGTGAACAGGGCGTTCTTGTCCATTCCGGTGTCGCCGAGGATAGACGGGTTGACGGCCAGGATGTAGGACATCGCCAGGAAGGTGGTGATACCGGCGACGATCTCGGTGGATACCTTCATCTTGGAGCCGTCGAAACCGAAGAGCTTTGTCAGCCAGCCCCTCTTCTCGGGGGCTTTGACTTGGGTTTCTGCCATAGTGTTATGTGATTAGAGTGTGTGTCGGGGAGACTAGAACGACCACCTGAGACCGGCGCAAGGGTTGCACATGAAGCCCTTGTTCCCGGCGAAATTGTAGGAGAGCTCAACCTCGCCACCGATGTCGAGATGACCGTCGAAGGCGCTGCCGAGGTTCATCCAGAGCTGAGGCTCGGTCAGGAAGGTCCACTTGGTGATGGAGCCGTCAAGCCAGGCGGTGTTGTTGCCCCAGAGGTCGGCGAAGCCCTTGAAAGTGAGGCCCTTGAGTCCGAAGAGATTGCCCATGCTCCACACAGCGGTGAACTTCACGGGAATATCGGCCTCGCCGAACCCGCGGAAGGTCTCGTACATAGCGTAGAGAGTCAACATGTTGGAGTAGTCCTTCGAGTGGAGGAAATATTTCGCTCCGAAGCACCAAGTGCCCTGTCCCCAGGTCGTGCCGTCGTACTCGAGATGGGCGCTGAGATCCTTGAGGCTGGACTCCTGCCAGAAATTGAGACCGCGCTCGATCTCATAGTAACTTCCGTTGATGGCGCCGCCCACGTCGGGACGCTGATCCTTTGTCGTGTAATAGTGATCAATGAAGAAGAAAGTGTCACCGAACTTGTCACCCTTGAACATCTCAAAGGTTGTGGTCACGTACTGACGATCCTTTCCAAAGTCGTAGAACGTCTGGACATTGGTCTGGGCCTTGGCTCCTAGAGAAAAGGCCAGCGCCGCGATAGCGGCCGCGATAATGGGTTTTGTTGACATAATTATTGAAGTTGGACTATAGTCTGGATTTATCCTCACAAATTTAGCCTGATAGTCAGATAAAATCCATATCTTTGTTATACAATAATCCACAAAGTTTTCAACAGCCATGTTTGAGGAACACTTGAAATTCTACCAGGACTTTCCCTCTCCCGGGATCAAGTTCGTGGACATCATCCCCTATCTCCAGGACAGGAAAGTTTTCGCCGATGTGACAGCCGAGGTCGGCAAATTAGTCTCAGCCCCCTCCGTGGCTTGCCCGGAGGCCAGGGCCTTCCTTTTCGCCTCCCCCCTGCTCCTCGCGGACTGCGGGGTCCAGAACATAATCCTGTTCCGCAAGAGGGGCAAACTCCCCTACAGCGGAGATGACCTCCAGACCATCGAGATCATGAAAGAATACGGGGCGGACAAGCTGATCTACAGGAACTCCGACATCGCGGCAGGGCCGGCGGAGGACGGGGTGATCCATGTCTCGATCGTGGATGACGTGCTGGCGACCGGAGGCACCGCCGAGGGTATAGCCAAGACCATCATCTCCAAACCCATAGTGGTCGACGGCAAGGAATACTCCGTCAAGGTCAACGAGTTCATATTCATCGTGGAGCTCGACGGCCTGAATGGCCGCGACCGCCTCGCCGAGATCGCCCCTGTTTATTCAATAGCCCACATCTAGTCATCTCGGATGCCGGCAGGGCTTCGTCACCCGAACCACTGCCACCCTCGGCACGTTAAGAGGGGAGACCGGAGCCTCGTGAAACGAGGCGAACGATGGGGCCGCGAAGCGGCGGTTCGGGGATGAAGGCCCTGCCGGCATCCGGTGGAAACAGTTTGATATGAGAAAGTTAACATTGATAATAGCTGTCGCTATGACGGCGCTGGCGGGGTGCGTCAGCGAGAGGCCCGAAGGGCTGCGGTGCGAGTTCCAGGCCGGGAATGTCCTGGTCGAGGCGGGCTCGACTCCGAGAATGAGTTGGATCAACTCCAGGCCCCAGATGGCCTATCAGATCATTGTCTCAACGTCCGGTAAGGCTCCCAAGGGCGACGTGGTCTGGGACTCGGGCCCCGTGGAGTCCGGCGAGTCCCACCTTGTCCCTTACGGCGGCCCGGCCCTGGAGCCCATGAAAGCGTATTTCTGGACCGTGAGAACCTGGGGCGAGGACGGCAAAACCTCCAAATGGAGCCGGCCGTCTAGATGGACCACGGGTCCCGCCGAGGACGCCTGGGACGCCCGATGGATCGGCGCCGCCTGGCAGGAGGACGTCAGGGGCAACTGGTACACCCGCTACCCGATGTTCCGCAAGGAATTCAACGTGGGGGCCGGCCTTGAGAGAGCCGACCTGTTCATCAGCGGTCTCGGCTACTACGAGGCCCGCCTCAACGGGGAGAAAGTCGGGGACGACTTCCTCGCTCCCGGCCTGACCGACTACACCCTCCGCCCGTTCCTCAAGGAGAACCCCCGCATCCCGCTCGACCCGGAAGTCACGGCGTACAGGGCCCTGTACCTCTGCCACGATGTCACCGGAATGTTGAAGGAAGGCGCCAACGCCATCGGCGTCACCCTCGGCAACGGGTATTTCCACACCCGCCCGACCGCCCAGTCGGCCCAGTGCGAGCCCTACGGGGTCCCCAGGCTGATCGCCCGTATCGAGTTGACTTACAAGGACGGGCACAGCGAGCACATCTCCAGCGACACGTCCTGGAAAGCCGCCGAGTCCCCCTTCGTGTTCGGGGACATCTGGGCCGGAGAGGCCTACGACGCCAGGGAGGAGCAGCCCGGCTGGGACAAGGCCGGTTTCGACGACTCGGCCTGGACGGCCGCTGTCGAGCGCTCGACCCCCGACGGTCACCTGACCGCCAACAACGGCCCCACCGACAAGGTCACGGAGGTGTTCAAGCCGGTGTCCTTCGAGAGACTGGAGGACGGCTCCTACAAGATTGATTTCGGCACCGTCATCTCCGGATGGGCCCATTTCAAGGGCATCAAGGGCCATGAGGGCGACACACTCAAGGTCGAGTACCTCGGCGAGTATCCCAGCCCACGCTGCGAGTACATTTTCGCGGGCGACGATCCTGTCGATTTCGCTCCCCGCTTCACCTGGTTCGTGTTCAGGGAGGCCGTGGTCTCGGGAATAAAGGAACTCTCCGAGAGCCAGGTTGTCGCCGAGGCGGTCAACACCTATGTCCCTGTCAACTCCACCTTCACCAGCTCCAACCCCCTGTTCGAGCGGATACTCACCATTTTCCAGCGGGCTCAGATCGACAACATGCACAGCGCCGTGGCGTCCGACTGCCCGCACCGCGAGCGTCTCCCCTACACCGGCGACGGTGAGGTGGCTATGGCCTCCGTGGTCTCCTATTTCGACGCCTCATCTTTCTATAACAAATGGATAGACGACGTGATCGGGAGCCAGAACCCCGAGACAGGCTATGTGCCCAACGGCGCCCCCTGGGAGCCGATGTGCGGCGGCGGGCCCGCTTGGGGAGCCGCCATCTGCGTGATGCCCTGGGAGTTCTATCTCCGCTACGGGGACAAGAGTGTGCTGGAGAAAAGCTTCGAGGCGATGAAGGGATATGACCGCTACCTGTCCACCTGGACCAGGGAGGACGGCACCTTACTCGTGGCGAAGACAACCCCTGACGGCAATCCATTCTATTGGTACAACCTCGGTGACTGGCTGCCGCCCCAGAACAACGAGATCCCCTCTGAGGCCCTCGTCCACACTTTCATTTACTGGCTCTGCGTCCGGAACACCGCGCTGACCGCCAACATCCTTGGCGACAAGGAGGCCGAGGCTGAATATTCAGCCCTCCTCGAGAAGATCGCCGCCGCTTTCAACGAGACCTTCTATGATCCCGAGACCAAGTCCTACGGCGACAACGGCAGCAATGTGCTGGCGCTTTACATCGGGGTGCCGGAGGACAGGCTGGAGGATGTCAGGGCGACTTTGAGGGAAGAGCTCGAGGTCAAGAACAACGGCCACCTCAACACCGGAATCATCGGGACCCGTTACCTCTTCGAGACCCTCTCGATGAACGGGATGGGCGACCTCGCCTACACCATCATGAACCAGCGCGACTTCCCCAGTTTCGGCTGGTGGCTGGAGCAAGGAGCCACAACCACCTGGGAGCAGTGGAACGGGAGGGATTCCAGGAACCATCCCATGTTCGGTGGCGGATTGACTTGGTTCTCAAGGGTTTTGGCCGGTGTGGACACCGACCCCGGGAAGCCCGGGTTCAAGCACATCATAATCCGCCCCATCCCGACCGGGGAACTCAAGGAAGTCAACTATTCCACGGACACCCCTTACGGGAAGGTCGAGTCCCATGTGAGCCACGACGGCTCGACAGTCAAGGTCGAGGTGACTATCCCCGCCGGCTCGACGGCGACTGTTTACGTGCCGAAGAGTGTCCAGGCGGCGGAGTCCGATCCGATGTCTGACCAGAGTTACACCATCCACGAGGCCGGGCCCGGCCACCACATCTTCTAAGAGCCTACCAGGCGAAGTTGAGCCCCGCGACAAAATTCGGGGCTCCCTTCGTCGAGGGAATGAAAGCCGATCCGGAGGTGCCGATAAGATTGTCGGTGCCGGCGAAAACATTGACGAACCCGAGGTGGGCGTTGGCGAAGAGACCGGCGCAGACACCCAGGGTGCCGAGACCGAGGCTTCCGACCAGCTCAACCTGCTTCACAGGCCTGTAATTGACACTGCCTCTGGCCTCCCAGAACGGGCAGATGGCGTCGTAACGGAAAGTGGCGAGGCCTCCGAAGGAAAGATCGGACAGATAGAGGTACCTCGCCCCCAGACGGACTGTCAGAGGGAGGGACTCAAGGGACTGATACTCATCCTCCTTGACGAAATCCAGGGCGTCCCCGAGCATGGCACCGATGAGATTGAACTCGTTATCGATCGCTTTGGCGCCGTGGGAGCGGGACTCGTAGCTGGCGGAATAAGAGTTTGATCCTGAGGAGGCGTGGCCGTAGAGATTGTGGAACCAGAAGACACAACCTATGTCCGAGACCGAGGCGGAGATCTGCCAGGAACTGTCGTCATAGAGGATGCCCACATCGGCCCCGACTCCATAACCGTTCATGAGCCCCTTAGGCTTGCCGACCTTTGTGTGGCGGAGATCCATCATCTCGACCGAGGGATCCTGGGTCGAGGGTACACCGGCGATGCTGAGGCCGTCGTAGGCGGCTGCGATGACTCCCGCGGACGAGACCGACCAATTGTCCCCGGAGTGTGAGATGGTCATCCTGTCCATGTCGATGTAGGAGTTCACGAAGCCGATGACACCCTTGAATCGCATCCCGACGGTCAGTTTACGGTTCGCCTTCCAGGAGGAGGTTATGCCTAGCTCGAAAAAGGAGGTGGAACGGGCGTTCAGCCCGGAAAGGTCGAAGGAGCCGTCCCCCGACATCCCTTCCTTGAGGAAACGGGCCAAATCGTAAGGGATCTTCCCGCTCGAGTAGTTCCTGACATTGACATCGACTATGTTGTACAGCCCGCCGGCCTTGAAACCGATCCCCAGAAGATTGGTGTAGGACTCGGTGCTGAACTTGTTCAAGCCTTTCTTGAAGTTCCCGAGGAAATCGGACGCCGCCACGGACTCATTCATGAACGTGACAGTCTCGCCGCCGCTCTTGTAGAATATGTCCCTCAGGGAGAAATCTCCTTTGTAAGATCCCGACACCGCCCCGACCACCGGCAGGCCCACGAAACTGTAGTTCGGGTGGAAGGCGGGGTTGAGCCTGTAGGAATATGTGAAATCATCGGAGAAATAGGCTGTCTGCAGCGTCTGCGCCCCCAGGCTGGCGCCGAACAGCAAGGCGGCCAAGACAGGAATAAGGGTCTTCTTCATACTATTTGTAACGTTCTTGCGATAAAATCTCGCCCAATATAGCAATAAAAAACGGAAAACGAGTTTTCTACTTCCTCACACAGAACACCGGCAGGACAAAGATGATCGCTATCACCGAGAAGGCCATGCCGGCGATGGTGCCTATGGCGAAGTCGAACCAGAAGACTTCCTCGGGGCCGTCGGAGAGGAACGGCAGAAGGCCCAGGATGGTTGACACGATGGTGAGGCTGATCGGGGTGATCTTCCGGGAGAAGGCCTTGATGTAATCGCGCGTCTCCTGATAGGTCGTGACCAGATATATTCCCGCGTTGACAACGATGCCGCATAGCATCACGAAAGCGGCGAAGCCGCCCTGGTCAAAGGCGAAGTCCGAGAGTCCGAACACGAGGAAGAGTCCGATGAACGAGATCGGGATCATGAATATCACCGGCAGCGGATACCTGAACGACTCGAAGGTCATGGCGAGCATGACATAGATCACGGCGATGATAAGGAATATCAGCCACGCGTACCTTTCTTTGTTACCATAGAACCATCCCCCGGATGGATCCTCGGCCTTAAAACCTACCGGAAGTATCTCATTATTAAAGTGATCCACCACCTGTTCCCTAAGTCGTCTGGAGAGCTCGTAGCTTCCGATGAAATCGTAACGGACCTCAAGGGTGTATGACTGGTTCTCCTTCTGTATCTCCAGTCCGGTGCGCCTCTTGTCTATCGAGCCCAAGCCGGAGAGCGTGACCTTTGACTCCCCTATCTCGACCGGGGAATTGACGACATGCCACAGGTCGTAAGAGTCCAGGTCAGAAGATCTCAACACCACATCTGACAGCTCCCCGTCGTGATCCGCCTTCCCGATGACCTCCTCGTACAGAAGGGACGACAGGGTTCCAAAGTACGAATATGGATTCACATCTGCCATCGTCATCCTGCCGAAGTCATAGTCGAGGACGAACTCGGATGACGGCCTGCCGTACCGGCCCCCGCCCCAGATCTCGGGTTCCTGAACCCTTCGGTTGCCGGAAACATATTCCACCACCATAGAGGCGTAGTCGTGGAGACGCTGGTAATTATAGCCCCTGAGGATTATCCCGTCGCTCTTGTAGCTCGAGACTATGTTGTTGTTAAATGAGTTGTCGTCAATCCCCCATACTCTCCAGTTGGCACCTCCGAAATTGATCGCCATCCTCGTGACCTCGGATTTCAGGGTAGAGGGGAAGGAGGTGTTCTCATACTCCGGTTTGAACTCGACGGTGATGTTGGCGTCGTTGTAGGAACTGATCCTTGTCGTGAACACGGAGATCTCGTCGAACTTCGAGAGGTAGTTCTCCATGGCTTTCACTACCTCGTTGAGCTGGTTCACGGTGCAGCCCTCGAGCATGCCGGCGCTGATGCTGAGTCGCTTCTTCTGCGGCTGGCGGTAGAAGTTGAACCGGTCCAAGGCGCTGTAGAACAGGGCGAAAGAGGAGCCGGCGTACTTGTCGATCTTGACCCGGTTGGACTCGTATGGCTTCCACGTCACGAACTTGTCCACCGCCTTGCGGAACCGGCTGGCGGTGGTCTTCTCATTCTCAAGGAGGGGTTTGGGAAGGGCGCGGAAAGGAAGGCCGAACGCCGCGATGAATAACACTATGTACACCCAACGGTGCCGGACACCCCAGCCTATATAACGGGAGTACATTCTGTTTCGCCTGACTGTCCTTCTCTTCCCTCTAACGGATCCGGAACGGTCACCTGCCTTGACGGGAATATACTCCATCAACGATGGGATAAAGAGATAGGATATGAGAAGCGAGAGGCAAAGGTTGATGACTATGACCCAGATGAAGTCCACGAGGTTGGCCTTCTCGCTCTCGGGAAGCAGTAGTACCATCAGGAGTGCGCCCACCGTGGTCGCCACCGCGGAAAGGATGGCCGGGAAAACCTTCCGATCACGGTAACGGCTGTAATGGTCGATCATCACTATCGACGTGTCGATGATGATCCCCAGCGAGACCGTGATTCCGGCCAGGGTGTAGATATGGATCTGAAGCCCGGCGAACGAATAGATCGCCAGGG
Organism: Bacteroidales bacterium; assembly: GCA_017429765.1. Classification (GTDB taxonomy): domain Bacteria; phylum Bacteroidota; class Bacteroidia; order Bacteroidales; family UBA932; genus Cryptobacteroides. Next base: position 1,102 of record JAFROJ010000029.1, on the reverse strand, counting down.
CCGTCAGTATGTTCACGGCGAGGGTGGAGAGGATTATCATCATGTACCTCCACGACCGGTAGATGATGAAGACGAACAGCAGAAGGATCAGCACGCAGAGGCCTGTCCTCAGGTAGATCCGGTTCAACTCGCTTTGGACATATTCAGAGGAATCGTAGGCCACCGAGGCCGTGATCTCGCCGGGAAAGCCGCGCCGCAGCTCGGTCATCATCGCCCTCACCGCCGCGGCTGTGGTCAGCAGGTTGGCCGAGGAGGCTATCTCCGCTGTCATGGTGATGGTGTTCAGGCCGTTCACCCTGTAGTAGTAGGTCGGAAGGGACTCCTCGTGGCGCCAGGTCGCTATGTCTCTCAAGTGGATGATCTCCCCGCCGACGTTCTTCACGGGGACCGCCCCGAAATCCGGGCCGCTTTCTTCCTCCAGACGCACGGACATCATACCGTCGCCGGTCCTGGCCATACCTACGATCTCGGAGCCATAATAGGAGCGGAAGGCGCTGGCGATCTCGTCCGCCGTTATCCCGGCCGAGGCTGCCTTCGTGGCGTCGAAAGTGATCACCCAATGGAATGGGACCCCGCCTCCGATCTCAACCTTGTCAACCCCGGGGACGGCCGCAAGAGGACTGAGGACATGCTCATTAAGGTAGCGTGAGATCTCCCTGGAGGGAATGTCTCCCTTGACAAGGTACGATACCCTTGAGACCGACTCCCCGCTTCCTCTGGATATGGTCGGATAGGTAATCTCCCTCGGAAGCGAGGACCTGATGTTCCGGACCGCTGATGCCGCCTCGAAACGGGCCGCGTCCATGTCGGTCCCCTTGTTGAAGGAGACCTGTATCGTGCCTCCTACCTTGGACGAGGTCGAGGACACGCCTGACACATGGTCGAGTCCTGACAGCACCCCTTCCAGTTTGGAGGTGGCCTCCGCCTCGACCGTCTCGGCCGAGGCGTTCGGATAGTTGAAGGATACGGTGAGAGTCCTCTCCTCGGCGGTCGGGGTGTACTGGATGTTCAGGCACCGCAATGACGCCACCCCGATGAGAGACAGCGCCACCATGATCAGCACAACCGAGAACGGGGGGATCCTATTTGTCCTTCCGTCCAT
>JAFROJ010000028.1 GCA_017429765.1 Bacteroidales bacterium | reverse complement strand
TTAATATTTTTAATAGTTATGAAGTTGAAAATCGTTGTCTTGGCCAAGCAGGTGCCGGACACCAGGAATGTCGGAAAGGACGCCATGACGGCCGAAGGTACCGTCAACCGCGCCGCCCTTCCCGCCATCTTCAACCCGGATGACCTTCTCGCTCTCGAGCAGGCTCTCCGTCTCAAGGAACAGAACCCCGGATCGACCGTCGGAGTCCTCACCATGGGGCCGCCCCGCGCGGGAGAGATCATTCGCCAGGGCCTCTTCAGGGGCGCTGACACCGGCTGGCTCTTGACGGACAGGCTTTTCGCCGGCGCCGACACCCTCGCCACATCATACGCCCTCGCCACCGCCATCAAGAAGATCGGCGGGGTTGATCTCGTCATCGGAGGCCGCCAGGCCATTGACGGTGATACAGCCCAGGTAGGCCCTCAGGTCGCCCAGAAACTTGGCCTGAACCAGGTCACCTACGCCGAGGACATCAAGGTCGATGATGGTGTCGCGACCATCCGCCGCCACATTGACGGGGGAGCGGAGACCGTCCAGGTCCCTCTTCCCGCCCTGATCACAGTGAACGGGAGCGCGGCTCCCTGCCGTCCCCAGAACGCCAAGCTTGTCATGAAATACAAGAGGGCTTCCTGCCCGATGGAGCGTCCCGCCGAGGTTCCGTACGCGGAGCTTTACGCCGAGCGCCCTTATCTCAACCTCAACCAGTGGAGTGTCGCCGACGTGGACGGGGATCCATCCCAGTGCGGTCTCGCCGGCTCTCCCACAAAGGTCAAGAGCGTTCAGAACATCGTTTTCCAGGCCAAGGAGTGCAAGCGTCTAACCGCCTCCGACGCCGACATCGATGGCATGGTCAAGGAATTGTTGGACGAAAAGATAATCGGATAGGGTCATGAACAACGTTTTTGTATATTGCGAGATCGAGGGCGCCGTCGTCGCCGAAGTCTCCCAGGAACTGCTGACCAAGGGTCGCAAGCTCGCCGATGAGCTCGGAGTCCAGCTCCACGCCATAGTCGCCGGCACCGGCATAAAGGGCAAGGTCGAGGACCAGATTCTCCCTTACGGGGTGGACAAGCTTTTCGTCTTCGACGGAGAGGGACTGTTCCCCTACACCTCGGCTCCCCACACCGACATCCTCGTCGGCCTGTTCAAGGAGGAAAAACCCCAGATCTGCCTGATGGGAGCGACCGTGATCGGCCGCGACCTTGGTCCGAGGGTGTCTTCTTCCCTGACCAGCGGCCTCACGGCCGACTGCACCCAGCTTGAGATCGGACCCTACACCGACAACAAGACCGGCAAGACCTACGAGAACCTTCTCTACCAGATCCGTCCCGCTTTCGGAGGCAACATCGTGGCCACCATCGTCAATCCGGATCACCGTCCGCAGATGGCCACCGTCCGTTCGGGCGTCATGAAGAAGGCTTTCTATGAGGGCAAGGCCGCCGGAGAGGTGGTCTATCCCGATCCCGACAAATATGTCTCACCCGAGGCCTACGTCGTGAAGGTCCTTGACCATCATGTCGAGAAAGCCAGGCACAACCTCAAAGGCGCCTCGATCGTGGTGGCCGGAGGTTACGGCATGGGAAGCAAGGAAGGTTTCGACATGCTCTTCGATCTGGCCAAGGTGCTTCACGCGGAGGTCGGCGCCAGCCGCGCCGCCGTGGACGCGGGCTTCTGCGACCACGACCGCCAGATAGGCCAGACCGGTGTCACTGTCCATCCCAAGGTCTACATCGCCTGCGGCATCAGCGGACAGATCCAGCACATCGCCGGAATGCAGGACAGCGGCATCATCATCAGCGTCAACACCGACCCCGACGCCCCGATCAACAACATAGCCGACTATGTGATCACGGGCCCCGTCGAGGAAGTGGTGCCGAAACTCATCAAGTATTACAAGCAGAACAGCAAATAAGGAGGAAGCGCAATGGCAAACTACTATACAGACCATCCGGAAATAGATTTCCATCTGAATAATCCCCTGATGCGCCGGATCGCCGAGCTGAAGGAACGCGGCTATTCCGAGAAAGACCTCTATGAGGAGGCTCCCGTCGATTTCGAGGACTGCGTCGAGAACTACCGCAGGACTCTCCAGATCGCCGGCGACATCGCCGCCAACACCATCGCCCCCAACTCGGAAGATGTTGACCTTGAGGGGCCTCACCTCGAGAACGGGAGGATGAAATACGCTTCCAAGACCGTCGAGAACATGGAGGCCGTCCGTCTGGCGGGTCTCTGGGGAGTGACGATGCCCCGCCGTTATGGCGGTCTCAACGCCCCCGAGACAGTTTTCAGCATGGCCAGCGAGGTCATCTCGGCCGCTGACTCGAGTTTCCAGAACATCTGGAGCCTCCAGAGTTGCGCGGAGACCCTCTACGAGTTCGGCAGCGAGGAACAGAGGCAGAGGTTCATCCCGCGCGTCTGCGCCGGGGAGACCATGTCCATGGACCTGACCGAGCCTGACGCCGGTTCCGACCTCCAGAGTGTTATGCTCAAGGCGACCTGGAGCGAGGAGCAGGGCTGCTGGCTTCTTAACGGAGTCAAGAGGTTCATCACCAACGGCGACTCGGATATTCATCTCGTTCTCGCCCGCAGCGAGGAAGGAACACGCGACGGCCGCGGCCTGTCGATGTTCATCTACGACAAGCGCCAGGGCGGTGTTAATGTCCGTCACATCGAGCATAAGCTCGGCATCCACGGTTCGCCGACCTGCGAGCTGACCTACAAGGACGCCCGCGCTGAGCTCTGCGGCGAGAGGAGGCTCGGCCTCATCAAGTACGTCATGGCCCTGATGAACGGCGCCCGCCTGGGCATCGGCGCCCAGAGTGTCGGTCTCAGCCAGGAGGCCTATAATGAGGCTGTCGCCTATGCGGCGGAGCGCGCCCAGTTCGGCCAGAAGATCAATCGCTTCCCTGGAGTCTATGACATGCTTTCCCGCATGAGGGCGAAGCTCGACGCCAGCCGCTCGCTGCTCTACCAGACCTCGATGTACGTGGACATCTACAAGGCCCTGGAGGACATCCAAAGGGAGCGCAAACTCGAGCCCGAGGAGAGGACCGAGATGAAGAAGTTCAGCCGCCTGGCCGACGCCTTCACCCCTCTTTGCAAGGGAATGGCTTCCGAATATGCCAACCAGAACGCCTACGACGCCATCTCCGTCCATGGAGGTTCCGGCTTCATCATGGAATACAAGAGCCAGAGGCTCTACCGTGACGCGAGGATATTCTCAATCTACGAGGGTACCACCCAGCTCCAGGTCGTTGCGGCCATCCGCTACATCACCAACGGCACCTACGTCAACATCATGAACGACATGCTCGGCGAAGAGGTTCTTCCTGAGCTTGAGCCGCTTAAGGCTAAAGTCGCCGGACTGGTGGAGACCCTTTCGGAGTGTGTCAACCTGGTCCGTGAGGCCGGTGACCCCGAGGTCCAGGACTTCCTGGCCCGCCGTCTCTACGACATGACCGGTGTCATAGTGATGTCGCTGCTGCTCCTGCGTGACGCCACCCTTGCCCCCGACATGTTCATGAAGTCCGCCAAGGTCTACACCGCCATGGCTTGCGAGACCGTGGCCGGAGCCAGCTCTTACATCAAGGATTTCGACAAAGAGAATCTACCTTCTTTCAGGGTAGCGGAATAGGGTCGGCGGGGAAGACGATCCCTCCCTGGCGCCTGATCTCATCCATAGTCTCGGCGACCGCTAGCGAGTTGCCGAGACAGTTGTTAACGGACTCCAGGCGGCCGCTTTCCAGCACGTCGATGAACTCCCTGAACTCACACAGGTACTCATCCGGGTCGCACGGTACCGTGATGTCCTCGACAGCGGGGCCGCTGGAGCGGCCTGAAGTGGGCGCGCCGCAGGGGATGAAGTCCACCTGGCGGGTGATGTGGATCTGGTCAAGGGAGAGGATGCCTCCCTCGCAGGAGATCTCGGTCCGCAGCCTTGAGTCAGCGATTTTGGAATACATCGCCTGCGCGCTCATCCCGTCGTAGCCGAACAGGACGATTCCCTGGATGTCGATGGCTTTCATCGAGCCGTCGGAGACGGGAACCTTGAGGGTGGTGACGTCGGCCTTAACTCCCTTGGGCTTCCCGAAAAGGGTGACCATAGGATAGATCGGGTATATCCCTATGTCCATGAGCGCCCCTCCGGAGCAGTCGGGGTTGAAGGAACTCGGTACCGGCCCCGGGTCTTTCCCCGCCAGGATTGCCTGGAGCTTGTCGTGTTTCGAGGAGAACTGGCAGAATGTCCCTGAATAATGCAAAGGCTTCCCGAGGGTTCCCAGCTTTTCCTGGATCATCCTGAAATTCGGGCTGAGGGTCGAGATCATGGCTTCCATCAGGACAACCCCGTTCCTCTTGGCGGCGGCGATCATCTCCCTGACTTCCAACGCGTTGGAGGCCAGAGGCTTCTCGCAGAGGACGTGTTTTCCATGATCCATGCACCTGATGGCTATGTCGTGATGGGTGTCGTTGGGAGTCCCTATGTAGACCGCGTCCACCGAGGGGTCGGAGGCCATCCGGTCTATGTCGGTGAAAGTGTTGGGTATGCCATGTTTAAGCGCGAAGGCCTCCGCTTTCTCCGGCGTCCTAGAGCAGACCGCGACAGCCTCGAACCGGGGTTCCAGGACCGCTCCTTTAAGCACCCAGTCGCTGATGCGGCCGGTGCCGACTATTCCGAAACGAACCTTTCTCATTTCAGCGCCCCTCGCTCCTCAAGATAGTCCTCGATAAGGGAGACGGCGTCCCCTTTATCCTCCGTCCCGATCGTCAGGAACTCCCTCCCGTATCTTTGATAAGTCTCGTTGGCCTTGCCGGTCAGGGCCGGCTCCACCAGCGCGAGACCCTGGATCTTATGCCCGAGCCTGGCCACTGCGTTGACAACCTGGTCGCCGCAGGAGGCGTCGCTGACAACGAACATCATCCCGGGCATCGCGAAGGCCTCCTTGCTTATTCTCTTCAGAAGGTTGGCGGCGTCCTTGTCCTTGCCCCTGAACCCGGTGGTGTAACCTATGATCCCGTCCGGGACGAGGGATTTCACCACGCTCTCAGGCCAATCAGTCTTCAGAGGCTCGTGGAAATAGACGATTATCGGCATTGGGCCTATGGAGTCCGGGAAGTTCCCGTTCTCGTCGGCCGGCTTGAAAAGCTTCCCGAAGAACTTGTCTCCTCCGATGTAATAACTCATCTCCTCGACGATGATCCTGGAGCCGGAAGGGGAGACCACCCTCTCCCTGGGACCCGCTTTCTTGAGGTGATTCAGCCCCATGATGCCGAGAAGAGCCAGCAGGACGGCGCCGACGATTGATATGATCAACTTTTTCATGATCTCAAAAATAAGTCTTTTTGTCGAATAATTATTAACTTAGCGCCACGATTGAATCAAGAATCATTCCTAGTTATGAACAGAGTCATTTCTTTGGTCCTTGTCGCCCTGCTGTCCGCGGCGGCGTTGTCTGCCCAGACTGAAAAGCGTAAACTAGAGTTCGGCGAGGAGGCCGACCTGTCTGTCCGCAAGGGCGCCTTCTCATTCGAGCCTTTGAGTTATTTCGCGTTCGGAGACCATCTCTTCATGATGGCTGAAGGGGACATGAACGAGTATCATGGCACCAACAACACTGAGTTTTTCATGAATATCGTCGAGCTTAGGGTTCATCCTTACAGCAGCGGCATGTTCTCCCTCGGCCTTGATTTCGACTGGGATTACTATCGCCTCGACGGCGATCACCTCTGGGTGCCTGACTCCTCCAAGGAGAAGGTGTCCATCGTCCCCATGGCCGAGTCGGGGATCAAGAAGATCAAAAAGTCCCGCTTGAGTGTCAGGACCCTCTCGGTGCCACTGGCCTTCGAGCAGTCTTTCGGGCAGCTCACGCTCCGTGTCGGTGTCGAGGGTAACTATAACTTCCCGGCTGTCAGCCGTTTCAAGGGCGAGAACCAGAGCGGCGGAAAGGTTAAAGAATGGAAGAATGGTGAGAGGTTCGCCGACACGATCAAGACCAACTCCTTCACCTACGGCTTCTTCGGGTCGTTCTCCTACGGCGGCCTGGGAGCTTACATCAAGTATTCCCCCATGTGCCAGTTCGCCGAAGGTTTCGGCCCCCAGTTCCGGACCATCTCTGTCGGTGTGGTCACCGGGCTTGGGATGTAGTCGCCTTAAAGCGTTCTCATGAAGATAGCGTCGCGCCTTTCGGAGAAGAACCTCCTGCTGGCCCTCAGCGTGGTCACCGGACTTGTCGTGGGCCTCGCCGCGGTTCTTTTGAAGACCCTTATAGGCTTGATCCAGAAAGGGTTGGGCGAAGTTTTCGGGGGCCTTTGGAACGGCGCTGTCTATTTCATCATCTTGCCGGGAGCCGGAATGCTCCTGGCTTTACTGTTCTGTAAGTTTGTCATAAAGGACAAGATCGGCCACGGGGTGACAAAGGCTCTCCAGGCCATCTCCAGGCACGAGTCCCGCATCAAGCCACACAACATGTGGTCCTCGGTGGTGGCCAGTTCCCTGACGATCGGTTTCGGCGGATCTGTCGGCGCCGAGGCTCCCATCGTTTACACCGGGGCCGCTATCGGATCCAATTTCGCCCGGAAGGCGGGACTGTCCTACAGGAACATGACCACCCTTCTTGGATGCGGGGCGGCGGCCGCTGTGGCCGGAATTTTCAAGGCGCCGCTGGCCGGGGTCTTGTTCGTTCTGGAGATACTCCTTTTCAACACCTCCATGAACTCGATGATGCCGCTGCTGCTCTCGACTGTCTCGGCTACGGTGGTCTCTTACATTTTCCTGGGGAGAAGCACCCCCTTCGAGTGCGCCCTCACCCCGTTCAACCTGGCGAATATCCCTTTCTATTTGATACTGGGATTGTTCTGCGGCGCCTGTTCCATCTATTTCATCAGGACCACCCTTTGGTTGGAGGACAAGATCGGGAAGATCAACCAGCCATATCTCCGTTGGGGTCTCTGCGCGATTGGGCTCGGCTCGCTGATATTCCTTTTCCCCCAGTTGCACGGGGAAGGGTACAACTCTCTCGGAGTCCTTCTGAACGGCCATGAGTTCTCCCTCGAGGGCCAGACTCCGTTGGCCTTCCTTTCCCGAAGCCCTTGGTCAGTCCCGGTGTTCTTTCTCCTGATCCTGTTGCTCAAGGTGTTCTCGATGACCCTCACCAACGCCGGCGGGGGAGTGGGAGGCACTTTCGGACCGACCCTTTTCGTCGGCGCGATAGCCGGTTTCTTCGTGGCCAGGACGATGAACCTGCTCATGTCCGGGACCTCTTTGTCGGTGCCGGAGCAGAATTTCGTCCTTGTCGGGATGGCCGGTTTGATGGCCGGTGTCATGCAGGCCCCGATGACAGCCATATTCTTGATAGCGGAGATCTCCGGGGGCTACGACCTTTTCCTTCCGCTCATCCTTACCGCCACGATCGCTTTCGGAACCACGAGGCTCGTGGAGAAATATTCCATCTACACCAAACGAATAGCCCAGAGGGGCGAGTTGCTCACCCACGACAGCGACCAGGCCGTGCTTACTTTGTTGAAAGTGTCCGACGTGATAGAGACCGACTTCTCCCCGATCAAGATCGACGACACCCTCGGTGCCCTCGTCGAGGTGGTCTCCGAGTCCTCGAGGAATATATTCCCGGTCGTTGACTCGAAGGGTCGCTTCCAGGGTTATGTGTCCCTGGAGGACATCCGGAAAGACATGTTCAGGTTCGAAGAATATGAGACCGCCCATGTCTTCAACTTCATGCGAAGCGCCGACGAGTACGTCTACGACGATGAGAACATGGACACGGTGATGAGGAAGTTCGAGTCGACCTCCGCCTGGAACCTTCCCGTCGTGAGGCGTTCGGACAGGGCTTACATCGGTTTCGTTTCCAAATCCAAGATTTTCTCGGCCTACAGGGACGAGTTGAAAGTGTTCTCCCAGGATTGATTATGAAAGAGTTATACATTCAGGAGATAGCCCGCAGGCTGGGCGTGAAGAACTGGCAGGTCGAGAATTGTGTGGGTCTGTTCGAGGAAGGCGGCACCATCCCATTCATAAGCCGTTACCGCAAGGAGAAGACCGGGGGGCTTGACGACGCCTCCGTGGCCGAGATCAAGCACTGGAACGATGTCTTCGCCGAGATGGAGAAGCGCAAGAAAGGCATACTCTCCACCATCGAGGAGCAGGGCAAGCTTACTCCTGAGCTGAGAGACCGCGTTGAGAACTGCCTCTCCTCGGGAGAGCTTGAGGATCTTTATCTCCCTTACCGTCCGAAGCGCCGTACAAGGGCCACTGTCGCCAAGGAAAACGGCCTGGAGCCTCTTGCCGACAAGATGTGGAATGTCCGTCTTGCCGATCCGGAGGCCGAGGCGAGGAAATACCTCAACGACAAGGTCTTGACCGTGGATGACGCCCTGGCGGGGGCGAGGGATATTCTCGCCGAGAGGTTCTCCGAGTCGGCCCCGACCAGGGACGCTTTGAGGAAGATATTCAGGACCAGGAGGATAGAGTCAAAGGCCACCAAGGCCGCGTCGAATAATCCCGAGGCCTCGAAGTACAGGACATATTTCAATTTCTCGATGCCGCTCCAGAGGATCCCGTCGCACAATCTCCTGGCTGTCCTCAGGGCGGAGAAGGAGGGATTCGTCTCCGTGAGCCTCGACGCCGACCCCGATAAGTGCCGGGAGAAGATCTACTATGATTTCTGCAAGGAGCGCCGTTACCCCGGTCCCAAACTCGCCGGGCAGGTCCGGGACGCGATCGACGACTCTTTCAAGCGACTGCTGGAGCCCTCGATCTCCAACGAGATAATCAAAGAGGCCAAGGAGAAGGCTGACCTTGAATCGATAGCGGTTTTCGGGGAGAACCTGACCCAACTCCTGCTCTCTCCTCCTGTCGGCCAGAAAAGGACGATGGCGATTGATCCCGGGTTCAGGAACGGTTGCAAGATAGTATGCCTTGACGAGCGGGGAGAGTTGCTCCACCACGAGATCATATTCCCGCATCCTCCTCAGAGCGAGAAGGTTAAGTCGATAATGGCGGTCGCCTCCATGGTTGATGATTATGGGATTGAGGTCATCGCTATCGGCAACGGGACCGCCTCTAGGGAGACCGAGGACTTCATCAAGAGAGTCGGCGTTCCCGAAGGGGTCAAGGTCTACACAGTCAGCGAGGACGGAGCCTCGATCTATTCCGCCTCGGAGGTGGCCCGCAAGGAGTTCCCCGACGAGGATGTGACAGTCAGGGGAGCCGTCTCCATCGGAAGGAGGCTCATGGATCCTCTCGCGGAGCTGGTGAAAATCGATCCCAAGTCGCTCGGTGTCGGGCAGTACCAGCACGACGTGGACCAGAACCTTTTGAGGGAAAAGCTGGACAACACTGTGTCTTACTGTGTCAACACCGTCGGCGTGAACCTCAACACCGCCAGCCCTTATCTCCTGAGCTATGTGTCGGGAATTGGCCCGGCGCTTGCCTCTAATATAGTGGCCTACAGGGCCTCAGGAGGTGGCTTCACCTCGAGGAAGCAGCTTCTGGAAGTCCCGAAACTCGGCCCGAAGACCTTCGAGCAGTGCGCCGGATTCCTCAGAATCCATGGCGCCGACAATCCTCTTGACAACTCCGCGGTCCATCCGGAGTGCTACCATATTGTCGACAAAATGGCCGCCGACCTCGGTGTCCCGGTCAAGGACCTTGTCGGTAACGAGTCTCTAGTCAAGACCATCGACCCGGCGAGATATGTGGAGGGGGATTTCGGTCTTCCCACGATCACCGACATTCTGAAAGAGCTCTCGAAACCTGGCAGGGACCCTCGCCAGGAGGCCCAGGAGTTCAGTTTCGCCGACGACATCCACGAGATAGACGACCTGAAGGCCGGGATGGAACTTCCCGGAATAGTCACGAACATCACCGCTTTCGGGGCTTTCGTGGATATAGGCATACACGATAACGGCCTGATCCACGTCTCGAAGCTTCATGGAGCCAAGCTGAAACTCCATCAGAAGGTGACTGTCAGCGTCCTGAATGTTGACCTGGAGAGGAACAGGATCTCCTTAGGACTTGTAAAGTAGAGGCCGGGAATATTTCCGCCCCTCGACTATCTTCCCGTCGGCGGCCGCAAGGGACCCGTTGACCCACACCATATCCACCGAACCCTTGAACTTGAGTCCCTCGTAGGGGCTCCAGCCGCATTTTGACGCCGGAGGGCCGGCGGTGTATTCTCTGTTCGGATCCAGGACAACGAGATCCGCGTGATAACCTTCCCTCAGGAATCCTCTGTCCTCTATCCCGAAAATAGTCGCGGGCATCTCGGAGAAGGCGGAGGCCAGTCTTGAAAGAGGAATGCCCCTGTTCAACGAGATTGTCAAAGCGGCCGGAAGGGAGTGCTGGATGGTCGGAAGGCCGGAAGGGCAGCCCAGGTAGGGCCTCGCCTTCTCCTCGGGCAGGTGAGGGGCGTGGTCAGAGCCTATTGAGTCGATCACCCCTTCCTCGAGAGCCTTTATGAGGGCCTCCCGGTCGGCGGCCGTCTTGACCGAGGGATTGCATTTGAGGCGGCCTCCCATCCGGTCATAATCCTCGTCGGAGAACCAGAGATAGTTCGCGGATGTCTCGGCCGTTATTCCCGGGTTCCGGAGCTTCGCCTCCCGGATCATCTCCACCTCTTCAGCTGTGGACACATGGAGAATATGGAGCCGGGTGCCGTGCCTCAGGGCTAGATCCAGAGCCTTCCCGGTGGACTTGACGCAAGCCTCTCGGCTTCTTATCCTGGAGTGCTCGCTGAACGGAATCTCCTCACCATAAATGGATTCCGCTCTTTTGAGATTGGCTTTCACGATGCTCTCGTCCTCGCAGTGGGTGAGGATGGTTTTCCCTTTTATCTTGAAAAGGTCATCAAGGGCGCCCTCCCTGTCCACAAGCATATTCCCGGTTGAGGAACCCATGAACACTTTCACTCCGGCGAACCTGGCGCCGAGGCCGATGTATTCACGGATCTGGGCGGCGTTCTCGTTAGTCGCGCCGATGTGGAAACCATAGTTCGCGAGAGAAGTCTCGCCAGCCCTCCTTAACTTGTCTTCAAGCGTGGCGAGGTTGACTGTCGGGGGCGCCGTGTTGGGCATGTCGATGAAAGAAGTGACTCCGCCGAGAACGGCGGCGGCCGACTCCGACCCTATGTCGGCCTTGTGAGTCAAGCCGGGTTCCCTGAAATGGACGTGAGTGTCTATCGCGCCCGCCATGAGGATCTTTCCCTCAAGGTCGATCTCCCTGACTCCGGCGAGGGAGGGGACACCTTCCCATATTCCTGAAATCCTGCCCCCGTCGACTCCGAGGCTCCCTTTGAACGAGGTCGCTCCGGTGACGATGGCGGCGTTTTTCAGAAGGAGACGCGACATGGTCAGGCCTTGCGACGGAACTTCCTGAATCTCAGTTTGATAACACCCCAGAAGGCTTCTCCGAATATCCCGCTGCTCATCTTTGAGGTCCCGAGCTTGCGGTTCACGAAGATGATGGGCACCTCGACAATCTTGAAGCCGAGCTTGTAGGCTGTGTACTTCATCTCTATCTGGAAGCCGTAGCCTTTCATCCTCACTTCGTCGAGGTCGATGGCCTCGAGGCAAGCCCTGCTGTAGCACTTGAAGCCGGCCGTGCAGTCCTGGACTTTCATCCCGAGAACGAGCCTGACATATTTGGCTGCGTAGTAGGACATGAGTATCCTTCCCAGCGGCCAGTTGACCACACTGATCCCGTCGCGGTAGCGGGATCCGATCGCCAAACCTCCGCATTCCGCGCAAGCCTCGTGGAGCCGGGGCAGGTCTTCCGGGTTGTGCGAGAAATCGGCGTCCATCTCGAAAATGAAGTCGTAGCCGTGATCCAGGGCCCACTTGAATCCGGTGAGGTAGGCCGTCCCGAGTCCAAGTTTCCCGGACCTCTCTATCATGAACAGCCTTTCAGGGAACTCCTCAACCAGATTGTTGACTATGGCCGCGGTGCCGTCGGGGGAACCGTCGTCGATCACGAGGATGTGATACCCGCCTTCGAGGGAAAACACCTTCCTGATTATAGCCTCGATGTTCTCTTTCTCGTTGTACGTCGGAATGATGACAATTTTTCTATTCATGATCATAAAGGGGGTCTATTCGACAAATATATTAATTCTTTAACGATATTTTTCTATTTTTGTCCGCCGCAAGGTCATTTATAAGAATATTATTATGAAAAGGATCGATTGTTTTATCCCGTTTGAGAACGATTCCCAGGTCGCTGTGACCGCAGCTAACCTCCGGTCGGAGAGTGAGGTCTCCAAAGTGGTGTTCATGGATTCGTTGACATTCAAGAGCACCGCCTCCATGAGGAAGATCGCCGAGGCTGCCGAGGCTCCTTTCATCATGATCTACACTAAGACGACGGATCTGAGTTTCGGCAAATTCGCCCTCGAGCGTTTCCTGGCCGTGGCCCAGGACACTTCCGCCGCCATGGTTTATTCCGACCATTTCAAGGAGACCGGAGGGATGAGGTCTTTCGCCCCGGTCATAGACTGCCAGTTCGGAGCGCTGAGGGATGACTTCGATTTCGGCTCCGTCATGATATTCAGGGCTTCCGCTTTCAAGGAGGCGGTCTCGAGAATGGATGTGGATTACGCCTACGCCGGCCTGTATGACCTCCGCCTCAAGGTTTCTCAAAAGGGCGCCCTCGTTCACATCAATGAATATTTGTACTATGAGATTGAGACGGACACCAGGAAGTCCGGGGAGAAACTCTTTGATTATGTGGATCCCAAGAACAGGGCTGTCCAGATCGAGATGGAGAAGGCTTGCACAAGTCATCTCAAGGCGATCGGCGGCTATCTCGAGCCGGAGTTCAAGGAAGTGACTTTTGACGACGGGGATTTCGAGTTCGAGGCCTCGGTGGTCATCCCGTGCAAGAACAGGATCCGCACGATCGGCGACGCCATAGCCTCCGCCCTGGGCCAGAAGACTACCTTTAAATATAATGTGATTGTCGTGGACGACAACTCCACGGACGGGACTGTCGATGTCATCAAGAGCTTCGCCGGCGATCCCAAACTGGTGTACATCGCCCAGGACAAGACCTACCACGCGATCGGAGGCAACTGGAACGCGGCCCTTCACCATCCGAAGTGCGGCCGGTTCGCCATCCAGCTCGACTCGGATGACGTCTATTCCGACGAGAACACAGTACAGAAGTTCGTGGACGCCTTCCACGCCCAGAAATGCGCCATGGTGGTCGGTACCTACAGGATGACCGACTTCCACATGGAGACCCTTCCTCCCGGGATCATCGACCACAGGGAGTGGACTCCGGAGAACGGCCGCAACAACGCCCTCAGGATCAACGGTCTCGGGGCTCCCAGGGGATTCTATGTCCCTATGCTGCGCGAGATCAACTTCCCCACGACCAAGTACGGGGAGGACTATGCGGTCGGCCTGAGGGTCTCCAGGGAATATCAGATCGGAAGGATCTACGACGTGGTGTACAATTGCAGAAGATGGGACGACAATTCCGACGCTTCCCTCGACATCGAGAAAGTCAACGCGAACAACCTGTACAAGGACAGGTTACGCACCTGGGAGCTTCAGGCGAGGATCCTGATGAATGAGAGGAAACAGAAAAAATCATAAAAAAAAGTTAAAAAAATTTGTGGTTTTTAAAATTTGCCTTATCTTTGCAGTCCCGTTCGCTTGACGAATGGGATTTTTTTGCGAGTTCATTGACAAGACTGAGGGAAGTACAAGCAAGTACCGGGATAAGAAGAGATTCTTATCTCAAGAAACGAGAGCGTTGATTCCTTTAATAGAATTTTAAAGAGAGGCGTTGCCGGGTCGGACTAAGAGTTATAAAGTGTATATACAAAGAAGAGTTTGATCCTGGC
>JAFROJ010000027.1 GCA_017429765.1 Bacteroidales bacterium | reverse complement strand
GATCTCGGCTCCGACCTCGTTCCACTTAAGGTTGGCGGGATCCATCTCGGCGGTGACACGGATCTTCTTTCCGTTGACCACGAGATTGCCGTCCTCGACCTTGATGTCGCCCTGGAACTGGCCATGGACAGAGTCATACTTGAGCATGTAAGCGAGATACTCGGGATCGAGAAGGTCGTTGATACCTACAACTTCAATGTCGTTTGAGAAATTCTCGACAGCGGCGCGGAAAACCATGCGGCCGATACGGCCGAATCCGTTAATACCTAATTTGATCATTTTGAAAGTTAATTATTAAGTTGTTTAACACATTTTCTCTCTCATCGGCGGTTACGCCCTGAACCGCGAATGCGTTGCGAATTTACGAAAAAAAACGCGGAAATCAGTATATTTGTATCCTAAAATCGTTTGATATGCCTTCCGACCTCAACATATTGATTACAAATGACGACGGATATTCCTCCAAGGGGATCAGGGAACTCGTCTCGGTCATCCGCCAGTTCGGCAAGGTCACTGTCGTGGCTCCCAGGTCGCACCAGTCCGGGATGTCCGTGGCCGTGTCTCTGGGCAACCGCCCCTGCGGCTACAAGAATCTCGGGATCATCGACGGGGTCTCCTGGGCCTGGCTTGACGCCACCCCGGCGAGCTGCGTCAAATTCGCCCTCGACAAGGTTTTCCCTGACAGGAGGTGCGATGTGGTGATCTGCGGCATCAACCACGGGTCCAACGCCTCTGTGGCGACAAATTATTCCGGGACTATGGGGGCCGCCGAGGAGGCCGCGATCAACGGCATCCCCTCGATCGGGGTCTCCCATTGCGATTATTCCGAGGACGCCGATTTCTCGTCCGTGACCAAGTATTTCCCCGCCTTGTTCAAGAGACTGATGGATAATTGGCCTTCCAGGCCGGGCCTTTCCTACAATGTGAATTTCCCCTCCAACAGCGTTCCCGTGAAAGGGGTGAAGGTCTGCCATCAGGGCTACGGCTATTGGATCGAGGAGTTCGAGACCTGGACAGGGGCTGTCCCTCCCGAGGTGAACGAGAGGGTGGACGCCCTCTATGTGATGCGGGGCCGTTTCGTCGACGGCTCTCCGGGGATCGATGACCTGGCCGACCATCACGCCCTTGAGGAAGGCTACATATCAATCACCCCGCAGACCATCGACCGCACCGACCATGAGGAGGAGCGGAGGCTTTCCGGGATCCTTAACGAGGAGTTCTGATGGCGAGGTGGTACATCATAGCCGGCGAGGCGTCGGGCGACCTCCACGGGTCGAACCTCATGCGGGGTCTCTACGCCGGGGACCCGGGGGCGGAGATCCGTTTCTGGGGCGGCACCCTTATGGCTTCTGTTGGCGGTACCCTCGTCCAGGACTACCGCGACGGGGCGGTGATAGGCTTCTCCCAGGTACTGACTCACCCCGGCAAGTTCGCCAAAAGGCTGTCTGCCTGCGAGAGAGACATCCTTTCATGGAAGCCCGACGCGGTCATCCTCATCGACTATCCCGGCTTCAACTTCAAGATCGCCGAGTTCGCCCACAAGGCCGGGTTCAAGGTCTTCTATTACATAGCCCCTAAAGTCTGGGCCTCGCGCGAGAGCCGCGTCAAGAAACTCAAGGCCTATGTCGATAAGTTATTCATAGTCTTTCCCTTCGAGATCCCTTATTTCACCTCGAAAGGGGTCGGTTTCATCTACAAGGGCAACCCCCTCGTGGACGCTGTCGACGGCTCCGACGCGATGACGGGGACCAGGGAGGATTTCCTCAGGGAGACTGGTCTCACGGACCGCCCGATCATAGCCCTGCTTCCCGGTTCTAGAAGCGGGGAGATCAGCTCGATGACGCCGGTCTACATGGCTTTCGCCGACAAGATGAGATCTATTCCGGAATATTCAGACTATCAATTCGTTATCGCCGGCGCTCCGTCCCGTTCCATGGAGGACTACTCCGCTTACATAGGGGACAGGGATTATGTGAGGGTGGTTTTCGGGAAGTCATATTCAGTGATGCGCCATGCCTCGGCCGCGGTCGTCAATTCCGGCACCGCCTCCCTCGAGTGCGCCCTTGTCGGCACCCCTCAGGTGGTAGCCTACAGGACCTCGGCTTTCAACTATCTCGTGGCGAGGGCTATCATAAAAGTCAGGTTCATCAGTCTCGGCAACCTGATTCTCGACCGGATGTGCTTCCGGGAACTGCTTCAGGACTATTTCACGGCGGACAATGTCCTCCACGAGGTCCGGAGACTTCTGGAGGATCCCGCCTACAAGGCGCGGATGCTTTCCGGCTACTCCGAGATCCGCGAGTCCCTCGGCGGGGGAGGAGCCTCGGAGGCTGTCGCCAAAGCTATGATTGAAGAACTTGGAAATAATTGAATATGAGAAATTTATTCTTAATGATCCTGGCCTTGGCTCTCTCTCTGACGGCCTTCTGCCAGAACTCTCTTCCTGAAATCTATGTCGAGGGGGACAGCCACCATGTCCAGGGGATAGCTTACGACCGGGACGCCGGGAGGATGTATTTCTCGTTCACGACCTCCTTCGTCGTGACAGACATGGCCGGGAAAGTTCTCGGCTCGGTCGGGCACATCCAGGGTCATCTCGGCGCCATGGTTTTCGACCCCGGGAGCCGCAAGGTCTACGCCTCGCTGGAATGCAAGGACGACGTGATCGGCCGGGGTCTCTCCGATTTCGCGAAGGGAAGGTCGATGTTCTATGTGGCGATAATCGATGTGGACAAGGTGACTTCGGTCGGGATGGACTCAGAGGATAACGAGGCTTTCAAGATAGTGTGCGTCAAGGAGGCCACGAAGGACTATCACCTCAAGGGCTTCGGGCCCGCGGGCGAGGAGTTCGAGCACTTCTACGGCTGCTCCGGGATAGACGGGGTGGCGATTGCCCCAAAGCTCGGGAAGAAGGGTGGAAAGAACTATCTTTATGTCGCTTACGGGATCTACGGCGACAACTCGAGGAACGACAATGACTCCCAGGTCCTACTGCGTTACGACCTGGAGAAGTTCGGGCGCCACGCCGGCAAGGTCCGCTTCGGCGAGTTCTACTCGGAAGGCCCGGCGAAGCCTCTTGACAAGTATTTCGTCTACACCGGCAACACCAACTGGGGTACCCAGAACATGGCCTACGACAAGGCTTCCGGTAAGATGTTCCTCTTTGTCTACAAGGGTTCCAAGGAGCGTTTCACCAACTATGACGCCTTCTCCTTCGATGTCTCTTCCAGGCCTGTCAAGAGGGGGCTGCTCGGGGTCCTTTACGATAGGTCGAGGCATCCTGTCGTGGGCTCTTGGGAGGATCCGGTGACAGGGATATTCTTTAAATATGGCTCCACTGGAGTCTCGCCGCTCGGCGACGGGAGGTTCTATTTCTCCCAGAACGGCAAGTCGCCTCAGACCGGAAAGCAATATTGCCGGGCGAGGGTGTACCGCTGGAACGGGGAGACTTTCGTCCCCGAGGATTAGTCCGCCCTCATCACGCTCAGGTCCACCTGCCCCGGCACGCCTTTGACGACAGCCCTGTCGGTGAACTGCCACCAGACCCACTCCTCCCGGGCGGGTCTCTCCTTGCCGTAATGGGCTACCCAGATGGGGTAGTTGTCGGTGATCTCCTTGTCCAGATGGTCTTTGATGAACGAGGCGCTCGCGTAGACGACGGGCTTTTTCCCGTAATGCTCGCCGACGGTTCTTAACCACTGTAACGCCCTCTGGTTGAGGAGTTCCCTCGAGCATCCGAGATGGATGGTCTCGATGTCGAGGACGGGTGGAAGGTCTCCTATCCGCATGTCTCCCACGGTGGTGATGAAGTTCCTGGCCTGGACGGTACCGTCCTTTGAGCTACGGAAGAAGTGATATGCGCCCCTGCGGAGAGAGGAGCGTCCGGCCTCCCTCCAGTTGCCCTGGAAGTCAGGATCCTTGAAGGTAGCCCCCTCCGTCGCCTTGACGATCACGAAACTCACCGGCTTGATGTCTTTTGCCGAATAGGGGTCCCTGACAGTCCTTCGTCGGCCGTCTGTCATGACCCTGAGGGAGTCCCAGGCAATCTTCCCCGAGTTGTTGTGGGAGATGTCGATCCCGTATCTCCAAGACCCGGGAGGCACCTTGGCGCCCCTCTCGGCCCCTGCGCCTGAACCCCATCTGTGGCAGATGAGGAAGATTGCGAGAATCAGGGCCGCGGACGAGCAAACCGCGGCTAAAGGACTGATCTTGACCTTCCTTTTCCTGGGTTTCCATCTGGACTTTCTTTTCCGGGCGGGCATATTATTATGAAAATACGGTTAAAAATAGTTATTTTTTGTTACATTTGCGTTTAGCGCCTTCCGCGCGTACAATAAACGAACTATTATGGAATTGAAAGGATCCAAGACTGAAAAGAACCTGCAAGCCGCGTTCGCCGGCGAGAGCCAGGCCCACACCAAGTACCTTTATTACGCCTCCAGGGCCAAGAAAGACGGTTATGTCCAGATCGGAAAGATCTTCGAGGAGACAGCCGGCAACGAGAAGGAGCACGCCAAGATCTGGTTCAAGCTCCTGCACGACGGGGCCGTGCCTCCGACCGAGGTGAATCTCGCTGACGCCGCCTCCGGTGAGAACTTCGAGTGGACGGACATGTACAAAGAGTTCTCCGCCACCGCCAGGGAGGAGGGTTTCGACGAGATAGCCGGGCTGTTCGAGAAAGTCGGCGCCATCGAGAAGACCCATGAGGAGCGTTACCGCAAGCTCCTTGGCAAGGTCAAGGAGGCCGTCGTCTTCACAAGCGAGAACGACGCCATCTGGGAGTGCTCCAACTGCGGCCACATCGTGATCGGCAAGGCCGCTCCCGAGACCTGCCCTGTCTGCAACCACCCCAGAAGCTATTTCCAGGTCAAAGCCGAGAATTATTAATCCTTTAATAACTATCAAAAAATGAAAAAGAACCTTTTGATTGTCGCCTTGGCGGCCGCGCTGATCCCTTCAGCCCTTATCGCCCAGCCCCAGCCCAGGCAGCAGATGCCCCAGGCTCCCCAGCCTGAGTACAAGTTCACCGTGGTGAAGGAGAACCCCATCACCTCTGTCAAGAACCAGAACAGCTCCGGTACCTGCTGGTGCTTCTCCACCATCTCTTTCCTCGAGTCCGAGATCATCAGGATCAAGGGCATCAAGGATGCTGCCCAGTATCCCGATCTTTCCGAGATGTTCGTGGTCGGACAGTCCTACAAGGACAGGGCCGAGAAATTTGTCCGTCTTAACGGACAACTTAATTTCGGCGCCGGTTCAGAGGCTGACGACGTTCTCGATGTCATCAGGGACTATGGTATCGTCCCCCAGGAGGCTATGCCCGGCAAGCAGGCTCTCCCCGTCCACGGTGAGCTTGACGCCGTGACCAAGGCTTATGTCGAGGCTATCGCCAAGAAGCCCAACAGGACCCTCTCCGAGAACTGGAAGAGTGGTTTCGACGCGGTCGTGGACAACTTCCTCGGCGTTCCTCCCACTACTTTCGAGGTGAATGGCAAGACCTACACCCCCGCTTCTTACAGGGATGAGCTCGGCATCGTTCCCGACGACTATGTGACCATCACTTCCTTCACCCATCACCCGTTCTACACCAAGTTCGCCATCGAGGTCAGCGACAACTGGAGGTGGGACACCGCCTATAACGTTCCTCTTGACGAGTTCATGCAGATCCTCAAGGAAGCCATCGAGAAGGGTTACACCGCCGCTTGGGGCTCTGACGTGAGCGAGGCCGGCTTCTCCAGGACCGGTGTCGCCCGTCTTGTCGACACTACCCCCGCCATCCCTCAGACTGACCAGCAGCGTCTGACCGGCAACGGTCCCGCACCTGGCCAGAGGCCTGTGGTCGAGATCCCCAAGGAGATTGTTCCTACCCAGGAGTGGCGCCAGAAGGGTTTTGACGAGCAGACCACCACTGACGATCACGGGATGCACATCTTCGGCATGGCCAAGGACCAGGAGGGAACCCTCTATTACATGGTCAAGAACTCATGGGGTGAGAGCGGCAACTACAAGGGCATCTATTATGCCTCCGAGAACTTTGTCGCCGGCAAGTCCATGGACATTGTTGTCCACAAGGACGCCCTCTCCAAGGACATCAAGAAGAAGCTTGGCATCAAGTAAATGAGCTTGAGAAAGCACATTCCTGACACAATCACCTCCATGAACCTCCTCTGCGGGGTCGTGGGGGTGATTTTCACGTTGGAGGGCAGGCCGGACATAGGGTTCGTCCTGATGCTCTGCGGCGCCGCCTGCGATTTTCTGGACGGTCTCGCCGCCAGGACTCTTCGCGCCTCCTCGGGAATAGGAAAGGAGCTGGACTCCCTGGCCGACATGGTCTCCTTCGGGGTTCTTCCAGCAATCATGCTTTTCGGCGCCGGGTCGTCAGAGGTGGCGGCTGTCAGGTATATTCCTTTGATACTCGCGGCCTTCTCGGCCTTGAGGCTGGCGAAGTTCAATGTGGACGAGAGGCAAAGCCACTCGTTCCTGGGGCTTCCCACACCGGCCTCGGCGATGATTTGCGGATCATTGGCCTGTTTTGTCCACTCCGCCCCTGAGAGTTTTCTCGCCTCCTGGTGCTCCGGCCCCGTGTTCCTGCCGCTTCTCGCGGTGGTTCTGAGCCTGCTGCTGGTCAGCGAGATACCTATGTTCTCCATGAAATTCGGAGGTGGGCATAAGACTTCCAAAAGGGAGTGGATCAAGCGGGTGGACTTCCTGGTCATAGCGGTGGCCGCTGTGGTCCTGACCGTGGTCGCTGGCCTGCACTGGTCTTTCATATTCCTACTCGCTTTCACCGGCTACATCCTCGTCAACCTTGCTTTCGCGCTCATCCGCCATCCTGAATGAGAACCATCCTCTATGTCCACGGAATGGGCGGCGGGGGCGACAGCCGTATCCCGTCCATCCTGAAGAGTTCCCTCGGCCCCAGGATCTCGGTGGTTGTCCGGACCTATGATTTCGATCCGGAGGTCGCCGGCGCACAGCTGGCGGGTTGGGCCGCCGAGGTCAAGCCCGACTTGGTGATAGGGGAGAGCATGGGGGCCATCCACGCCGTGGCGCTGAAGGGCTATCCCCACCTTTTCGTCTCGCCCTCCCTGAACGCCCCGATATTCTTCAGGGTCATGGCCGCGATCGCGTGGATTCCTGGTGTCACCCGCTTTTTCGACTGGTACTACCATCCCAAGGACGGGGATCGCCAGGCCCTGCATTTCGACAGGAAGACCCTCTTGAAGTGGCCTGGGGTCAGGCGGGAAGCCCTTGAGAACTCGACACTTAAGGGGAGTGGGGATTATTTCCACGCTTTCTTCGGCACCCGGGACGCTTACCGCCGGAGCGGGGTGGTGCTGGTCAGGACATGGAGGAAGTATTTCGGGGAAGGCTCCTGGACTGTCTACGACGGCACCCATTTCATGGAGGAGGAATACATCCAATCCCTCTTGGTCCCGAAGATTCTTTCATTGTTAGCTTGATTTTATTAAATTCGCGCTGATCAAACACTATTAGCCTTGAGAATTAAATTCCTTCCCCTCGCTCTCGCCGCGCTCGCCCTCACGGTGTCTTGCGCCAGGAGAGTCGAGACCGGATATGACTCGATTGATCTTGTCGACCGCCTTGTCGCGGATTCCCTCCCCTCATTGACGGAGAGGGCCTCCCTGACCGGGAAACCGTCCGGCGCGATTGTGCTTGTGGGAGATCCCATGCGTTGTCTGGCCGTGAGTGAGAGCCTGATGGTCAGCGATGACTTTGACAATGTGGACGCCAGGGCCGTCCAGGACGGCTTGCCTGACTTTTCCGGAGAGACGATAATCTCTTTGCTGGATTTCACGCTGGCTCCCTATGACTCCCTCCCGTCGGCCGGCCAGGACTCTGTCCGGATCCGTGAGGCCGCTGTCAAGAACGCGCTGGCCGCCTTGGACTCGTCCCTGAATTGCAAGGTCCTGGTCATCTGTTCCCCGGCTCTTTCCGGTAAGGGGGCCGAGGATGTGGCCGATCTTTTCGGGAAGATCGGATGTGAGGTCCCGGTGGTTTCATCGCAGGACACAACATTCTCATATTCAAGCGCTTGCTTTAAATTAATGAGGGACAGGAACATGTTCACCCACGACATCGCCTATCCCGTCTCAAGGCTGATGATGATCTTGGAGGACGGCCGGAGGCCGACCCTCTACGACGACAATCTTGTGCAAGAGTGGTTCGCGGACACACTCAGCGTGTTCGCGCGGAAAACCTACATCTCACATGTACAGAATAAGTATAACTCCGGAGGAAATAGATAAACTGGGACTCGCGAGTTTCCCTGGCAAGATCAAGGTCATCGACACTGTCGGCCTGGATTTCATCGGGGCGGTGCGCTACCTCAAAAGACAGAAGATCCTGGGCTTCGACACCGAGTCAAGGCCTTGTTTCTCACCCGACCAGCCGCACTATGGCGTCTCGCTCCTCCAGCTGTCCGGCCGGGAGAAGGCTTTCTTGTTCAGGATCAAGCTGATGGGAGGGATCCCGAAGCCTTTGAGGGCTATTCTTTCCAATCCTGGAATAATCAAAGTCGGAGCGGCTGTCAACGACGATGTCCGGGGGCTTGAGAAACATCACGACTTCCCCCCGAGGGGCTTTGTGGACCTCCAGAAGATGGTCTGGGAATACGGGATCAAAGACAAGGCTGTCAAGAAGATGGCGGCCATCATTCTCGGGATCAGGATATCCAAGACCCAGCAGCTCTCCAACTGGGAGGCAGAGACCCTGTCCGAGGCCCAGCAGGCCTACGCCGCGACCGACGCGTGGGTTTGCCGGGAGATGTACCTGAAACTCCTGTCCTCTCCCAAGCACCCTCTCACCCCTGAGCAGATGATGCCCAACCCTCCCAAGAACTCCGACTCCAATGACAAGAATAATACTCAAGAAAGGCAGGGATGAGTCCCTGCGCCGTTTCCATCCCTGGGTTTTCTCCGGGGCTGTGGCCCAGATCGTGGGCCAGCCCGCCGAGGGTGATGTGGTGGGTGTGTTCTCCCATGAGGGGGAGTTCCTGGCTCATGGGCACTACCAGGTCGGCTCTATCGCCGTGCGGGTCTTGAGTTTCCAGGGAGAGGACGCCCTTTCTCCGGATTTCTGGGTCAATATGATCGGCAAGGCCTTCCGGGTGCGGCAGGCCGCGGGTTTGACTGATTCCGGGTCAACCAACTGCTACCGCCTGGTCCACGGAGAGGGAGACGGGCTTCCCGGCTTGATTGTAGACTGGTACGACGGTGTCTGTGTCATGCAGGCCCACTCCGTCGGCATGTTCAGGGCCAAAGGCGCCATCTGTGAGGCGCTCAAGTCATTATTCGGCGACAGCCTGAAGGCGGTTTACGACAAGAGTTCCGGCACCGCCCCGTTCAAGGCCGGGCTGGATCTGGTGGACGGCTATCTTTACAAGGCTGAAGGATTCTCGGACGACCAGCAGGTGGTTCTCGAGAATGGCAACAAGTTCCTGGTCAACTGGACGGAGGGTCAGAAGACAGGTTTCTTTCTCGACCAGAGGGAGAATCGGGAACTGGTGGGAAAATATTCCCGGGGCCGGAATGTCCTGAACCTCTTCTGTTACACCGGTGGCTTCTCTGTCTACGCCCTGAAGGGTGGGGCGCTCAGGGTGGATTCGGTGGACAGTTCCAAGAAAGCGGTTGACATGGTGGGTGAGAATATGGAACTCAACGGTTTCGACCCTTCTCTCCACTCCGACATCCGCGCGGACGCCATCGAGTTCCTGCGCGGGATCCCCGAGGATAAGTATGACCTTATGATTGTCGATCCTCCCGCGTTCGCCAAGCACCGCGGGGCGCTTTCCAACGCGTTGAGGGCCTATCAGCGGCTTAACGCGGCGGCCATCTCGAAGGTGACCCCGGGTGGACTGATATTCACTTTCAGTTGCTCCCAGGTTGTGGATAAGGAGGATTTCGCCCTGGCGGTCTTTTCCGCAGCCGCCCAGACAGGGCGTTCGGTGAGGATCCTTGGCCGGATGACCCAGCCGTCGGACCATTCCGTGAATATCTATCATCCGGAAGGGGAGTACCTGAAGGGTCTGGTTCTCTATGTGGAGTGAAATGAATTTTGAATATTAAAATTCAATTCGTATATTTGCAATCCTTCCTGGTGCTTTGGCCGAGCGGTTAGGCACAGGTCTGCAAAACCTG
>JAFROJ010000026.1 GCA_017429765.1 Bacteroidales bacterium | reverse complement strand
TCGACAACTCGATCGACAAGGAGACCTCCGGAATCTACGCCAGAAACGGCGGGATCGACGTGAAGAGATATCTCCAGACTGATTATGGCAGATATGTCATCAGGTGGATCACCGTCCAGCCCGAGCCGGAGGCGTTCATCGCTGTCTCCGATCTGGAGGATGCCGTCTCCGCGATAGATTCTTATCTGGGAGGCAGGCGTTACAGGAGACAGAAAGCCAGAGAGGAAATACTAAGGCTAAAACTAGAAAAAGAAGCTGAAGATTCACTATCCATAATCCAAACGTCATGAAAAAGTCTTACGAGAACGAGAACCCCTCAAAGGTGATCATCACCCCCAAACCGCCTAAAGGAGATCCTGAGGCTCCGGACGCGTCTTCCGCTCCCAAGCCGGTTCAGGATGTGATTCCTGATGTTATGGACATTCTGAAACCTGGAAGCGGGCCTGTGAAACCCGCCGCCCCCGGCACCGTCAAATAAAACACGGCTGAGCCGCTCGGATAATTGATCATCTTTGTCCCGTTCTGACCCTATGCTTGATAAGGTCAGGCTTTCTTTCCGGTTCGGGAGGGCTATCTACGCCATCTCCCTTCCGCTGACTTTGTCGGCGGCGGCCGTGGCCTTGTTCTCGACGGGGGTGATACCCACTCTCCTCTTACTGAAAGCGTTCAGCGTGCCGGTGATCCTCTATCTGTTCACCACATTGGGCAAGAAAGACGAGATCTATTTCTGGCTCAACATGGGGATAAGCAGGAAGGAGTATTACCTGACGCCCGTTGTCGTGGATCTGCTGGTTTTCATCGTCTTGATCTCTGTTTGCGGATTCTTGGGGAATGTCATCGGATAAGGCGGATAGGCTGCTGGTTGACAGCGTCCATCTGGAGTTCGGCCCGAAGGTGGTTCTCCAGAGCGTTTTCCTGACCGCGGAGAGGGGGAAGGTGACCGGTGTGCTAGGGAGGAACGGGTGCGGCAAATCCAGCCTTTTCAAATGCGTGATGGGCGGGGTCAAGCCCCAGAACATGTTCGTCCGCTTCGGCGACGAGGCCTCGACGGACTACGGGCATATTGGTAAAAGAATAAAGTATCTGCCGCAGAACTTATTCATTCCCAGGAAGATGACCTTAGGGGAGGCCTATTCCCTCCATGGCGTCGACTACGACGGCCTTGTGACTTTCGAGAACAAGTTCCACAACTATCAACGGTCGATGTTCGGGCAGCTGTCGGGCGGGGAGGCGAGGATCGCCGAGATGTACCTTGTCCTGATGGCTGACTCGGAGTTCTGCATCCTCGACGAGCCGTTCACGAACATCGCCCCGGTCTATGTGGACAGGATGAAGTCGCTGATCAAGGAGAAGAAGGCCGACAAAGGCATAATCGTTTCCGACCATCTTTACGAGGAGATAATCAGCGTGGCCGACGACCTTTACCTGCTGAGCGACGGCTACACCTTCCCGGTTCATTTCCGAGAGGATCTTGTCAAGCGCGGCTACGTCCCGTCCCTTTAGGTCTCGTTGAAGGGTCAGAGCTTGCTGGCGGGGACGCCGTCGAAGGTGATTTTGACCGGAAGTATCTTACCCTCAGCGTCGAAGTACATTCTCTCAATACAGACGACACGGTGGTTGCCGTCGAAGCTCCCCAGCGGGTGACGGTGGTAGATTATGTAATATTCATCCTTACCCCGTCCCTTCACGACAGAATGGTGGCCGGCTCCGGTCGCGACGTCCTTGTCCGACTCGAGGATGGTCCCAATCCGCTCGAAGGGCCCGAAGGGGCTGTCGGAGATGGCGTAGGCGACATGATAGTCAGGGCCTGTCCAGCCGCCCTCGCTCCACATGAAATAATATTTCCCGTTCCTCTTGAGCATGAAGGGGCCCTCGACGTATCCCTTGGGAGTCACTTCCTTGAATATGGTCCCGTCATCGAAAGGCACTATGCTGGTGAGGTCGTCCCCGAGTTTGACCATGTTGCAGTGACGCCAGCCTCCGTAATACATGTAGTAGGTCCCGTCGTCATCCTTGAAGACGAACTGGTCGATGGGTTGAGCCCCGTTGATGACCTCGTCGATGAGCGGGTGTCCGAGCGCGTCCTTGAACGGGCCCGCGGGATTGTCGGCTGTCGCCACTCCGATTCCGCCCTCGCCCTTCTCATGCATGTCATTGGCTCCGAAATAGATGTAATATGTGCCGTTCCTCTCAATCACCGAAGGGGCCCAGAGGGCCCTGCGGAGCCAGGAGATATTCTCTTTCGAAAGGACTTTCTCATGCCTTGTCCAGTGGACCAGATCGGTTGAGGAAAAGGCGTCCATGAATAGCTGCTCGTCGTAAGGTCTTGACCATGTGGGATATATCCAATATTCCTTACCGAACACCACTCCCTCGGGATCGGCGTACCAGCCGGTGAACAGGGGATTGCCGCTGACCTTGCTTCGCTTGCCGAAACGGGACTTGGCGTCGATTTCTTTCTTGGCCTTTTTCAGGTCTTTCTGGAACTCGTCGCTGGAATGGAGCACGGCCACGATGGCCGATGCGGCCGCCCTGGCCTCCTCGACATCGCTCTGGTAGTGGTAGCCTACGATGACTCGGCTGGCGCCGTACCTGTAGCCGGCCTCGAGGATGTCCTGGCTCCTTTCCGGGAGAAGCTCGGAGAGGATCAGGGCTATCGTCCAGCCTCTGGTGGTGTGGCCGGAGGGGTAGGACGCGGACTCCCTGTGGCTGTCCTCGTCCTTGGGTACGCCAGTGGGCTCGGAGAACTGGACATAGGGACGGAGCCGGTTGTAGTATGACTTGATTTTGCGGTTCTCCGCGCCCGTGGTCTTGGTTGACCTGGAGATGAGACGGAATAGGTCAGGGGTCTGTTCCTCGCTGAACCTCAAGCCGATAGCCTCCTCGAAAATCTTGGACATATAGTCCAGCGAAGTGGCGGCGTCCTCGGCCGCGACCCTTCCGCGGGCCCGGCCCCGGATAGTCTTGCCCCATTCGTAATAGGCTTTGTCTCCGGCGAAACGTGGATCCTCGGGCCTCGGGGGAGCGGGGATATAAGCCATCGCGTCGGGCAGGGTTGATGTCTGGAAATAGGGGTCGGACGAACTCCCGGCAGGGAGGCTCTTGGTGGCCGTTCCGCAGGAGCACAGCAAGGCGGCTAACGCCGCGAGAATCAAAGAGAGGCGCTTTTTCATATTCGCTATCAGGTTCAATATCACAAAGATAATCATAATTATGATACGGATTTTATCCGGAGCCCACCTAACGGCCGGTTTATTTCAAGTTGATTATCCACGAAATGAGAACATGTCAAACCTGATTTGTGGGATTAAATGACATGAAAAGGATTTTACTGACTCTAGCGATTGTTTTTATTTCGATGACTCTTTTTTGTCAAGATCATTTGAAAATTAAAGGCGTTCCTATTGATGGAGATATAGCGAATGTTGTAGCTCAATTTAAGATTAAAGGTCTAAAAGACCATCCCTTATCTTATGCATTGGATAACCCTACTCTCATCGGCACTTTTGCTGAAACTGAGAACTGTGTTTTCGCTATTCACACATTGAAGGATGGTAAGAGTGTCTGTGCTGTTAAAGTTATAACGCCCGATGAAGAGAAGTGGGCATCTGTCAAGGACGTTTATTATTCCTTGAAAAAGCAGTATACATCTAAATATGGGGAAGGAGAATCTTTCGAGGAGTTTGAAAAACCCTATTCGGATGGTCGAGGATTTGAGTTTCTGATGATACTTAGTTGACTTTTTGTCATTTAACACGAAATTGGAGATGGGAAAGCGCTGGCCCTTCGACTAGCTAATTGCAAATCACGGCACGAAAGGCAAATCACGGCCCGAAAGGCAGGGCAGGGCACGAAAGATAGGGCACGGCACGAAAAGTATGGCACGGCCCGACAGACAGGGCAGAGCAGGGACGACAGGCCATACGTTGCAAGGTCAGGCGGTGCAAGGTCAGGCGGTGCAAGGCCAGGCCGGACTAGGCAGGCCGGGGACAAGCGACTGGGCAGGAATGAAAGAGCGGCAGTCAGTCCAGGCTGTCGAAGGCCTGGGACAGGTCTTCTATGAGGTCGTCCACATGCTCGGTCCCGATAGAAAGCCGGATGGTGCTCTGGTAGATGCCCTGGTCCGTCAGTTCCGATTCGGTCAGTTGTGAGTGGGTGGTGGTGGCGGGATGTATGACCAGCGACTTCACGTCTGCCACATTGGCCAGCAGGGAGAATATCTTCAGCGAGTCTATGAAGCGGAATGCTTCGTCTTTCCCCCCTTTGATCTCGAATGTGAATATGGAACCTCCTCCGTGTGGGAAGTATTTCAGATATGTCTCGTGGTCCGGATGGTCGGACAGGCAAGGATGGTTGACCTTCGACACGCGTGGGTGGTTTGACAGGAAATCCACGATTTTCAAAGCGTTGGCTACGTGCCTTTCCACCCTCAGCGAAAGGGTTTCCAGGCCCTGCAGGAAAATGAAGCAGCTCACAGGTGAAAGAGTGGCCCCGGTGTCCCGGAGAAGGATGGCACGGGCCCGGGTGATGTAGGCGGCAGGGCCGACGGCATCGGCAAAGACGATCCCATGGTAGCTGTTCTCCGGCTCGGTGAACTGAGGGTATTTCCCGGAAGCCTTCCAGTCAAACTTCCCGCTGTCTATTATGACTCCTCCGATGGTGGTGCCATGCCCGCCGATGAACTTGGTTGCGGAATGTACCACGATGTCGGCTCCGTGCTCTATCGGCCTGAGAAGGAACGGAGTAGCGAAGGTGTTGTCCACTACCAGGGGGATCCGGTGACGATGGGCTATCTCAGCCACCTTGTCGATATCTATGACGTTGCCATTTGGGTTCCCCAAGGTCTCTATGAACAGGAGGCGGGTTTCCGGACGGATGGCCTTCTCGAAATTGGCCAGGTCGGAAGGGTCGACGAATGTCGTGGAGATACCGTAGGGGACAAGGGTGTGTCGCAGCAGGTCGTAGGTGCCGCCGTATATGGTCTTGGCAGCAACTACGTGGTCGCCGGCTCGGGTTATGTTCAGTATCGAGTAGGTGATGGCGGCTGCTCCGGAAGCCACTGCGAGGGCGCCTACACCACCTTCCAGGGCGGCGATTCGTCTCTCCAGGATGTCTTGGGTGGTGTTGGTCAAACGGCTGTAGATATTGCCGGGATCAGCCAGGCCGAAGCGTGCCGCTGCATGTTCACTATTGTGGAAGACATAAGATGATGTCTGGTAGATTGGAACTGCACGGGCGTCTGAAGCGGGGTCGGCCTGTTCCTGTCCAACGTGGACCTGCAGGGTTTCGAAATGTAGTTTGCGAGTTGACATGATTGTGTGTATTTCTGCTTGCAAAGTTATGATGGCGGGATTTTTCGAACAAGAATATTTGAAATTTTAGACGATATCGCTAATTTTGTTCTTTGTAAAAGATGATTTATCTTTTTCTGGCCTGTGATAATCTCTCTGAAAGAAGAAACATAGCTTATGGACAACGAGCAACTTGACAAGACCGACCTCCTGATCCTGAAGTATTTGCAGGAAAACGGCCGCATCACCATCAAGGATCTTTCACTGAAAGTCCATCTTTCCCCCACGCCGGTATTCGAACGTGTCCGGCGGCTGGAATCCTCCGGAGTCATAGAAAGGTACACCACTGTCCTTAATGCCGCCAAGTTGGGGCAGGGTTTCATCGTGTTCTGCAGTGTCCGCCTCAGGAGGATGGGTAAGGAGATCGCCAACGACTTCGTGAACAGGGTGAAAGACATCCCCGAAGTGGCCGAGTGCTACAACATTTCCGGTGATTTCGATTATCTCCTGAAGGTTTACGCGCCGGACATGCGGTACTACAACGAGTTCCTCATAAACACTCTCGGTACCATCGAGAGCCTGGGCTCCGTCCAGAGTTCTTTCGTAATGAATCCGATAAAGACTTCAGCGGGTATCCCCCTGAGGTAGGGCTATCCGAACTTCGGCGGGCAGCGCCCCCTTATCTTGGTACACCATGAAACGAATTATCCTCTATATTACCACCGCTTTACTTATTCTTTCCTGCAGCGAGGGGAAAGAATGCACGGAACTTGAAGCCGGTTTCATGAATCCGCCCCACGAAAGCAGGCCGATGGCTTTATGGCATTGGATGAACGGCAATGTGACGAAGGATGGCATCAAGAAGGACCTTCAATGGATGCATGACATCGGCCTTTCGGGCTTCTTCCTGTTCGATGCGGCGTATTCGACACCTCAAGTGGTAGACACTCTTCTTCCTTATATGAGCGAAGGCTTGAAGGACGCCTTCCGTTATGCCGTAGCCCTTGCGGATTCTCTGGACCTTGAAGTCGGCATCGGCCATAACAGCAAGGTAGTCGTCATAGTTAAAATCCTGAATTTGAGGTATCAGTTTGAATTTGTTT
This sequence comes from Bacteroidales bacterium, assembly GCA_017429765.1. Lineage (GTDB taxonomy): Bacteria > Bacteroidota > Bacteroidia > Bacteroidales > UBA932 > Cryptobacteroides. The sequence goes on along the minus strand of JAFROJ010000026.1, from coordinate 13,715 downwards.
GGAGATTTCTCTGATCGCAAGCTTTTTCTGATAGAGGGAAGAATATCTTCATTCTCTTCTCCTAGATTCTCTCTGTATGTCTGTAGATGGTCGAAGACATAGTGTAAATGATTAAAAATTAAACATTTAACACCGAATTTGTGACCAGTTGTCTCTTCCTGCTGAAGTGGTCACAAATGTGACACGTTTTCGCAGAGAAAGGCCGGTTCCCTGTCTTATTCCTTTTTTTACCAATCAGCCCCACAACGACCTGCAGGGCTGTTTTTACCCAAAATAAAAAGGCCTTCGCATTTCGCAAAGGCCTTGGAGAGCGGAAAACGAGACTCGAACTCGCGACCCCGACCTTGGCAAGGTCGTGCTCTACCAACTGAGCTATTTCCGCAGTATTGAGGTTTATTACTCCCGTTTTGGTGAATCGGGATGACAAAGGTACAACAATTTTATAAACGAGCAAATTTTTTCGCTGAAAATATGTTTATATTTGTCTAGACCAATCGGAAAATTGATTCACTTCGATATGAAAAAAGCATTATCCATTATCATCCTGGCCTTGGTCGGGATGTCCGGGTTGTGGGCCAAGGTGACACTCCCGTCATTTTTCAGTGACAACATGGTCCTTCAGCGTGACACCGACGTCAACATTTGGGGTTGGACCGACTCTGGAAACACGGTGACCATCACCACCACATGGACCGAGGTCAAGTTCAAAGCCACCCCTGACGCGAATGGCAAATGGATGGCCAAACTGTCCACCCCCGCGGCCGGAGGCCCATATAAGATAACTGTTTCCGACGGTAACAAGTCAGAGAAAGTCGAGCTGGACAACGTCCTGATCGGCGAGGTCTGGTTCTGCTCCGGGCAGTCGAACATGGAGATGCCGGTCAAGGGCTTCAACGCCCAGCCGGTCGCCGGGTCGGCCGATTTCATCATGAAGGCCAACCCCAGGACCCCCATCAGGATGTGCACCATCAAGAAGAAGGGATCCCTGAAGCCGGTGACGGAGTGCGAGGGCTCATGGGTCGAGAACACCCCCGACGGAGTGGCCGGGACCAGCGCCGCCGCTTATTTCTTCGCAGTGAGGCTTCAGGAGGTTTTGGGAATACCGGTCGGCATCCTCATCACCGATTGGGGCGGCTCGACGATCGAGACTTGGATCAACAGGGAGACGATCAGCGGGAAGTTCAAAGGCGAGTTCGACCTCGGCTTCCTTGACGGGACCGAGCTTCCCCAGAATGTCATGCACACCCCATGCACCCTGTTCAACGGTCAGGTCAATCCCCTTATTCCTTTCACTTTCAAGGGGATGCTTTGGTACCAGGGTGAGTCGAACCGCGGCAGGGAGGAGCAATACATCCGTCTCCAGAAGGAATATGTCGCCATGATGAGAGACCTGTTCCAGAACCCCGAGGCCCCCTTCTATTTCGTGCAGATAGCGCCCTATCCCTACGGGGAGCCGGATTCCTGGACCTCAGGGTATTTCTGCGAGGCGCAGGAGAAGTCGCTGGCGGTGATCCCCAGGAGCGGGATGGTCACGACCCTCGACATCGGGGAATATGGCACGATCCATCCCAACCGCAAGCAGGAGGTCGGCTATCGCCTGGCCTATCTGGCGCTGTACAACGACTATGGCTTCAAGACCATCAGCCCCGTCGCCCCCACTCTCGACAAAGCCGTGTTCGAGAACGGCCAGGCTGTCCTGACATTCAAAACCGACAACATGGGTCTCGCCCCCGGGGAGGTCGAGCTTGAGGGATTCGAGATCGCCGGAGCCGACAAGGTCTTCCATCCCGCCACCGGAAGGGTTCAGGGCTGGTTCAACAAGGTCGTGGTCAGCAGCCCCGACGTGCCTGAGCCCGTGGCTGTCCGCTATTGCTTCAGGAACTGGGGAGTCGGCACGTTATTCAACAATTACGGCATCCCTGTGGGTCCTTTCCGCACCGACAATTGGAAACTTTAATCACCTTGACTGATTGAATATGAGAAAGTTGGCGCTTTTGACCGCCTTGTTGACGGCGTTTTCGGCAATGGCTTTCGGCCAGACCGCCGAGGAGATTGTCGACCGCATGAACCAGGAAATGACCAAGGGGGAGAAACAAGGCACCTCGGCTGTCTTCAGCATCCGGATGCCCATCATCGGAGAGGTCTCGTCCAGGATTAAATCCTTGGGCGACTATAGCCGCGCGGAAACGGAGGTGAAAGATGAGAAGGTCATTCTGTGGGTCGCCAAGGACACCTCGTGGACATATTCCTCCGCCAAGAACGAGGTCGTGATCGAGTATGTGAAAAAGAATAACCAGACCAACAACGGGGAAGACCTTATCAAGGACATTACCGATGGCTACAATGTCAGCCTCGCCGGAGAGACGGCCGACACTTGGCAGATCCTCTGCAAAAAGTCCAAGGACAACAAGGATAAGGACGATCCGGGAAAGATGGACCTGGTCGTCTCGAAAAAGAATTACGCTCCTGTCAGCCTGAAAGCAAAAGTGAAGGGGATCACCATAACCCTTCGCGACTTCGTTTGGGGTGTGAATAAAGCGGAGGTCACTTTCGATCCCTCCGCTTATCCTGGACTCACGATCACCGACAAGAGGTGATCACCGTCTGTCAAGTGGCTAAACTTCCACGGCTGTCTTGAACTGGGACAGGAAGCGCAGGTCGTTCTCGAAGTAGTGGCGGAGGTCGTTGACCTGCCACTTGAGCATCGCTATGCGCTCCAGGCCCATCCCGAAGGCGAAGCCGCTGTATTTCTTGGAGTCGATGCCGGAGGCCTCGAGGACGTTCGGGTCAACCATTCCGCAGCCCATGATCTCGAGCCAGCCGGTGCCCTTGCAGATGTTGCAGCCCTTGCCGTGGCAGATGTTGCAACTGACGTCAACCTCGCTTGAGGGCTCGGTGAACGGGAAGTAAGACGGCCTCATGCGGATGGCGGTCTCGGGGCCGAACATCTCCCTCGCGAAGAGGAGAATCGACTGCTTCAGGTCGGCGAAGGTGACATTCTCGTCGATGTAGAGACCCTCCACCTGATGGAATATGCAATGCGCGCGGGCCGAGATGGCCTCGTTGCGGAACACCCTGCCGGGGCAGATGACCCTGATGGGGAGTTTCATCGTCTCCATGGCCCTGACCTGGACGGAGGACGTGTGGGTCCTGAGCAGCAGGGGGTTGGGATGACCGGCGGACACGAAGAAGGTGTCCTGCATATCCCTGGCCGGATGGTTCGGGGGGAAGTTGAGCGCCTCGAAGACGTGATAGTCATCCTCGATCTCCGGGCCTTCGGCGACATCGTAGCCGAATTTCCTGAATATGTCCACAATCTCCTGACGGACAATCGAGACGGGATGCCTCGAGCCGAGGGCGAACGGCACGCCGGGCATGCTCAGGTCCTCTTTCGGGCCCTCGGAGACAACCGTCGAGGCGGTCTCTTCCTTTAAAGCCTCGATCTTGGCGACAGCCGCCTGCTTGAGCTCGTTGAGCCTTTTCCCGAACTCCCTCTTGAGATCAGGGCTGCAAGTCCTGAACTCCTCGAACAGTCTCGTGATCTCACCCTTCTTCCCGAGCAGCCTTACCCTGGCCTCCTCGACCTCCTTGGCGTTGGCGGCTTTCAAGGCCGCTATCTGCCCGAGTAACTGATCAATCGCTTCTTTCATTATATTCCGAAATTTACTTCACTTTGTTGGTGGCCTCCTCGATCTTGGCCTTTCTCTTGTCCCTGGCCTTCTTCTCTCGTGCGGCGCCGGATTTCAGGTACTTGCTCCACTGCTCCTCGTCGAGAATCTTGTTCATGGCGTTGTAGATGCGCTCCGCCCATTTGTCGCTGGCCTGGGTGTAGAGGTCTGAGTTGGAGACCTTGGACTCAGTCAGGCCGTCAAGCTCCTCCTGCAAGGCCCTGTAGTCATGGTTCAGGATGGAGTCGGCGTAGAACACCTGCCAATCCTCCAGCTTGAGGCTGGTCTCGAGCTTGTTCACCTGCTGCTGGATGAACTCGTCCATCTTCTTGGCCTTCTCCTCGGGAGACATCGGTTGCTGCTGGGCGAGGACGGCCGTGACGGAAATGAAAAGGCCTATGGCCGAGAACAATATTTTTTTCATATCTTTACAATCTGTAATAACAACTGACAAAAGTAATCAATAATCAAATAAACACAAAATGACAAGGAAAGCATTCTTCGCCATCGCTTTGGCCGTCTGCGCTTTTCTCGCCGGAAATCCTTCTGGCAAAGCGTGTACCAACATCATAGTGACAAGAGGCGCGAGCGCCGACAACTCCAACATGGTGTCTTATGCCGCCGATTCCCATGTGCTCTACGGGGAACTCTATTTCCATCCCGCCGCGCTGTGGAAGGCAGGCTCGGAGCTGAATGTCGTGGATTGGGACTCCTACCGCCCTCTGGGCGTCATCCCACAGGTTCCCAGGACCTACAAGACGGTCGGCAACATGAATGAGAACCAGCTCATCATAGGCGAGACCACCTGGGGCGGCCGCAGGGGCCTCAGGGATCCAAAAGGCGTGATGGACTACGGCTAGCTCATCTACATCACCCTCCAGAGGGCCAAGACCGCCAGGGAGGCCATCCGGATCATCGTGGAGCTGGCCAATGAATATGGCTACGCCTCCTCAGGCGAGTCTTTCTCCATCGCCGACAAGGACGAGGCCTGGGTCATGGATCTCGTGGGCAAGGGCCCCGACAACAAGGGCATCAACTATGTCGCGATAAGGATTCCCGACGGTTACATCTGCTCGCACGCCAACCAGGCCCGCATCCAGACCTTCCCCCAGAACGATCCGGAGAATTGCGTGTACGCCCCCGGCATGATCGAGTTCGCCCGCCAGAACGGCTGGTTCAGCGGAGAGGACAAGGATTTCGACTTCAGCGCCGCCTTCAACCCGATTGATTTCGGTGGCGTGAGAGGCTGCGACGCCAGGGCTTGGAGCGCTTTCAACATCCTGACAGGCGGGGAGTTCACCTATGAGAAAGACGGGAAGATGGTCACCGAGCCGGCCTCGGCCTATCATGACTACATCCTGGGCAAGGATCTCTCCCGCAGGCTTCCCCTCTTCGTGAAGCCCTCCAAGAAGATCACGGTCAAGGACGTGGCCGACGCCATGAGGGACCACTATGAGGGAACCCCTCTCGACATGACCACCGACATCGGCTCCGGCGGCAACGCCCTCCCTTACAGGTGGAGGCCGATGGGCTTCTCGAAGGATGGCTGGAACTATGTGAACGAGAGGGCGATAGCCACTCAGCAGACAGGTTTCTGGTTCGTCGCCCAGGCCAGGCATGACCTGCCCGATGTGGTCGGAGGCATCATCTGGTTCGGTACCGACGACGCCGCGACATCATACCTTACCCCGATCTATTCCAACACCGACGAAGTGCCGGAGTGCTTCAGGGTGGGCAACGGTAACATGCTTGAATATTCCGCCACATCCTCATTCTGGATCAACAACCGTGTGGCTAACGACTGCTACAAGGCCTACAACATGATGGCTCCCACGGTCCGGGCCGCGATCGACAAGTTCGAGAACGAGCAGATGTTCACCAAGGTCGCCGAGATGGACGCCAAGGCTCTCGCCGCCTACAACTCGATCCTTCCCAAGGCCGAGAAGAAGGGGCTGGACGCCAAGGATTGGTTCGCTCCTGTCAAGAAGATGCTGACCGAATATTCAGTCGGCACGGCCCAGAGGCAGTTCGAGGACTGGGTGGCCCTCGAGGAGCTCATCACCGTCAAGTTCATCGACGGTAACGTGAAGGCCCAGAACGAGGACGGCAGCTTCAAGCACTCACCGTTCAACGCCGGCACTCCGGCCGGTATCACCAATCCCGGTTACACCGAGAAGTGGAAGGAGGCTGTCGTTAAAGATCACGGGGACGTCATCCGCGAGAGATAATGAGACTGCCGAGGCTCCTGGCGTGTTCGCTCATCCTTTCGCTCTCCTTGCCGGTCATGGCCGGCGAGGGGCTTTGGATGGTTCAGGATCCCGGTGTCGCCGCGCTCGCCGCGAGGCACAGGCTGAGGCTCTCGGTCAAAGATGTCTCCAACTCTGTCGTGTCGCTTGATTTCAGGTATTCCGGAAGCGTCCTGTCCGACAGGGGGCTTGTCCTGACGGGCTCCGCCCCTGTCATCACTTATCTTGAGGAGCTGGGCGTGGACGGCAGGGCTATCCTCCGGGACGGTTTCAACGCCGCCGCGGACCAGCAGGAGATCCCGCTGAAGGGCGAGAAGGTCTATGTTCTCAGGAGGGTCTTCGACGTGACGGAAGAGGCCCGCGCGATGAGGGAAGGAGGAATGGACGAGGCCAGGATAGCCGCGGATCTGGAGGACGCTTACGAGCAGGCCACAAAACATCATGTCAAATATTCCTCGGTCCGGGAAGGGGAGGGCGCCTATGTCTCGGCGTACGAGGTTTATGAGGATGTCCGTCTGGTCTGTGTGCCGCCACAATCCTTGGCGCGGCCGGGGAAAGAATGGTCCTGGCCGGCTCACGGCTGCGATTTCGCCCTGCTGAGGATTTACGAGAACGGCTCCCCGGCGAACACCGGGACCTCTCTTGGTGTCTCCCTGGCGGGATATTCGCCAGGCGGCCCCACAATCACCTTAGGCTTCCCGTCCCGCACGGAGAGGTTCCTTCCCTCGGACGCTGTCAAGCTCAGGGAGAGCGTCGTTTTCCCTGTCTCGGACGCGTTGGGGGCGGGGCGGCTGGAGATCCTGGAGAGATGGACGGACTCCGATCCCGAGATCAGGCGGAAGTACTATTCCCGGGCGCGCGGGCTGGAGAAGGAGATAGGTTTCGGCCGCGGCCTGGATTATTCATGCAAGCGCCTGGGCCTCATCACGGAGAAGGAAACCTACGAGAGGTGGATGCCGGACTGGTTCCTCGATGACCTTCGGGAGACTTTCGGGAAGGCAGGCAGGGTCGAGAGGGACAAAGCCTGGAGGAGAGAGACCCTCCAGAACGGTTTCTATGCTGCCGGATACCTTCGGGAGGCCTCGTCCGCCGGGAGTCTGGAGAGGATGAGGGAGATCCTGCGCGAAGGAATCGCCGAGACCGATCCCGGAGTTGAGAAGGAGCTGATAGCCTACTCGTTACGGGAATATTTCACTAATCTCGACAACTATTATTTCGGCCCTTACCAGAAGTGGATCCAGGACCGTTTCGGCTATGACTATTCGGCCGCGGCGGAGTATCTGTGGAACGGGAGCCTTCTCTCCTCGGAGAAGAAGGTGCGGGAGATGGAGTCTGTGGATGGGATCAAGGAAGACGCTCTGCTGAAGTTCTTGTCCGACAGCCCCTTGGGCTTGTATGACAGCCGCCGGGGTCATAAGGAGACACTTGACAGGGCCAGTCACCTTAGCAAGGAATATGTCAAGTATGTCTATCGGGAAAAGACCGGAAAGGACGAGCTGCCTTATCCCGACGCCGACTCGACCATGAGGGTGTCGTTCGGCTCTGTCAACGGCTATTCTCCCCGTGACGGGGAGTATCTCGGCTGGCACACGGTCCCCGAAGGTCTGGTCCGGCAATATTCTGTCCCGGAAAAGTACCAGTCCCTTCTCAATAAAGGTTTCTGGGGCCGCTGGGGCTTCAGGGTTGACGGGAAGAGACATGGGATGATAGCTTGTTTCCTGACTGACAATGATTTCGCGGACGGTTGCCAAGGCTCCCCGGTTCTCGACTCCGAGGGCCGCCTGATAGGGGTCGTCTCGGGAGGGAACAAGGAGGCCCAAGGCTGCGTCACCGCCTACCGGGAGGGCTATTCAAGATGCGTCGGCACTGACATCAGGTTCATCCTCTGGTACCTCGAACGGGCCTCGGGCCTCAAGAGGATCGTTAAAGAGATTCAAGTTATCTGAGACCATGCGGAAAGTCACGGGAATAGGGGAGACGGTCTATGACATAGTCTTCAAGGACGGACGGCCGAGAGACGCCGTTCCGGGTGGATCGACATTCAACTCGATGATCTCCCTCGGGCGATGCGGGGTCCCTTCCGCCTTCCTGTCCGAGGTCGGCCGCGACAAGGTCGGCTCCATCGTAAAGGAATTCATGACCGCCAACGGGGTGGACACTGAATATGTCAAAACCCTGGATGCCAAGACCCCTGTCTCGCTGGCCTTCCTTGACGAGAACAACGACGCCACATATTCATTCTACAGGGAACCCGTGAGCCGCGCGGTCCCTGGAGATCTCGAGGCGCCGGACATCAGGGAGGACGACATCGTCCTGTTCGGGTCGTTCCACGCCCTCAATCCCGCCAGCCGGCCGATAGTGAGGCGCTTCCTCGAGTTCGCCAGGTCCCGGGGCGCCATCATCTATTATGATGTCAATTTCCGTCCCTCCCACATCAAGGATCTCGGGAATATCGGGAACGCCCTCTGGGAGAATCTCGAGTTCGCCGACGTCGTGAGGGGCAGCCGTGAGGATTTCCAGACCCTGTTCGGGCTCGATGACGCCGCCGAGGTTTTCAGGGACAAGATCTCGTCCCGTTGCGGGAATTTCATACGCACCGACGGGGCCTCGCCGTTGAGGGTGATGGATATTCACGGGCTGGACCTCGAGTTCCCCGTCAAGGAGATCCGGACAGTGAGCACCATCGGCGCCGGAGACAGTTTCAACGCGGGATTCATCTATGGTTTAGTGAGGTCGGACATGACCAGAGAGAGGCTTCTTTCCGGCCTGGACGCCGCCGAGTGGGCAGGACTGGTGGCCCTCGCCCAGGAGTTCTCCGCCTCCTGCTGCGCCTCTACCCAGAACTACATCACCCCGGAGTTCGCCGCCACTCTAAAACAGTAGTCCGATGACCTCCTTATTCCTGACAACCCTTCTCTCACTTATTCTATCGTTCCCGGCCGCCTCTTACTCTATCTACGGGACAGTCTGTGATGCGGCCGACGGGGCCCCGATAGTGGCGGCTGATGTCATTGTAACCGACATGGATGACAAGGTCCTCGCCCACGGGACCTCTGATTCCCAGGGACGATTCGCCGTCAAGGACATATCCAAGGAAGAGGTCCTGGTTCTCGTCAAGATGATGGGGTATGACACCTTCGTCAGCGAGAGGCTGCGTCTTGACACCTCGAAGCCGTACGATCTCGGGGTCGTCAAACTTGATCGTTCTGCCGTGGGGCTTCAGGAGGCGACTGTCACGGGTGAGAAGAACCGGATTGTCTATAAGCTTGACCGTCAGCAGATCAGCTCCTCCTCATCTGTCACGGCGTCGGGCGGCACGGCGGTGGACATCCTGTCCGGCCTGCCCTCGGTGCTGGTCGACAGCGACGGCAACCTGAGTTTCCGGGGCAGCACCCGTTTCCTTGTCTATGTGGACGGGAAGCCGAGTCCTCTCGAGGGGACCTCCGCCCTCCAGCAGATCCCCGCGGCCTCGGTCGAGGACATCGAGATCATCACCACTCCTTCAGCCAGGTACAAGACAGACGGTGACGCGGGAATAATAAACATCACCACCAGGAAGTCTCTCTCTGACCAGTGGAGCGGCCTTCTGACGGTCACGGGTAGCACGCTCGGCACATGGGGTTTTGACGGGACCCTCAATTACCGCAATGGCCGTAACAACTGGTACGCCGGAGGGACGCTCCAGGAGATCAAAGGCCGGAGCGACTTCAAGCAGGAGAAGAACACGGAGGTTCTCGGCATCGAGACGACCTCCCTCTCGGAAGGGGATAGATGGAGCCGTAACGGGACCTATGTCGGGCGCGCGGGCTGGCAATATTCAGACGGGAGGAGACACAACCTGTCCCTTGACGCCCAGGCCGGGAAGACTGACTATTGGAGAGGCGGGGACATGAGGTACGACGAGACGAGGGTCTATGCCGCCGAGGGTGGCCGGGAGAAGGCTCTTTACGACTCCCACGACCGCTACAATCTCATGAAGAAGCTTTTCCAGGTCTCCCTGGACTATGTCTGGAGGCCTAATGAGAAGAACGAGATAGCCCTCCAGAACCGCTTCCGTTATGACGGCTACAGCATCGAGTACACCGAGAGCAACATGTTCGACCTATCCGGCAACCGCTACGAGGGCACCCGGGGCTACGAGGAGGAGCATCACTGGGACTGCGACGGCTCCCTGACCTACAAGCTGAACTACCGGGAGGGCGGCGATCTTGAGGCGGGCTACCAGTACACCACCTACAGCGAGCACGGAAGCTACCGGATCAAGTACTGGGACCGGGACGCGGGGGAGTTCGACTGGCAGGAAGATCTCGCGACTCCTTTCTATTACCGCCGTCAGGTTCATTCGCTTTACGCGATGGTCGTTGAGCGAGTCGGAAGGCTCACCTTCGACGCCGGTGTCCGAGGGGACCGGGTGCTTGACCTTATGGACATAGAGATCGTGGACGCTTCCAGGGACATCAAGAGGTTTGACCTTTTCCCCTCCGCCCACTTTCAGTACGACGCGGGCGGCGCCGGGACTTTCAGGGCGGGATATTCCTACCGCACAAACAGGCCGGGAATATGGAATCTCGAGCCTTACATTACCTACGAGGACTACTACACCAAGAAGATCGGCAACCCTGACATACTCCCTGAATATGCCCACAGCGGGGAAGTGGGTTGGAACAAGTCTTTCTCGAAGGGGAACAGCCTTTCCACGACGGTGTACTACCGCTACCGTAAGGACATAAGCGACTGGATCAGAACGGCTTACGAGCCGGGAGTCACTCTCGACCAAATTGTCAACGCCGGTAACCAGGCCGAGGCCGGGCTCGAGTTGGCCGGGGTCTGGCATCCGGCCCGCTGGTGGACCAGCTCGGCGGCCGGGAGCGTCTTTGACTACCGTTTCACCAGCCGGAACGCGGCATGTTCCGACGCCGAGGGCTTCTATTACCAGGCCAACTGGATCAACACCTTCCAGGCCTCGAAGTCCACCCGCCTCCAGTTCGACGCCTACGCGGTCGGGCCGAAGATCCTGACGCAGGGCCGGGAAAAGGCCTACGCCTATTTCAATCTCGGAATAAGGAAACAGGCGCTGAAGGACCTCCTGACAATCTCGATGGTCGCCCACGATGTCTTCCACACGGCCAGGTACTTCAACACCCGCGAGGCTCCCGGACTCCTGTCCAGGACCACCGTCAGGCCGAAGTACCCGAACATTGTGGTCTCCCTGACCTGGAATTTCAACTCCTCCAGCCAGAAGACCCCCTCCGCCTCCGGTCCCAACCTCTTCGAAGGAAAGGATTTCTAGGATCGTTGACTTAGCGCCTCCTGTCATCCTGAGGGAGCGGAGCGACCGAAGGATCTGCTGACATGAGCCGGGGAGGAGATTCTTCGGCAGGTCTTACCTGCCTCAGAATGACACTTTTAGGCTGGTATGGAAGGTGTTGATTATTAGGTAATAACGCAATCAGATGGTGCCGATTTCGGTACCATCTGATTGCATAAAGCATTTATATTCAGATACTTGCGTACCAGCTAACGCTCGCCACCTTGCTACCGGTCTCTCAGCACTATGCTGCCGCCGGCGGCGTCGACCTCGATGGTGGAGTCCTTGTGGACCTTGCCGGCGAGGATCTCCTTCGCGAGCTGGTTGACGAGCTCCCTCTGGAGGAGTCTCTTGATCGGGCGGGCGCCGTAGGCCGGATCGTAACCTCCCTCGACCATCCAGTCCTCGAACTCTTTTGTGAACTCGATCGTGACGCCTTCCTCGGAGAGCTTGTCCTGGAGCTGGCGGGTCTGGATGTGGAGGATGTCTCGGATGTCGTTCCTGGTCAGGGGGTCGAACATTATGATCTCGTCAATCCTGTTGAGGAACTCGGGCCTGACTGTCATCTTCAGGACTTCCATGACCTTGCCCTTGCACTCCTCGAGGAGCTCGCGCCTTTTGGCGATCGCCTTCATCTCCTCCGTGGGGTCAGAGCCTGGAAGACCGATCTGAGGCAGCTTCTCCATGTAGTTCGCGATGATGTCCGAACCGGCGTTGGAGGTCATGATCAGGATGGTGTTCTTGAAGTCTACCGTGCGGCCTTTGTTGTCGGTAAGCCGCCCGTCGTCAAGCACTTGCAGCAGGACATTGAACACATCCGGATGAGCCTTCTCGATCTCGTCCAGGAGGATCACCGAATAGGGTTTCCTCCGCACAGCCTCGGTGAGTTGGCCGCCCTCGTCGTAACCGACGTATCCGGGAGGCGCGCCGACAAGGCGGCTGACCGTGTGGCGCTCCTGGTACTCACTCATGTCGATACGGGTGATCATGTTCTCGTCGTTGAACAGGAACTCCGCCAGGGCTTTAGCCAGCTCGGTCTTCCCGACTCCGGTGGTCCCCATGAACAGGACGGAACCGATGGGCCTTTTCTCGTTGGAGAGTCCGGCTCGGGAGCGCCTGACGGCGTCGGCGACAGCCTGTATCGCCGAATCCTGCCCGACGACTCTCTTGTGCAACTCGTTCTCGATCCTAAGGAGTTTCTCCTTCTCGCTCTCGAGCATCTTAGTCACGGGTATTCCTGTCCATTTCGCCACGACCTCGGCTATATCCTGAGGGGTAACGGCTTCTGTGACAATAGGATCCGGGATGGCTGCCTGCCTGGCGGACAACTCGTCGATGGTTTTCTGGGCCTCGGCGATCTTGCCGTAGCGGAGCTTGGCCACCTTGCCGTAGTCACCGGCCCTCTCGGCCGCGGCGGCCTGGATCTTATAGTCCTCCATCTTCTGGCGGGCCTCCTGGATGCCGGCGAGGATGTCTTTCTCGTCGTTCCACCTCTTCATCAGGGCGTCTCTCTCCCCGATCTTTGTCTCGAGCTCCTTGTCTATCCTCTCGGATTTGAGGGAAGTGCCTTCTCGCTTGACGGCCTCTTTCTCGATCTCGAGCTGGCGGATGTCGCTGTTCAGCTCGGCGAGGGGCTCGGGGACAGAGTTCATCTCGAGGCGGAGCTTCGAGGCTGCCTCGTCCACGAGGTCGATGGCCTTGTCGGGAAGGAACCTGTTGGTGATGTACCTGTGGGAGAGGTTCACGGCCGCGATGAGGGCGTCGTCCTCGATCTTAACCCGGTGATGGTTCTCGTACCTCTCTTTAAGCCCCCTGAGGATGGCTATGGACTCAGCCACGGAGGGCTCGTCGACCATGACCATCTGGAACCTTCGCTCCAGGGCCTTGTCGGTCTCGAAATATTTCTGATACTCGTCGAGGGTGGTGGATCCTATGGTCCTCAGCTCGCCCCGGGCGAGGGCTGGCTTGAGAATATTCGAGGCGTCCATGGCCCCGGAGGATCTTCCGGCGCCGACAAGGGTGTGGATCTCGTCGATGAAGAGGATGATCTCACCGGCGCTGTCAACCACTTCTTTCACAACGCCTTTCAGTCGTTCCTCGAATTCGCCCTGGTATTTCGCCCCGGCGATGAGGGCGCCCATGTCGAGGGAATATACCTTCTTGCTTTTGAGGTTCTCGGGGACGTCGCCGTCGATGATCTTCTGGGCGATTCCCTCGGAGATGGCTGTCTTGCCGACTCCGGGCTCACCGACCAGGATCGGGTTGTTCTTGGTCCTTCTGCTCAGGATCTGAAGGACCCTTCTTATCTCGTCGTCCCTGCCGATGACAGGGTCGAGCTTTCCCTGCGAAGCCTGTTCGTTCAGGTTGATAGCGAACTTCGGCAGGAACTGCAATTGATTGTTATTATTCCTGTTGTCCATGTTTTTTACCTCCTTTTTTGCTGTCGTTCAGGGGGGATCGCCTTCCAAGGCCACTGCCACCCTCGGCACGTTA
>JAFROJ010000025.1 GCA_017429765.1 Bacteroidales bacterium | reverse complement strand
TTGCAGGTTTCTGACCTCAATATAAGCATTTTCTGCAAATAAAACAAGCGTTATTTCGACTTATTTCATTGATTATCAATTAATTTCGATTAAAGCAGGGCCGACTAAATAACCTCGGAATCATTCAGACACAATTAGTTTATGCAGTACATCAAGATACCCCCGTCCAAACTCTTCATCCGGTTCAATATAATTACCTTCGCCCCATTCATTCCAAGATCGCAAGAAAAGGATTTTGTGCTCATCATTCTTATTCTCGATCACCTTAAGCGCTTGTGAAACATGATCCTGGAACAGTTCTGGAGTTGACCCATAATAAATGACGGCCTTCTTACCACCACGGGGTGAGCGATCATAATTAGGGAGAATCGTTGGATACACGTTCTCAATCGAATCGATATCCGTGAAATAATGCTTAATCAGGTCCTTATACTGATATTTCTTGAGCAAAAAGGGTGTATTGAAATACTGTTGCAACCGAGGAAAAATCCTAGACTTAATGAACGAGGTTCTATACTCCGCCATCCAAAAATTCTCCCAACAAACAGCGTCAAACCCAACTGAAAGTGGCGAATCCCAACCTTTAATCGGACCTCCTTTAAGCCCTACAAAATGTATCCCTGATAGACCATTCTGTTTAGCAAGCTCATTCCACATAGTGATAAAATGCTCTTGATCCTTCAGGTGCATGGGGTCCCAAATCAAAAAGAGTGGCTTCGAATCAACTGTGATATAACGAGGATCTTTGAAAGCGGGTAAAACCTTGTTGAAATGAGCAATTATATCCTCGTCGCCAGGATACTCCTGCTCTATCAGGATACTATTCTGGTTCTTAGAGAATTTCGTCCATGTCTTTCTACTCCAAGTATGATTAGCCCAACCTAAGCAGAATGGATAATCCGGCTTTCCGGTCGAAAGGACTTCATCAAATGGCTTCTCTAGCAATTGCTTCCCATTGCCGAACCAATAATGCCAATAGCAGAATCCCTCAATCCCCGCATATCGTGCCAAATCGGCCTGCCTTTCCCTTATCTCAGGGTCGAGCAAATTATAATACCCTAGTTCTCCAGGAATCTTAGGCTGGACATGCCCTCTGAAAAGAGGCTTGGCACTACGGACATTTGTCCACTCGGTAAAACCTTTCCCCCACCATTCATCATTCTCCGGAATCGAATGGAACTGAGGGAGATAGAATGCGATAACTCTTGCAAATCCTTTCATCAAAAAGACAATCTAACCAAGATAATAATTTCGAAATCAAAGCCTTCCATCAACTAGGTGCCTGGGCAGAACTCCCTTCACATCAAAAAAGACACTTTTAGTTTTAGCATAAGATTGAATATTCATGTCAAGAAATTCCTTATGAGAAACAGCTAAAATAACGGCATCGTATTGAGATTCAGGACAATGTTGTGTGACGGTTATACCGTATTCCCTCATCACTTGCTCCGGGTTGGCATAAGGGTCGAAGATTGTAATGTCGTTCGTATACTCTTTGAATGAATTAACGATATCGACAACCTTAGTATTTCGAATATCAGGGCAGTTTTCTTTGAATGTTATTCCAAGTATGAGGATACTAGCATCCTTTATTAGTATACCTTTCTGGTTCATCAACTTTATAGCTTGATTTGCGACATACGAACCCATTCCATCATTGATTCGACGAGCATTACTCATAAGGTGAGGCATTACACCAAAGACTTGTGCTTTCTCGATTAGATAATAGGGATCTACACTGATACAATGACCGCCTACTAATCCGGGAGAAAAATTCATAAAATTCCATTTTGAGGAAGCCGCTTCTATCACATCATGAGTATCAATATCCATTGCATTAAAAATCTTCGCCAACTCATTCATAAAAGCGATATTTACATCGCGTTGAGAATTCTCTATAATCTTTGATGCCTCTGCGACTTTAATGCTTGGAGCCTTATGAGTTCCATTAACAAGGACAGAATTATAAACTCTATCGATATAGTCTGCTACTTGGGGTGTTGAACCAGAGGTGACTTTCTTTATTCTTTCTACGGTATGAAGCTTATCTCCCGGGTTAATACGCTCAGGCGAATAGCCGGCATAGAAATCATCGTTAAATTTTAGACCACTAACTGTTTCGATAATTGGCAGACAAACTTCTTCTGTTACCCCAGGATAAACCGTACTTTCATACACGACAACATCTCCTTGGTTTATCACTTTTCCGATAGTTTCCGATGCTCCTTGAAGGGGACTCAAATCAGGCCGATTCTTATCATCTACGGGAGTAGGTACAGTTACAATATAAAAATTGCTATTCCTAATGTCATCCAAAGAATTCGTGCACCTGAACCCATGATATCTTATTGCCTCCTGAAGTAATTCATCCGATACCTCAAGGGTGGAATCATGGCCTCTCATGATCTCTTCTACTCTATGAGTATTAATATCATAACCGATAGTATCGAAATGTGTTGAGAACAAGCGAGCCAAAGGTAACCCAACATAACCAAGGCCTACTACACAAATAGATGTATTAGTATTTATTCTATTCATTATCAACCGATTATATTATGATACAATTCCATAATGCTACGAACATTATTATCAATAGAAAAGCTATTAATTGCCACTTTCTGTGCGGACGAAGAAACTCTTATGTAATCATTCATCGTATATTTTGATAGAGTCACCATATCTTGATATAACTCTTCGACAGAATCAAATAAAAAGCCTCCTGTTTGTTCAATTATCTCTTTAGTCCCTCCCGAATTTCTTCCTATTACCAAACATCCTGCAATACAAGCTTCGGCAGTCATTCTTCCAAAACCCTCATTATAAGATGCCACTATTAAACCAGTAGCTCGTCTCATATACTCCATAACGTTATTGGAATACCCTCTCCATTCTACTCCTTCTTCACAATTCAGTTGTTTAGTAAGATCCTTCAATGCATTAACATACATATCATTACCATCCCCAAAAATAACCAGCCGGTAATCTCTATGATCAGCGTAAAAAAGAGAAAAGGCTCGAATCATATCATCAATCTTCTTTTCTTCACTAATTCTGCTCGCTGAAATAAAGTGATTATCACGTGGCCATATAACATTCTCTGACGTTTCTGATGAGATACCATTATAGATAACTATTGCTCTAGGATTATTCTCTAAAGAGTAATAACAAATCAACCCTTTTGAAATAGCGACAACATTAGAGTCTTTAAATTTCTTTTTCAAATACGATAAAGATGGGAAAGGAGACCATTTAGAATCTTTTCTTTGGTACTCCCGAACATGCCATATATGGGGAATCTTGAATCTTTTCGCAACTGCTAATCCTTCGTGGATTGTGCCGACATTCGTGTGTATAATGTTCGGGTGTTCAACTCTTACAACTCGTAAAATATCAGAATAACTCTTAATCTTCCTCCTAATCA
The DNA here is from genome assembly GCA_017429765.1 of Bacteroidales bacterium. Lineage (GTDB taxonomy): Bacteria > Bacteroidota > Bacteroidia > Bacteroidales > UBA932 > Cryptobacteroides. The sequence goes on along the minus strand of JAFROJ010000025.1, from coordinate 26,621 downwards.
AGTTAATAATTCGGAGAAAAACCATCAAATGATTCGAAGCAGTTGTCGGATAAACACTTTCAGCAATACAAATGCTATAGTATCTTGCTCCTATTTGGTTGATCTTATCAATAAAGTATTCCTTAGGTGTAGGACCAGCAACGACAATGTCAACACCTAAAGCATGCAGTCCACCAACCATATTCAGAAAAGAAATAGTTGATCCATCATTGGATGTGGTATGCACTACATATAAAACCCTCATTTACATTTCTTATTGGGCAAAACAACTTTATCTCCCATCTCTTTAAGAAAAGCCTCCGTATAAAAATCCATGCGTCCAGCTAAACTTGTAAATGTCATCTCTCCGAAGTATAATTTTCCACCAACCTCATAAAAGTCCACTCTGACCTGAGGGAAACCTTCAGAAAGAATAGATGCGGCTTTCATCATATTACCAAAAGATTCCGGTTTAGGAATGACTCCTTTACCATCTCTGTAATGGTCATTAAAAACCGAACATTCTGGATGAACACGCCAGTCCATATCATAGACATTAACTTCAGCACACTCATTTGTTCTGTTATGACACGTCCATGTACAAAAAGGTTCTCCATTAAAACACCACACTTTATAATCAACAATAGATGAAGATATCGCGATCTCACGAGCACTTGGTTCCAAATACTCCTCAGCTATTATCAATGGCTTTATCCTATTATAATGTGGTTCACAACCAACATAACCGAATTTTCTATTCAATTTCTGATTCAAAAAGGACTTAATTGACAACCAATCAAATCCCTTGGACTTGTCTACGATAATCGTAGAACCACTGTCATGATTACATTTCAACACGAACTTCTCGGGTAATTCTTCCACATTGATACTATCTGCATTCTCCCAATAGCCATATAACTTTGGAAGTAATGATTCAAATCCTTTCTCTCTTAAATAATCCCTAACTAACAACTTATCAGTCAATCTAGACCATTCGGTAGTATCAGAAAAACAAGTGAGCCACTGAATCTTCTCGTTTAAATCCTTCGGGTTATTCCAATCTATCTTATGACCGGTAACCCCAGGCCACTCATGCTCAATAATTAATTGTGGGCAATGGTCTATTAATAGCCTCTTAATCAACGACTTAACTGTCTTTATTAATCTCATCTTTCCTGAAAATTAAGACAGTATTGAATAATACTATGACGTTCTTCTTGCTTTAATCCAATCATATATATGAGAGAAAGCCCCAACACTGATGTAATCAACAACCCAATAAAATGATTAATTTGAGAAGAACAGGGTATTTTAAGATATAGGATAACATAAAGCGACATAGCAATAGTAACAAGAATCGGTCTTATGTATGCTTCTTTACAAAAAGCCACTATGTCATAATTATATATTACCTTCATTAAAAACAACTGACTTATCCTACAAAAGAAATCAGAAATCAGATACAAATAGAGGATAGTGACTGGCGAGTGACCACTTCGGAAGAAAAGAAAGCCTATGGGAAGCGTGATTAAATACCAGAAAGAAAAGATAATCATAAACCATTTAATCTTGCCAAGAGCGTCCTTCAATCTTAATAGTCCACCACCCGTAGAAGCAATCAAAACAGTGATTAAAATCACACGGCAAAACTGTACTGTATACTCAGGCACTTCTCCAAGCCAGACATGAAGTAACAACTCCATCTCAACAAATAATGGAAAAACAATCAACAATGAAAGCAATTGACACATTCGGCAAACCTTACTTGCGAGATAAGATGCCCTTGTCATATTCCCTCCGCTTACATTCTGAGTGATTTGAGGAGCAGAAGCCGAATCAAAGTTAATTGTAAATATTTCTACAAAGGACTGAACTGTCCGGGCAATACCATATGCACCGTTCACTACCGTCCCAAAGAAGAAATTAATCAACATATTTGATCCCTGGGAGCGACAAAGCAAAGCCAAGGAAGCAAGAAAGTTGTAATTATTATATACAATAAGTTCCTTGTAATCAGATAGCGTCTTAATAAATCTCCATCTTACAATCCCTGCCCAATACTTAAAGCCTAAATAATGGTATACGATAAAATACAGAAGGGTTGTCGTACTCATTATTAGGGCATAAAGTCGTAATGCGTTTCCTTTGTAAAAAAGAAGGATTATTATTAGCCCAAATCTAATTACAGTACTAACTATTTCGATTATCGCAATATGGAGGAATTTCTCCATAGCAATAAAAATACTCTGGAATGGGACATTAATGACACCTATGCAGGATACGATAAGAGAAACCTGAAATACGAACATCGCATCGGTGTCTTTCCCTGGGGCAACATTAAGATAATTGTTTATATAGAAGATACCTATCGTCTCGCCTAATATGAAAATGAGAATGGCGAAAGCTATATGAATAACTTGGCAAATATTGAAGATCTTATTAGAATCACCGTTAGGTTTCCCGATCTCATAATTAAGAAACCTGATGGTTGTAGATGACATAGCCCCCGATATAATGGCGAAAAAAGCGACTACTCCACCTACAACACCATAAAGACCATAATCTGAAGGGCCAAGGGCTTTCAAAACAAACCGTGATGTGAAAAGCCCTATGATTGTCGTAACGAAAAGACGAAAATAGACAAAAAGACTATTTTTCGCTATTCGTTTATTACTTAGACTATAGTCAACCTCACCCAATGGCTATGAATAGTAATCTGACGGAGAATACAAACCCCTTGAATGCTAAACGATAGTGTATCTGCTTTCAACAATCATCCAATCAACAACATCCCATAGTGCTACCAGATGATCGGTACGGCGGTTCTGATAGTCCAGGTAGTATGCGTGCTCCCAGACGTCGAAAGTTAGAATGGGCCTGAAACCATGTACTACCGGATTGTCAGCACCGGAGTACTTGCCGATTGACAGGGCACCCTCAGCGTCTGCCTGAAGCCAAACCCAACCGCTGCCGAAAGTTGATGTCCCGGAGGTAACAAAGGCCTCCTTGAATGCTTCGAATGATCCGAAATCCCGATCGATAGCTGCCGAAAGTAGCCCGGCGGGCTTTGCTCCCTCCGGACTGCCAAACGGCCTGAACTGACTGAAATAAAGGTTGTGGTTAAGAATCTGGCCGGCGTTGTTGAAAACGCCAGTACCTGGTTCAGCGGACTTGACAATCTCCTCAAGCGGGGCGTTTTCCAACTCCGTCCCGGCTATGGCCTTGTTCAGATTAGCCACATAGCCTGCCAGGTGCTTCCCGTGATGGAACCCCATTGTTTTGGCACTAATTGCCGGCTCAAGAGAATCTTGAGCATAGGGCAGTGGAATCAATGCTTCCATAATAAGCGAGAATAATTACCCTTTGCTACTATAATAGCCGTAGTGGCCGTAATGGCCATAATAATACCCGTAACGGCCGTAACTGCCGTAATAACTCCCAGAAGCGGAGGTACCATTCAGGACATAGCAGAGGTTATTGTATTCGCCAGATTTGTACAGTTTCTCAAGTTCAGGGAGGAAGTCCTTGTCTAGAAGGCCAGCCCTAAGGACGAATACCGTTCTGTCCACATAGGTATTGATTACACGGGCATCGGTCACGATGTCGATAGGAGGACAGTCGATGATGACATAAGAGTATTCCTTCTTCAGCGACTCAATCGCCTCCCCGAGACGAGGGTCAGCGATAAGTTCGGCAGGGTTAGGAGGCACCGTCCCGATCGGAATCACATCCAATGAAGGATAGTCAGGATGAGTGACAATAACATCACGTATATCGTCAACCTTACCCGCCAGAAAATCGCTAAGACCTTTCTCTGGACTGTCCACGATAGAAGAGAGTGTCCCTCGACGGAGGTCACCGTCAATCACTAGCACCTTATTGTTCTTAATGGCAATACAGACGGCGAGGTTAGATGAGAGGAAGGACTTACCAGACCCTGGATTGAAGGAAGTTAAGGCTATCACGTTCGAGGTCGGGCCCTTTGTCATAAACTCGATGTTCGTACGCATAACGCGGAAGGCCTCATTTACCATATTTCGACTACCTGGTTTCACTACAATGGTACTATCATCCACAGCAGTACGCCTGATTTTGTTGAAGAATGTCTTCTTCTTAGATGCCAGCGGTATCTCGCCGATGGAAGGCAGCGACAAGCCCTTAAGATCCTTGCGTCCCCGAATTTTAGTATCTAATGCTGTTATAGCGAAAAGAATGGCAAGTGGGAATAATAGACCTAGAAGGAGAGCAAAAAGGAATATCCTATTTCTCTGAGGAGCTATCATTCCAGTGCAGATGGGATGTTTGATAATTCGAGTATTATACGCAGTGAAAGCCTGGGAAAGTTCGTTTTCCTCACGTTTTTGAAGGAGGTAGAGATAGAGGCTCTGCTTGACTCCCTGCTGACGCTCTACGCTCAGAAGTTCCCTAGCCTGGTTAGGATTGGCAGAGATTTTGGCGGCGTTCTTCCGGGCCTGACTCTGTAGGCTTGTGTACTGTGTATTTAGGCTTAGTATCTCGTTCTCGACAGCCTGAGAGATGGACTCGCGCATCGTGGCCAGAGACTTGTCCATATCCTTGACGAGCACGTTGTTCACTCCAGAGTTATCAACGAGGTTGTTCCTCTTGATGAGTTGGGCATTATACTCGCTTATCCGGCTGTCAATCGAGGAGTTGGAAATGCCCATATTTGCCGGAAGAGGCTGGTTATTACTGCCCTCGCTTGCAAGATAGTTCTTGACATAGCGAGCCATAGAGAGCTGGTTGTTCAAGTTCTGAATCTGCTGGTTGATTGCCGCACCCTGCTGCATATACATATCAGCGGCAGCCTCCACGTCGGGAATCATGTTCGCTGATTTGAAGGCAGAGATGTCGGAGTCTACTCCCGCAAGTTCACCCTCAATCACTTTGAGGCGCTCGTTAATGAATTCGGAGGTGGCGTTAGCGAGCATGTTTTTATCCTGCACCCATTTAACATTATAAACCGAAATTAGGGTACTCAGAAAGTCTTGAGCCCGTTGGGTAGAAACATCGTTGATTCCTAAAGTAATAACGTCTGCCATCTTGTCGCCGAGGTCGGCCTGTAGTTTGCTAACATAGGCAGTAGAAACCGCTCTCTTGCTGCTACGTGTCACAATAACCTGCCTTCTGTAGCCGGCAGGTGGATAGTTTGTGGTTTTATTAATTACAATAGCGCCAACAGGGGTAGCAAGAGTATCGCCAAAAGCACCAGTTATGGTCTTGTCCTTGATTTTCCCAACTAAATCTACAAAGTTGGAAAGGAGAATGTTCCCATCCTTCTTGACTGAAACAGAAAAGGAGGCTGAAACATTGTCATCCGCTCCTACAAATTCGGCCTCGATTGGAAGACTGGTCCCATAGAGGGTATATGCGTACCGCCTTCCAACGGTTTTGTAGTCCATATAGAGTTTCAGCATATCGACGACCTCACTCACTATGTCAGGAGACTTGAAGGCGCGCAACTCGTTATAAACGTTTGTCCTAGTCGTGAACAAACCCATGCTGCTGAACTCATTCGAATTATCGTACGAGCGGCCTCGGGCATCAGATTTAATCTGCACCTCGGCAGTAGTATGATAAACAGGAACAGTTGTGAAATAGATATATGCTCCTGCTAAAAGGCAGAAAGCAAGCGAAATGACGAACCAGTACCATTTAGAGATGCACCGATGAATAAACTCACGGATATTGAACACCTCTTCTTGAAGGAAGGAGTTATTATTTATCGCTTCTTTATTTTCCATATTTCTATGTTACATAAGAGTTACAAACAAAAGAGCAGTCGACGCAGCGAGCGATGCAAGGCTCGTCCAGAAAGAGGCGGAAAGCAGGTTATTCCCGTTGATGGAAGCCTGTCGCTTGCGCATATTGTTAGGCTCAACATAAACAACATCTTCTTGCTGGAGATAGTAGGCAGGTGAACCGAGGATGCTCTCGGCCGAACAAAGGTCGACCGTATAGGTCTTCTGGGCTCCATTCTCGATGCGGAGTACCTTGACATTCTGGCGTTTGCCAGTAATAGTGAGGTCACCAGCAGCGGCAATTGCATCTAGTATTGTGACACCATCCCTCTCGATAGCAAATCGTCCCGGGTTATTGACTTCGCCAAGCACCCTATAACCAAGGTTCAGGAAATCGACGGTGACAACAATCTCGGAGGCTTGCTCCTGAGCAATCAATTCGTTCTTTATGTACGAGGCGATCTCATCCCTCGTCTTACCAGCAACCTGAATCTTGCCCAACCCGGGAAAATCGATGTAACCGAAGCCGTCCACAGTATAACCTGAAACGGAGTTTCCTGAAGTATAAGAATCTTCGGTGTCGAGTGACAACCTCTTTGTCACCGTCGGCAAATTAAACAACGAGCTAACCTGCGAAGACGGACAGTTGGCGATAATCGAAATCTCATCCTTAGGCTGGATCCGGATCTCCTTCTTCGCGGCCACACTCGGACTCACATCCTCAGCGTCCTGGAAATACGCCACCTGCTTTGTTGAGGCGCATGATGCCAGCAAAGCTAGGACAGCGGCAAATAACAGTGTTTTCTTCATTGTATTGTTTTGATTATTAATATTATTCAATCTTCTCGAGACAGGACGGCGGGATGAATCTTGTGGCGAAGGCGGCGACTCCCTCAACGGTCACGATCAACCTGCGGTCGTGGCGGATCCGCTTGATGTGGCCCTCAAAGCCTTTGAATATTCCCTCAATCACCCTCACCCTGTCTCCGGTGTGGTACTTCGGCTGGTCATCCCCGAGATACTCGAGCCCTGAATCCTTCAGCTTGCAAAGCTCCTTAAACTGGTCCATCTGCTTTTCCGGAACCACCAGCGGCCCTTGGGCCACACGGTCGTGATAGGTGGCGATGGTCCCGTGGAGTTTCACTCTCAACTCTCTCAGGGTCTCGGGATCAGTCTTGACGAACATCAGCGAGCGGACAAGTGGCTCCTCGACAAAGCGCAGGCCTTCCTTCGTGGGCTTCTCGACAAGGCGCATGGGGTAGAAACTCTCCAGGTCGGCCTCGTCAAAGGTCCTCCGGACCAAGTCAGCCCTTCCGAAGAACACCCTGAGGGGGTACCAGAATATCTTCTTTTCAGCCATACGTCGTTGACTATCAAATGATTCAATAATATCCGTACCCTTGGTTTCCTCTCAAGGGCGTCCCACGGTCGTCAGGTTTTCGTCTCCTGATCCCGAGCCGCTCCAATCCAAGAGCGGTGTTCGTGACCGAATTAACTGACAAATATAGCCATTTTACCCCTAAAAACCCTATAATTCGCTTTATTATTTAATAACGCACACGCGTGAATACTCAGGGTGTCGGTTGCTTCGTTATTTGGGAGATTGTTTTCTTTGGGAACAGGTCACGGGCTGAGGAGAGGGCCCAACTGAAACGCTCGGCGAACCGTTCCTGCTCCGCCTCAGGAATTCTGACGTTCTTCGCGACTTGTCTCCATTGCTCGACACCCCCCAATACCTGCCTGATGATCTCTTCGGCATCTTTCTTGGCAAGAAGGTAGTAATCTGAGGCTTCGTACAACTCTCTGATCGAGGAATGGTTGGAATAAGGCGCGATTTCCAGGCTCTGGGTTTGCTCGTTTGTCGGATTAAGGTCGTATGCCGGAGAAAGGCGCCAGCCGTCAGGCCCCAGAAGAAAGCCGTGGTTACGGAAGTGGTCATCATGGTTGCCGATAAGGATATTGAAGACGATTCTCCTGAACAGTTCGCTTGTGTTTTTTGACAGGTTGTTCATGCCGATGTCTCCAGCCATCGCGTCCACGATGTCGATGTATCCTTTCCCGTTGACCGCATTGTCTCCGTCCTTGAGGCCCGTGAGCGTCAGCGAGGAAGCGAAATGGATCCGTTTCCCGAGGTTCCTGTCGAAGCGTTTTGACAATAACGTATGGTAGGGCGTAGGCCCGATTTTGAGAACCCGTGATTCGGCGGTCTTTATTCCGGCTTTCTTCGCGAGGATGCATGCGAAATGCTCCCACAATCCGATATCGTATGTATCTTTTACCGAAGGTATCTTGGCTATCAGGAGGCTTCCGTCGGTGTCTATGATGTTCAGTTTCGGACGTGCTCCTCCCAGAGACGATCCTGGCTTCCACATGTTATTGAGCCATGTCTTCTGGTACGGCAGGTTCTTCCTCTCCGCCTCTTCGATCAGGTGTGCTTCCCGGATAAAGGTTTCCAGTTCGGCGATGGGCGGGACGTTCTGTTTTCCGTTGTCCAGACCGATGTATTCCCCGTTATACTTCAATCGTAGGGCGCCCATCCGGGAGAAGTCATCTATACGGACAAGATATCCGAAATCGTCGAATGTCCTTGGCAGCCTATTCGCTTCTTTTGCCTCTATGTGTTCTTTCTTATCGATAAGGGCCCGTCCCCACCTGTCGGGAAGCGCGTCCCCAAGGAAGGAAAACAGGCTGCCTGTCGCGGCCTGCACGCCAAGGAAGCTACCAAGGTCCGCGGATAGTTTCACCTTGGGGAAAGCGTTGAGGAACGCCTTATCGTAGGAAAAGCGGTAAGAGGCGTTCCCTTTTATTCTTTCGTACTCCAGCGTGCCTATTGTGATTTCCCGCGGAAGGAAGTCAAACGCGGCAAGTATTTCAATCAAATACATCATAGTCTTCCTCGTTTCTTTGATTCTTTTTCATGAGTTTTGTGTTCACAAGCGCATTCCCCGCTTCATCATTCCGCGCGAGAAGGAGAATGTCTTCGTCAAGTCCGAGTGCATAGAGGACTCGCGCGTATATACCTATCGACACTGTCGGGACTCCTTTTTCCACACGCATGAGCGTGAGTTGTGTACATTGAGCCCGTTCGGCGATTGTCGCCAGCGAAAGGCCGCGTCTTTTGCGGGCGAGCTTCATTTGTTCGCCCATCACTTCAAGATTCCTTTGGACTTTTCTGGGCAGGAATGTCGCTTTTGAATGTTTGGCCATTATTTTATTATGTTTTTACAAATATAGAGATTTATTTTATTATAATGAAATATTTGCTATACTGTTTTCTATCCGCTGCCGCAAACGTCAGGAACTTAGGGAGCCCCTTCGACCGTTCGACCACAGGCCCTTCGACAGGCTCAGGGACCGGACTTTCAGCACCGCCCTGGATGGCACCGCCGCCGGAATGTACGGGCTCCGGCGGCTGGGCGCTGCGGGGAGCTTGCCCAAAGGGCTCTCCTCGCGCCCTGCCATACTGCCTTGATACACGGCCCCTCATTATTCATCACGGCCACGGCACTTTTTACAAGGCGGGGGCCGACGACATGCCTTACAGGTGGCTGGAAGGGCTATTCATCTGCTTTACCCCCTATTTCAACCAGGACTTTTGCCACGGCAATCCCTTTCTCAGGCCCCTCAGTGGCAGATCGGTCTGCGGCCGGTTTGTAAAATGCGACGGTTCTACAGTCTCGGCCCTTCGACGGGCTCAGGGGCCGGACGAAAGGCGTAAGAAAAGTAAAGGGAATGCTTGCTGGTCTCGGAAAACTTTGTACCTTTGCATAAGCATTGTCAGATTATCCACCTTGGGTGGTTATAGTCCGAAATCTAAAAGGTGTTTCAGCCCTCACTGAAATACCTTTTTTCAATAGCAATAGAGCCGCAGGGGTACTTCCACACCTCCCGAAAACCTTCAACGGACTATAAATCTGACAAATAAGCTAAAAGAGAAGGTATTTCGCTTGAGCGTGAGCCTGTGCCTTGGGTTCGAAGCTCCCAAACTTGTAAAGGTGAATGCGTATAAGCGCGTTCGCAATGGCAAGATCGAGATAGTCCGCTCTCACTACCGGAACGTTGAGGGACGTTTGGTAGTCATGAACGAACTGCGCCGATAAGGTGCTGCTGACTCTACCTGCGGCTTATGGAGGACTTCGGTCCTCCTTTTTTGTCTCCCTGGGCGTCGAACGTGTTCTTCTCGGCCCTTTGTCGGGCTCAGGGACCGGGTAAAAGACCCATCGTTTCGCTCAGGGTGACAGAGGGGGTGCTGCTCACGGACCGGGAGTTTTTTGACCTTTTTTTCAACTCTTTAAAGAAGGATATCCTGTTCAGAACGGCGCCGGAGAGGGATTATCAACATTATCCGTTGAATGATTTGACCAACGGATAATTGTTCCGATTATCGCGGAAAAGAAGCCCTATGGAATGGATTGACAAGACTGTCGATGACTGCTCCCACATATATTCAGACGGAAGGAATGTCCCGTCCCTGTTCGAGACTGACGAGGACAAGATCAAGGCCCTTAACCTACTAGCTATAACAGCGTTGGAGGCCAACGTTGTCCTACTCATGGAGGTAGCGATGACGACACATTTCCATTGCGTGGTGGCCGGCTCTCAGAAGAACAGGTGGCTATTCAAAAGGGAGATGGATAGGAAACTGGAAGTCCGGCGCTCCTGGCTCGGGGTCAAGACTCGTATCAATGTCCGGAAAGACGACATCAGCACAGAGAACGAGCTGAAGGACAAGATCATGTACGACTTCCGTAACCCTGTCGCGGCCGGTTACGGGCGGATGCCATGGCACTACGTCGGCGGCCCGGGGGATATATTCTTTTCCGACCATATTGCCAGAATATCCAGTGGCCGGCCGATCAGGGATCTGCGTGTGACCGAGAGGCGGGCGTTGTTCCACACAAGGATTGAGCTTCCCGCCGGTTGGACATATTGGCCGAATGGATTGATTGTACCCGATTGTTATATTGATTATCAAAGGCTTGAGCGGTTGTTCAAGTCTCCGAAAGGGATGATGGCGTTCTTGTACCAGAGTAAGGAGAAGGAGGCGAAAGAGGACGCGATCTGCGCAAGGGAATTCATCTTGGACATGGGTGAAAAGGAGTTGCGGCACGAGGCGAAGAGGCTCAGCCGGTCTTTGTTCGGTGAAGAATATGTGGCCAGGTTGTCGGATAAGGAGAGGATCAACATAGCCCAGCGCATGTGGGCGTCACGAAGCACGTTCTCTGTCTCGGCCCTTAGCCGGGCCACTCATCTTGACAAGCATCTGCTCGAGATGATACTCCTTCCGCAAAGTTGATCGCTGTGAACCTCACCGCCCTGGATGGCACCGCCGCCGGAATGTACGGGCTCCGGCGGCTGGGCGCTGCGGGGAGCTCGCCCAGAGGGCTCTCCTCGCGCCCTGCCATACTGCCTTTACACACGGCCCCTCATTATTCATCACGGCCACGGCATTTTTTTACAAGGCGGGAGCGGGGGACATGCATTGCAGGTGGCTGGAAGGGCGATGCGGATGCTTTACCCCCTATTTAAACTAGGATCTTTGCCACGCCAATCCCTTCTCCAGCCCCCTCTGTGGCAGATCGGGCTGCTTCCGGTTTGTAAAAAAGGCGGGTTTCCTGGCCCCGGTGCCTCGACCGTTCACTTACCGGTGCTTCGACAGGCTCAGCAACCGGAAGATAGGGGCTCAGCAACCGGAAAATGGATCGGAGGTAGGATATTCTTGAGATATTATTAAATTTGCAGGATTTTATTAGCGAATTATTCAACAATAATAACCGCATAAAAAGAACAGCATAGTCATGTTCAGAATCCTGAAACGAGAGATGCTGACCCCGAACATCTGCAAGATGGTGGTGTCGGCTCCCAGGATCGCCAAATCCGCGCTTCCCGGGCAGTTCCTGATCGTCCTCGCTGGAGAGAAGGGCGAACGAATTCCATTGACAATCAGTGATTACGACCGTGAGGCCGGCACGGTGACAATCGTCACCCAGCTCATCGGAGCCTCCTCCGCCGCCATCATCGCCAAAGAGGAAGGCGAGTTCTTCCGCGACGTCGTGGGCCCTCTGGGCAACCCCTCGGCCTTCGTCGGAATGAGCGACGAGCAGATTAAAGGCCAGCGCTACATGTTCATAGCCGGCGGCCTCGGCACCGCTCCCGTCTATCCCCAGGCCAAGTGGCTGCACGACCGCGGCGTGGCTGTGGACGTCATCATCGGCGCCCGCACCAAGGACCTCCTCATCTACACCGAGGAGCTCGGCTCGGCCTGCGACAACCTCTACCTCTGCACCGACGACGGCAGCGTCGGCTTCCACGGAGTCGGCACCGCCTGCCTCGAGGACCTCGTCTCCAAGGGCAAGGAATATACCCAGGCCGTGGCCATCGGGCCGATGATCATGATGAAGTTCGCGACCCTGACCTGCAAGAGGCTCGGCATCCCTATCGATGTGAGCCTGAATATGTTAATGGTCGATGGAACCGGCATGTGCGGGGCCTGCAGGGTCACCGTGGCCGGCAAGACCAAGTTCGCCTGTGTGGACGGGCCGGAGTTCAACGGTTACGACGTGGACTTCGACGAGGCGATGCGCCGTCTGGGACAGTATAGGGCCGAGGAGGCCGTGGAAAAGGCTAAATATGTGAAGTGATATGGCTGAGAGGATTCCAAGAGTACCGGTCAGGGAGCAGGATCCCAAGGTACGCGCCCATAATTTCGAGGAGGTTTGCTACGGCTATAACCTCGAGGAGGCTACAAGAGAGGCTTCAAGGTGCCTCCATTGCAAGAACCCGCGTTGCGTGACGGCTTGTCCGGTCGCGGTGAAGATCCCAGAGTTCATCGCCAAGGTGAAGGAGGGTGACATCGCCGGCGCGGCGGCTGTCATCGCGGAGGACTCCTCGCTGCCTGCTGTCTGCGGTCGTGTGTGCCCGCAGGAGAGCCAGTGCGAGGGGAGTTGCGTGCTGGGCGTGAAGGGCGAGCCGGTGGCGATCGGCAAGCTCGAGCGCTTCGTCGCCGACTTTAGCGCCGGGGAGACTATGTCTCCTTCGGGAGTCGTCTCCGACGACCCCACCACCGGCCACAAGGTCGCGATCATCGGGTCGGGGCCGGCCGGATTGGCCTGCGCGTCGGACCTCGCGAAGTGGGGCCACGACGTCACGATCTTCGAGGCGCTCCACAAGGCCGGAGGCGTCCTTGAGTACGGAATACCCGAGTTCAGGCTTCCTAAAGACGCTGTACTGAAACGTGAGATAGAATCTGTTAAGAGATTGGGAGTCAAGATAGAGACTGATGTCATAATAGGCCGCACCGTCACCATCGACAGCCTCATGGACAACGAGGGCTTCGAGGCCGTTTTCGTGGGCACCGGCGCCGGTCTTCCCAAGTTCATGGGCATCCCCGGTGAGAACCTCAACGGAGTCTTCTCCGCCAATGAGTTCCTCACCCGCAACAACCTCATGAAGGCCTTCCGCGAGGACTACCTCACCCCCATCCACGCCGGCAAGAAATGCTGCGTCGTCGGAGGCGGTAACGTCGCCATGGACGCCGCCAGGACAGCCCTCAGGCTCGGCGCCGACACAACAATAGTCTATCGCCGCACCGAGGTCGAGCTCCCCGCCAGGAAGGAGGAGGTCCACCACGCCAAGGAGGAGGGCATCGACTTCCAGATGCTGACCAACCCTGTCGAGATCATTGGCGACGAGAACGGCTGGGTGAAAGCCCTGAAGTGCATCCGGATGGAACTCGGCGAGCCCGACGAGAGCGGCCGCCGCTCCCCTGTCCCGATCCCCGGGTCAGAGTTCGAGATCCCGACCGAGACCGTCATCATGGCCCTCGGCACAGCCCCTAACCCGCTGATTGTCAACACCACCGACGGCCTCCAGGCCACCCGCAAGGGCGGACTCGTGGCCGACGAGGAAGGACGCACGACCAGAGAGGGGATATTCGCCGGAGGAGACGCCGTGACAGGCGCCGCCACCGTCATCCTCGCGATGGGCGCCGGAAGAAAGGCCGCCAAAGCGATCGACGACTACCTGAAGAACAAATAGCGATAACGGCCAAACAATAAAGGCCAAACAATAAAGACCCAACAGTAAAGACCAAGGAATATGTTGATGCTGACCCTAGCGGCCGTCGGACCGGCCCTGATCCTACTCTGGTACGTCTACAACAAGGACACTGAGCCGGAGCCTACAAGGCTGGTTTTCAAAGGCTTCTGCTTCGGCGGCATCTCCGCCTTGCTGTCCACCCTCATCTCCGGCCCTCTGCTCAACATGGGGTTCTACACCACCGAGCCGACAGGTTGGGTCGAGGCCGTGAAGATCGCCTTCTTCGGGGCGGCCATCCCGGAGGAGACGGCCAAGCTACTGATGCTCTGGCTGCTTCTGCGCAACTGCCGTGAGTTCGACGAGCGCTACGACGGCATCGTCTACGCCACCACCGTCGGGCTCGGCTTCGCCGCCTTCGAGAACATAATCTATGTCATCAGCGCCGGCGCCGGCTGGGTTGGCGTGGCCTTCACAAGGGCCCTCTTCGCCATCCCCGGCCACTTCGCCTTCGCCGTCACCATGGGTTACTACTATTCCCGCCACGCCTTCAAGGGCAAGGGCAGCGAGAGCGCCGCGATCAAGATGTGGCTCTACCCGGTCATCCTGCACGGAGTCTATGACTCGCTCTGCTTCTTCAGCGAGCTCAGCGAGTCATTGTCACTGCTTATCACGTTGATCCTGATAGGCTTCTGCTTCTGGCTGTTCAAGAGCACCCGCAAGCGTGTCCTCGAGGAGGCCACCCGGAACGAGTACGTCGGGTCTTCGGTGGACATCCGTAACCACGGTTACAATGTCCACCATGACTGGACGGACCGTCCGGAGGATCAATAGACGTGGACTGAGGTGGCGTGGGCCGAGGGGAGGTAGTTGATCCCCCACCAGCAGATCTGGAGGCAGACGAACGCCAGGAGGAGGATCCACATCGCGTTGGACCAGTCCTTCGGCCGGGCGATCCTGAAATGGACGTAAAGCAGATAGGCCAGCCAGGTTATCGCCGCCCAGGTCTCCTTCGGGTCCCAGGCCCAGTAAGTCCCCCAGGCCTCCTGGGCCCAGAGGGCGCCGAACAGCATCCCGAAAGTCAGGAAGGCAAGACCGGTCACCACAAGATTGTCGGCCGTCGCGATGTCCGCGGCGGTCGTCTTCTCTTTCCTGAACGCCAGCACGTAAAGGGCCATCAGGGTCGCCGCTCCCAGCATCCCGTACGAGAACATGTAGACGATGACATGGGGGGCGAACCAGGGGCTCTGAAGCGCCGGCATCAAGGCCTTGGAGTGAATCTCCGGCTTGAGGAGGTTGACTATGATGAAAACCAGCGACATGATAGCGCTGAAGGAGAGAATCCACTTGTACTTCCAGCGGCTGTAGACAATCATTCCAGCCACGCTCAGGAAGAAAGAGTACCAGAGGCGGGTCTCCCCCATCGTCCGGAGCGGAGGCCGCTCAAGCGAGACCCACATCGCCACGATGAAAGAGAAGAAAACCAATAATCCAAGGCCGTACACCAAGGCCGCGGCCTTCCTGTTCCTGCCTGTCCAGGCGAGGGCGGCTCCGACCGCCCAGAGAATCACCGCGGCGGCGGCGAACCAGATGAACGAATCCCAACTCATCTCGCTTCCTCCTTCCTTAAACCGGTGAACAACATCAGAAAGGCCCCGGCGATCATCATGAATATCCCCACGTAAACCATGGGCAGCCAAGGGTCCTTGACCAGCTGGAGGACACTGATCACGCTGTCCGGGCCAGCCTCCGAGTCGTAGTCATACTGGTACATCTTCCAGCCGTCAACCTTCAGCGGCTTGTTGACCTCGATGACCTCGACAATCTCCTTTCCTGACTTGTCCGTCACGACCACATCGGAGGCGAAACGCTTGGGCATCCCGTTAGGATAGGTCTCCATCGTGAAATCGTCCAGACGCACCGAAAGACCTGTCTCATAAGTGTTTCCGTTCTCATCGACAGCGGCGGAAACGGTCTCGCCCTCATGAAGGGTCATCTCCAGGGTCCTCTTGTCGGAACAGCCGAGAGTGGCGCAGACAAGGGTCACGAAAAGGCCGAGATGGTTAAGCGCCGGGGTCAGCTCTTTCCACGAGCGGCCGAGCCTGGTGAGGTGGTTCAGAGCCACAAGACCCACCACGGCGGTGAGCCAGACGTAGCAAAGGACGAACGGCCAGAAGGTTACCATGTTCCCGAGCCAGCCCCTCTCGGGGATCTGGGCGGTGAGGCCCATGATGATCGTCAGGACGAGGGTCCAGGCGAGAGAGGGAACGGCGGCCGCGGATGAGCCGAGCCACGCGAAGAAGGACACTCTCCTCCTCAGGAGGAAAGCGGTGAGAATGAATATCAAAAACAGGGCGAGCAGGGCGATGTTGGCGGGGAAAACCAGCGACGCCCATCTGACAGGTCCCCTTAAGACCTGGATCAGGAAACCCGCCAGGGCCAGGAATCCTCCGAGAAGGAAGCCCGGCGACAGCTTGAAAGGTTTGCTAAAAGGGTTCATTTTGTTCGTTTTATGGGTACAATCACGAACAAATATAAAAAAAAGCGTACATTTGTAAAAATGCCGCGCAAACTTGCCATACTCCCGCTTCTCATGTCGATGCTGATGGTGCTTTTCACCACAATGGTGCCGCACCACCACCATCAGGCCATGATCTGCCTCGCCAGGGAGGTCTGCGAGCTGGACGGCAGCACCCGCGACTCCCACGAGGCCAACCACGAGGAGGAGGAAAGCCACTGCGTCTCCACGGAGAAATATTGCCCCATCAGTTTCCAGAAACTGGACATCACTCCCCTGAGCTCCCCAACCCCGGCGCTCCCTCTTCCCGTTGTCAAGGCGGTCACTCTCGGGTTCGTGGAATCATATTCCGACATCCCTCTCCACATCCCTCCCCTGCTGTCCTGGAGGATCAACCGCTGATAACCGACCGCGTCATTTGTCCCGTCCCCAAGGGCGGGCGGAATCTCGTATGTCACAGGTTATCAAGCGATTGAACAAAAATGAATAAAAGAATATTCCTTTTGATGGCGGTGTGCGCCATCCTCGGAGGCTGCCAAACACACAACCACAATGAGTCCAGACACGATGAGGAAGCCGGCGAGAGCCATCATCATCACGACGGGGTGATCGAGATCAGCCCCGAGAGGCAGGAGATCCTCGGGATCGTGACCGACACGGTCAGGGTCGGGGATTTCCACGAAGTCATACACACAAGCGGCCGCGTCCTCTCCGCGACCGGAGACGAGATGACAGTCATCGCCACCAGCGACGGCATCGCTCTCCTTCCTGGGCTGAGCGAGGGATCGGCCGTCGCGAAGGGCGGCAGGATCGCGACGATCTCGTCCAGGAACCTCGCCTCCGGAGACATACTCTCCAAGGCCAGAATCACTTACGAGACCGCCAAGAAGGAATATGAGCGCGATCTCCAGCTCTTCGAGGACAACATCGTCAGCGAGAGCCACCTCGACAAGAGCAAGCTGGAGTACGAGCACGCCAAGGCCGAGTACGACGCCCTTGTCTCGGGCGGCGTCACCCAGGGGGGCGTGGGCGTCACCTCCCCTATCTCGGGCTTCATCAAGAGCGTCCATGTCAACTCCGGCGACTACGTCCAGACCGGCACTCCCATCGCCACTGTCAGCCAGAACCGCAGGCTTCGCCTGAAAGCCGACCTGCCGGAGAGGCATTTCGGCCGGATCGGGGATATCCGGGACGCTGTCTTCACCACTTCCTACGACGGGGCGGCCTACCGCCTGAGCGAGCTTGGAGGCAGGCTTGTCAGCTACGGCAGGACCTCCGACGGGGACTATTTCATCCCCGTGACCTTCGAGTTCGACAACAAGGGCGGGTTCATCCCCGGCTCCTATGTGGACGTCTTCCTGAAGACTTCCAGAGCCACGACCGGGATATTCGTTCCCCTTGAGGCCATTGTCGAGGACCAGGGGATCCGCCAAGTCTTCGTCAGGGATCCGGACGACGACGACGCCTTCATCCGCAGGGAGGTCTCTCTCGGGGAGTCCGACGGCATGGAAGTCCTTGTCACAAAGGGCCTTGCAGAAGGTGAGGAGGTCGTCGTCAAGGGCGCCGTCCATGTCAAGCTCGCGGGAGTCTCCGCTGTGCCCGCCGGTCACACTCATAATCATTAGGCCATGGGACAGATCAGTCATGAGAACGGTCTCCTCAACGGGATCATCCGATTCTCCCTGAACAACCGGACGGCGATCCTCGTGATCGCGGCCCTCTGCCTCGTGGCGGGAATATATTCCGCCTCCAGGACGGAGGTGGACGTCTTCCCGGACCTCAACGCGCCCACAGTCGTCGTGATGACGGAGGCCAAAGGAATGGCTCCCGAGGAGGTCGAGAGGCTTGTCACCTTCCCCATCGAGACAGCGGTCAACGGGGCCACAGGAGTGCGCCGCGTCCGGTCCTCCTCGACCACGGGCTTCTCCATCGTCAACATAGAGTTCGATTGGGGCACGGACATCTACAAGGCCAGGCAGATCGTCAGCGAGAAGATCGCGATGGTCGGCGAGAGCCTTCCCGACAATGTCGGCAGTCCCACCATCGGCCCGCAGGCCTCCATCCTCGGCGAGCTGATGATCATCGGCCTCACCGCCGACTCCACATCGATGGAGGATCTCCGCACCCTGGCCGACTGGTCGATCCGCCCTAGGCTACTCTCGACAGGCGGGGTCGCCCAAGTGGCTGTGATCGGAGGCGACATCAAGGAATATCAGATACTTATGGATCCCGGCCGCATGCGCCACTACGGCGTGACCCTCGACGAGGTCATCTACGCGGTGAAGGGCATGAACCAGAACGCCGCCGGCGGCACCCTCTATGAATATGGCAATGAGTACATTGTCCGGGGAGTCCTCTCCACCAACGACGTGGAGCGGATGAGGAAGGCTGTGGTGAAGGTCTCCGGGAGCGGCCTCCCGATCAGTCTTGAGGCGATAGCCGATGTCAAGACCGGGCCAAAGACTCCCGTCCTCGGGGTGGCCTCCAACGACGGCAAACCGGCCGTCATCCTGACAGTCACCAAGCAGCCGGCCACCAATACCCTCGACTTGACCAAGAGGCTCGACTCCGCCCTGGAGGACATCTCCTCCACCCTTCCGGAGGACGTCAAGGTCAACTCCGGAATATTCCGCCAGTCCCGTTTCATCGAGGGCTCGATAAGCAATGTCCGAAAGTCCCTCCTCGAGGGCGGGATCTTCGTGGTGTTGGTGCTCTTCATATTCCTGATGAACTGGAGGACCACGGTCATCTCCCTGGTCTCGATCCCGATGTCCATCGTCGTGACACTTCTGGTGACAAAGTGGATGGGGCTTACTGTCAACACAATGAGCCTCGGAGGAATCGCCATAGCCATAGGCTCTCTGGTCGACGACTCGATCGTCGACGTGGAGAATGTGTTCAAGCGATTGAGGCAACCACGGCAGGGCCGGAGCGTCCTCCAGGTGGTCTATGAGGCCTCGAAGGAAGTGAGGATGCCGATGCTCAACTCGACCCTCATCATCATCGCCAGCTTCCTTCCTCTCTTCTTCCTCTCCGGGATGGAGGGCAGGATGCTGAAACCCCTCGGGATCACCTTCATCATCTCCCTGATGACCTCGACCCTGGTCGCGCTTACCCTCACCCCCGTCCTCAGTTCCTATCTGTTAGGCTCGGAGGGACAGGCGGAAAGCCGGGGCGAGGCCCCTGTGGCCAGATGGCTCAAGGGGATATATTCAAAGGCCCTGGAATGGACCCTCGACCACAAGAGAACCCTTCTCGGGGGCGTGGGTGTCCTGCTCGCCTGCGCCGTCGTGATGTTCTTCTCCCTCGGAAGGAGCTTCCTTCCCGCGTTCAACGAGGGTTCCTTCACGATCGCGATGAGTTCGGTCCCGGGAATATCCCTTGAGGAGTCCGACAGGCTCGGCCTGATGGCAGAGGAAATGCTGATGGAAATCCCTGAGATCCAGACAGTCGGGCGCAAGACCGGAAGGGCCGAGCTGGACGAGCACGCCTTCGGGGTCAACTGCTCAGAGTTCGAGTGTCCCTTCATCCTGGGCAAGAGGAGCAAGAAGGCCCTCACCGAGGAGGTGCGACAGAAACTCTCCGCTCTTCCGGGAGTGAACGTGGAGATCGGGGGTCCCATCTCCCACAGGATTGACGCGATGCTCTCCGGCACCCAGTCCAACATAGCGATCAAGGTGTTCGGCACGGACCTCAACAAGATGTACTCCATCGGGCAGCAGATCAAAGAGGCCATCTCCGAGGTCGAGGGAATAGCCGACATCAATGTCGAGCAGCAGGTGGAAAGGCCTCAGATCGACATAGTTCCGAGACGGGAGATGCTGGCCGCCCACGGGATTTCCCTCCCCGAGTTCGGCGAGCTGATCAAGGTCGGCCTGGAGGGAGAGGTGGTCTCCACGGTCTATGAGGGCGACCGTTCCTTCGACCTGACCTTGAAGTTCAAGGACGAGGCCCGCTCCACGATGGAAAGGATAGCGGACATCACCGTCGACTCCCCCACCGGGGCAAAGGTTCCTCTTGACCATGTGGCGGAGATAATCTCCTCAGCCGGCCCGAACACCATCAACCGTGAGAATGTGGGCCGGAAACTTGTCGTCTCCTGCAACGCGACCGGAGGCGAGCTGACCAAGGCCGTGGCGGCCATCAAGGAAGAGATCGCCGAGCACATCGACCTTCCCGAGGGGTACAGGATTGAATATGGCGGGCAGTTCGAGAGCGAGGAGAGGGCCTCGAAGACCATCGCGCTGGTCAGCATATTCAGCATATTCATAATCTTCATGCTGCTCCTCGGGGAGTTCAAGCGCGCCGGGCAGTCGCTCATCGTGCTTCTCAACCTGCCCCTGGCGCTCATCGGAGGCGTGGTCACCATCTACCTCACCGGAGGGGTCATGAGCATCCCCGCTATAATCGGGTTCATCTCCCTCTTCGGCATCGCGACGAGAAACGGCATGCTCCTGATCGACAGGTACAATGTCCTCGCCGCCGAGGGCCTGTCACCGAGGGAGACTGTCATCGCCGGCTCTCTCGACCGTCTCAACCCCATTCTGATGACGGCCGTGACCTCGGCCCTCGCGCTTCTTCCTCTCGCTGTCGGAGGCGACCTTCCGGGCAACGAGATCCAGTCCCCGATGGCCAAAGTCATCCTCGGCGGACTGCTCTCCTCCACCCTTCTCAACGGGTTCATAATCCCGATAATGTATCTTGTCTCAAATAAAGGAAAATGAAACGCTTCGCAGTCTCTATCAGCATATTACTAATCTCCATTTGCGGCAACGCTCAAGGTTGGCTCGAAGGGATCCTGAGAGAGGTCGAGAGCAACAACCCGGAGCTGAAGGCGATGGCCGCCGAGGTGGACGCCGAGAGGATAGCCAACCGCGGCGAGGCCCTGCTTCAGAATCCCGAGGTGGAGCTCGGCCAGCTTTGGGGAGCCGAGGGGATCGGGAACCGTCACGACGTGAGGGTCTCGCAGCCCTTCGATGTCGCGACCATCTCTGGACTCAGGGCCGGCAAGGCGGCCACCCTCGACGAGCTCTCCTCCCTGAGGTACAAGGCGGGAAGGATCGAGGTGCTTCTCGAGGCCTGGCAGACCTGCATAGAGCTGGTCTGCTGCAATGCGCTGCTCACCGAGATGAGGACACATCTCTCGCAAGCGGAGACGCTGGCCGGCTCGTACCAGAAAAAGATGGCTGCCGGCGGCGCGACGGTGCTTGACCTCAACAAGGCGAAGATCCACCTGGCTTCCGTCCAAGGGCAGGTCAACAGTCTGGAAACACTTAGGAATGAGCTGCTTGCCACTCTGCGCTCGCTGAACGGCGGCATAGATATCCCTTTTGAATATTCCAACCACGACATCGGGGTGGACTTGCCGGAGAGTTTCGAGGAGTGGTACCAGACCTCGGCCTCGCGTAACCCTGTCATCGAATATGCCCGGGCCCAGGTCAGCCTGGAGGAGAGGAACCTTGCCATCGACAAGGCGTCCCGCCTTCCGGAGTTCTCGCTGGGCTACATGAGCGAGATCCGGACCGCGGAGAAGTTCCGGGGAGTGACTCTCGGGGTCAGCGTCCCGCTCTGGAACGGCGCCAACAAGGTCAAGAGGTCAAAGGCCGGGCTCGCCGCGGCTGAGTCCCGCCGTGAGGCCTCGGAGAGGGCTTTCCGCCTTGAGCTTGAGAAGGAATACGCCAGGGCGCTGGCGCTCAGGGAGAACGCTGAGATGATGCGCTCATCCATGGCTGAGACGGACAACCGGGACTTCCTGCTGACCGCCCTGACCAAGGGTGAGATCTCGATGGTCGACTATCTGGTCGAGACAGACCTCTACTATGAGACCCTCCAGCGGACTATGGAGACCGAGAGGGACTACCGCAAGGCGGTAGCCACTCTCCAGAGTGTCTGCCTCTAAGGCCTGGCTCAGAGGGTTATTTGATTTCCTGTGTACAGTTCGTGGTACTTGCCCTTCAGGGCGAGCAGCTCGTCATGCCTTCCCCTCTCGATGATCCTTCCCTGGTCGAGGACCATGATGTAGTTGGCGTTCTGGACAGTCGACAGCCTGTGGGCGATGACGAAGGTGGTGCGCCCCTTCATCAGGGAGTCCATGCCTTTCTGGATGAGTTTCTCGGTGCGGGTGTCGATCGAGGATGTGGCCTCGTCGAGGATCAGCACAGGCGGGTCTGCGACGGCCGCTCGGGCGATGGCGAGAAGCTGCCTCTCCCCTTGCGAGAGGTTGCCTCCGTCGGCCGCGAGGACGGTGTTGTAGCCTCGGGGCAGACGGCGGATGAAGGAGTCGGCGTAGACGAGCCTGGCGGCAGCCCGGCATTCCTCGTCGGTGGCGTCAAGCCGCCCGTAGCGGATGTTGTCGAGGACCGAGGCGGAGAAGAGGCGTGTCTCCTGAAGCACGATCCCGAGGCTTCGCCGCAGGGAATCTTTCTCGATGTCCCGAATATCGAACCCGTCGTAGGTGACGGTTCCTTCCTGGATCTCGTAGAAGCGGTTGATGAGATTCGTGATTGTTGTCTTGCCGGCTCCGGTGCCGCCGACGAAGGCGATCTTCTGACCGGGGTATGCGGTCAAGGATATGTCGAACAGCACCTGTTTCCCTGGCACATAACTGAAGTCGACGTCCTGAAGGCTGACTAAGCCCTGGAGGGGCTTTAGCCAGCCGGAAGGCTCTGGCCGTCCGGACTCCTCGCTTCGCTCGGCCCCTCCCATCGCGAGCGATGGGCCCCTCCCTCTTGCGTGACGAGGGCGTCCACGGTCCGTCCGTGCCAGACCTTCCGGCTGCCTGGCATCTTCGGCGTCAGAGGGGACAAACCAGGCCCAGGACTTGGTGCTGGTAGGGCTAACCTCCAGTGAACCATCCAATGAAACACGTGTGTTAACAAGTGTAACATTTCCGTTATCAACCTCTGAAGGCTCATCGAGGAGTCCATAGACCCTGTCGGTGCCGGCCGAGGCCATGGCTATGGAGTTGATCTCGTTGGAGATGCTGGAGATGGGTCTGGTGAAATTCTTCTGCAGTGAGAGGAATGCCACGAGGGTACCGAGAGTCAAGGTCGCGCCGCCTATTCCGGACAAGTACCAGACAGAGACGCCGGCCAGCGCGATCAGCGCGCCGACCACGGCCGTCAGGACATAGCCGAGATTGCCGATATTGCTGTTGATAGGCATCACCAGGCTACCGACCTTGTTGGCGTTGTAGGCGCTCGAGCGGAGCTTCTCGTTAAGGACCTTGAATTCCTCCACCGCCTTCTTCTCATGGCAATAGACCTTGACCACCCTCTGGCCCGAGACCATCTCCTCGATGAAGCCGTTGACTGCCCCGAGGGCTCTCTGGCGCTCCACGAAATGCCCCCTCGAGATCTTCCCGAGACCGGTCGTTACACGAACCGTGAGCGCCGCCATGCAGATCGACACGAGGGTCAGCGGCATCGACAGCACGACCATCGAGACGAAGGTCGAGACCAGCGTTATCAACGACTGGAAGAGGCTCGGGACCGTGTTGCCGATCACCTGGCGCAGAGTGTCCACGTCGTTGGTGTAAACGGACATGATGTCACCGTGGGAGTGAGAGTCGAAATACGCCAGCGGAAGATCCTCCATATGCGTGAACAAGCTCTGGCGAAGCTTCAGCATCGTCCCCTGCCCCACGAAAATCATGATCAGGTTGTAGGAATATGACGCGGCCACGCCGAGGATCAGGGCCGCGGCCAGCTTGACGAGCGCTACGGCCAGCGGTGAATAGTCAGGGGCCGCCTGCGAGAGCATCGGCGTGATGTAGTCGTCAATGAGGGTCCTGGTGAACAGGGACGACGCCAGAGTGGCGAGCGCCGAGACCACGATGCAGACCAGCACGATGACGAAACGGTACTTGTAGTGCTTGAATATGAATCCGAACAGCCTCCACACCGTGGAGCCCTTCCCGAGGCTCCTCTTCAGGTCAGCGCGCGACATGTGGGGTTCCCTTGATTTACCGACAGGTCTCATGCCGCCACCTCCTTCTTGTCAAATCAGCCTCCGCTCCGGAGGTCTGCATGTCATATATATCCTTATAGATCCCGCAGGTCTTCAGCAGGTTCTCGTGGGTGTCAAAGGCCGCCACACGGCCGTCCTCCATCACTATTATCCTGTCGGCGTCCTGGATGCTGAGGATTCTCTGGGAGATTATCACCTTTGTCAGGCCCTCCACGCGGCTTGAGATGGCCCGCCTGATGTGGGCGTCGGTCGCTGTGTCAACGGCGGATGTGGAATCGTCCAGGATCAGGATCTTTGGGCGCTTCAGGAGGGCCCTGGCTATGCAGAGCCTCTGCCTCTGGCCGCCGGAGACATTGGTCCCGCCCTGCTCGATGTAGGTGTCGTAACCGTCCGGCATCTTCTCGATGAACTCGTCGGCGCAGGCCTGACGGCAAGCCTCCCTGCACTCCTCCTCCGTCGCGTCCTCCTTACCCCAGCGCAGGTTCTCGAGGATTGTCCCGGAGAACAGGGTGTTCTTCTGGAGCACCACGGCCACCTGGTTCCTCAGGGCCTCCATCCCATAGGAACGGACATCGACACCCCCGACCTTCACACAGCCGGCGGAGACATCGTACAGCCTGGAGATCAGGAAAACCAGGCTCGACTTTCCGCTGCCGGTTCCTCCTATCACTCCGATCGTCTCGCCCGCATTGATGTGGAAATCAATATCTTCCAGCGCGTAGTCTCCACCTTTGGTGTAGGCGAAGGAGACGTTCTCGAAATCAACGCTACCGTCCTTAACCTCGAGGATCGGCTCGTCCGGGTCGTACATGTCCGGGACCTCGTCGATCACATCAGCCACCCTCTTGCCGCTCGCTGCGCTCTGGGTGAGCTGGACGAAGATCATCGACAGCATCATCAGGGAGGACATCAGGGTCATGATGTAGGCGAAGAGTGACGTCAATTGACCGGTCGTAAGTGTCCCTCCCACAATGAAATGGGCTCCGAACCAAGAGAGCGAGATGATGCAGCCGTACACCACCAGGTTCATCACCGGGTGGTTCAGGGCCATCAGGCTCTCGGCCTTGACATTGAGGTTGTACAAGGCCAGGGCGGCCTTGTCGAACTTGCCGATCTCATGGTCCTCCCTCACGAAGGCCTTGACCACCCTTATTCCCGAGACATTCTCCTGGATCACACCGTTCAAGTCGTCGTAGCGCTCGAATATCTTGACGAACAGCCTCGCCGCCCTCCTGATGAGGAAGAAGAGGCACGCGCTGAGGATCACCATCGCCACGAGGAAGATCAAACTCAGGCGCCTGTTGATGAAGAAGCACATGAAGAGGCTCGTGACCATATTCAGAGGGGCCCGGAAACTCGTGCGCAGCAGCATCTGGAAGGCGCCCTGGATGTTGCTGACATCGGTCGTCATCCTGGTGACCAGCCCGGCGGTCGAGTACTTGTCGATGTCCGAGAAGGAGAAGCGCTGGATGTTGGTGTACATAGCCTCCCTCAGGTTGGCCGCCAGACCGGTGGATGAGTAGGCGGCGAAGCGCGCCGCCAATATTCCGAAACCGGCGCTGAAGAACGCCATGACGAGCATCAGGCCGCCATATTTATAGACCTCAGGCATGTTCCCGGCGCTGATCCCCTTGTCGATCAGGGACGCTGTGACGTACGGGATGAGCACGCCCATGATGACCTCGGCCGTGGTCCAGACCGGGGTCAGCAGGGCGGCCGTCTTGTACCGCCCCACCTTGCCGAGTATAGTCTTGATCATTCGGCCGCCACGCACTCGATCTCCACGAGAGCGCCCTTAGGAAGGGTCTTCACGGCGAAAGCGCATCTCGCCGGATAGGGCGTGGAGAAGAATTGGGAATAAACCCCGTTCATGGCGGCGAAATCGCCCATGTCGGCGAGCAGGACGGTGGTCTTGATGACCTTGTCCATGTCTGAGCCGGCCTCCTCGAGGATGGCCTTGATGTTTGTTAGGGACTGCCTTGTCTGCTCCTCAACTCCCCCCTCGGGGAAGGCCCCTGTCTCGGGGATTATAGGCAACTGGCCGGAGACAAAAATCAATCCGCCGTGGCTCATCGCCTGGCTGTACGGCCCGATCGCGGCCGGAGCCTTCTCTGTGCTTATCCGCTTCATATTCGTGAATCTTGTTATCGCGAATTTATCTTATTTTTATCTCATTACAAAGCCTTTCGGAGCCACAGCCCCTCTCCGTCCCTCCCGACTCCGATTCCGTCCACGAATACCGCCCTTTTTATGGACGAAACACCTCGCAGGGACAATCCGTCCTTAAAAACCGGCCTTTTTATGGACGGAACCGCGCTAAATGACTATATTCGTGTCGCTATGAAAAATCTCAATGTGCCCGC
>JAFROJ010000024.1 GCA_017429765.1 Bacteroidales bacterium | reverse complement strand
GAACGCCGATACCGGAGGGCGAGAACCGGGCCACCCTGGGCTCCGTACGCGGGGGGACCACGAACGAAGTGCGTGGTGGGGCCGAGCTTAGCGAGGCGTTCGAGCCACCGGTATCGGCTTCCGCCGCAAATAGCCTGTGGGCGCTGATCATCGAGGCCATCCTCTGGGGCTTCGCCATGCTCCTTACCCCCTGCGTCTTCCCCATGGTCCCCATGACCATCTCCTTCTTCATGAAACAGTCCTCCAGCCCGGCCGAGGGCCGGTTCAAGGCCTTCATGTACGGACTGTTCATCGTGCTGCTGTACACTGTCCCCATATCCATAATCATAGGCCTGACATGGCTGATAGGGGGCAACGCCGTCACGGCCGACATATTCAACTGGCTCGCCACGCACTGGCTGCCGAACATCATATTCTTCATCGTGTTCATGGTCTTCGCGGCCTCCTTTTTCGGGGCTTTCGAGATCGAGCTCCCTTCCAGCCTCGCGAACAAAAGCGACGCCAAATCCGGCAAGGGCGGACTTGGAGGAATATTCTTCATGGCCCTCACCCTTGTGCTGGTCTCGTTCTCCTGCACAGGCCCGATCGTGGGGACCGTCCTGATCAAATCCACCTCCGGGGAGTTCTGGACCCCGATGATCACGATGCTCGCTTTCAGCGTGGCTTTCGCCCTCCCGTTCACCATACTCGCCATGTTCCCGTCCCTTCTCAAGAAGATGAAGAGCGGATCGTGGCTCAACAGCGTGAAGGTGGTGCTGGGATTCATCGAGGTCGCCCTCGGTTTCAAGTTCCTCAGCGTGGCCGACCAGACCTACCACTGGGGATTGCTCGACCGTGAGATCTACCTGGCCATCTGGATCGTTGTGTTCTCGCTTCTGGGGCTTTATCTTCTCGGTAAGATCAGGTTCAAGAACGACTCCCCTGCGGGGCCTCTCTCCGTCACGAGGCTTGCCCTGTCGATCGCGGTGTTCTCGTTCGTGGTCTACATGATCCCCGGAATGTGGGGAGCCCCTCTCAAGGCTCTCTCTGGGTACCTGCCACCGATTGAGACTCAGGACTTTGTGGTGTGGAACTACGCCGAGACGCCCGGTGGTTCGATAGGCTCACCAACCGGAAATTCGCCCGGTGGTTCGACTGGCTCACCAACCGGGGGCGAAGCATCGTACGGCGAGAAATATAATCTCAGGATGCCGATGGGATTCTCCGGCTATTTCACTCTGGACGAGGGAGTCGCGGCGTCCAAGGCGCAGGGCAAGCCCGTTTTCGTGGACATCACCGGCCACGGCTGCGTGAACTGCCGGGAGATGGAGCAGCGCGTCTGGACCGATCCCGAGGTTCAGAGGATAATGAAGGATGAATATATCCTCGTGGTCCTCTACAACGACGACAAGACAAAACTCAAGGAAGAGGACTGGATGGTCACCGACGAGGGCAAGACATTGAAAGATCTCGGCCGAGCCAACTCCTACATTGTCCGTAAAAGGTTCAATGTCAACGCCCAGCCCAACTACGCGCTTCTCGACTCGGACGGCGCCCTGCTTGTCCCGGTCAGGGGATACGACCTCTCCGTGGACGGCTTCGTTGACTTCCTTAACTCCGGTCTTAAAGCATTCAAATCCAGACAACAGCGATGAAGAAGGCTCTGCTTTTCCTGGCCGTCCTGATTCCGGCGGCCCTGTTCTCCCAGAACACATTCGTTCATCCCTGGCAGGGCGCCAGGGTGGCGTTTTTCGGCGACTCGATCACCGACTCAAGGGTGGTGCCGGCCAATCCGGCCCCGATTCCCGAGGGTCACGACTGGACAGGAATAGCTGACAGCCACTATTGGGGACGCCTCCAGGAATGGCTGGGGATCCATCCTCTCGTCTACGGGGTCAACGGCCGACAGTGGGATGACATAGTCAGGCAGGCCGAGACCCTCAAGGCCGAGCACGGCGACGACTTCGACGCGATCACGATATTCATCGGCACCAATGACTACATGTCCGACATCCCGCTCGGGGAATGGTACGACAGGAAGCCGGAGACAGTGACGGCCGCTTTGGGCTATCCGGCCACCGAGTTCCTTAGGGTCAGGCAGACTCCGGCTATGGACGGGAACACGCTCAAGGGCAGGATCAACATAGCCCTGAACGCCTTGAAACGGATGTTCCCGGAGAAGCAGATCGTTCTTTTCACTCCGATCCACAGGGCCTTCGCCACGTTCGGGTCCGGCAATATCCAGCCTGAGGAGTCATTCCCCAACAGGCTAGGATTGTACATTCAGGACTATGTTGACGCGATCAAGGAGGCGGGGAACGTCTGGAGCGTGCCGGTGATTGACCTCAACTCGCTCTGCGGGCTGAATCCTATGCTGAAGGAGCACGAGATGTATTTCGCCAATCCGGAGACTGACAAGATCCATCCCAACGCGAAAGGGCACGAGCGCATAGCCCGCACCCTCATGTATCAGCTCGCCGCCCTCCCCTGTCGCTTCTGACATCTTCTTTTCTTGCCGGCGAGGAATATCCCTTCCGGAACCACTGCCACCCTCGGCACGTTAAGAGGGGGGACCGGAGCCTCGTGAAGCGAGGCGAGCGGTGGGGCCGCGAAGCGGCGGTTCCGGAAGGGATATTCCTCACCGAAAGTGAGTTATATGAAGATGGACATCGGGACTTCGCCGGTCCAGCAGAGGGGTTGTTCGACGCCGAACAGCTTCAGGACGGTGGAGGCGGTGTTGACAGTGTTGTTGGCCTCCTCGATCGTGAAACCTTTCTTGATGCCGGGTCCCTCGATCACCCAAGGCACTATCATCTCCTCAGGGCTGACTCCGCCATGCCCCTTCCCGATGCCGCCGTGGTCAGTGATCCACATGATGTGGCTGTCCTCATAGAGGCCTTCCCTCTTCAGGAAATCCAGCATCCTGCCGACCTGGACGTCACCCTCCTCGATCGATTTGATATATTCAGGAGACATCCATGAATGAGTGTGGCCCACATGGTCGGTGTGGACGTTGTAGAGGAACATGAAGAGCTTCTCGTTGCGGTTGGCGGCGATATATTCCATCGCCCGGTCGTAAAGGATCGGATATTCCTCGTCGCCGGCGGAGAGCTTGTCGTCTATGTACTTCTGGTTCATGCCGTTGATGAGCGGCAGCCAGTTCCAGTAATATGCCGTCTTGATCCCGGGGACATTATCCTTGAGAACCTTGAACACCGAGGGGAAGTACCCGTCAGCGTCCCTCTCGACCGCCTGAAGCTTGTAGTTGTCGACCTTCCAGCCGTTGTCGGCGACGCCATGGACCTCGGGGCCTGCGCCTGTTAGGTGGCTGGTGTAGTTGGGAAGCGTCACGGAAGGCATCACATCTCTGGTGGAGTAGGAAGTGGCCCCGGAGGCGATCAGGGAATCGATGTTGGGAGTCTTGGCCTGAGCCAGGCCGTCCACACGGATGCCGTCGAAAGTCATGATAATGACCCTCTTAGCCTTACGGATCTTCTTGGCCTTGGCGTCGAGGGTGACAGGGGCCAGCATCGAGGTCGCGGCCA
This sequence comes from Bacteroidales bacterium, assembly GCA_017429765.1. Classification (GTDB taxonomy): domain Bacteria; phylum Bacteroidota; class Bacteroidia; order Bacteroidales; family UBA932; genus Cryptobacteroides. Next base: position 4,293 of record JAFROJ010000024.1, on the reverse strand, counting down.
GGCCGGCACCTGCCGCCAGGCTCCTCTTTACAAAGTCTCTTCTTGTGATGGACATGGTCTTATGCGGTTATTTTTCCTAAATATAACACTAATTCGCGGTTTTATTGCGGAAAAAAGTGTAGTTTTATGTAATTGAAAGCATTGACCATGAAACACGGCACCCTACTGACCCTCCTTGTCATGCCACTGTCGCTGGCGTTTTCCCTCCCTATGCGCGCCGAGAGCCTATCCCTGAACGGCTCCTGGACCCTTGACTATTGGGAACAGGGCAGGACGGCCGTTGTCTCCCCCGAGGGGATGGCGGGGATCCGGTACGGCACGGTGCCGGCCACGGTGCCGGGAAATGTCGAGCTGGACTTGCTGGCGGCCGGCCTGATCGAGGAGCCAGAGCTCGGAAGCAACGTCTATCTCCTCCGCAAGTACGAGGGCTACCAGTGGCGCTACAGCCGCCATTTCAAGAGTCCGGCGTTCTCGGACGTGGACGACTTGGCCCTGCGTTTCGGCGGGATCGACTGCTTCGCCGAGATATTCCTCAACGGCATCCACGTCGGAAACGCCTCCAACATGCTGATAGAGCACGAATATGACGTCCGCGACGCGGTCTCCGCGCCGGGAGAGGACAACCTGCTTGAAGTGTACATCAGATCCTCCGTGATCGAGGGCAGGAAGAATATTCCCCCCACCATCAGCCTCAATTTCGCCCAGCCCGAATCCGTCTTCGCCAGAAGGGCCCCGCACACCTATGGCTGGGACATCATGCCAAGACTGGTGAGCGCCGGACTCTGGAGGGACGTGTCACTGGAGGTCAGGTCCCCTGTCCACATCGTGGACGCCCACTGGTACACCAACGCCATTGACCTGGAAGCCAGGACGGCCTCGGTTTACCTGGACTACACCATCACTCTCCCGGCCCGCTTCCAGGACGGGAAAATGAGGGCGGAGGTCATCATCACCAAGGACGGCAAGGAGAAGGTTAGATATTCGAAAGCGATCTACACCCACGCCATCAGGGAGAAGATAAACGTCGAGGATGTGGAGTTCCGGTGGCCCAGAGGTTACGGCGAACCGGCCCTGTACGACGTCACCCTGAGAATCCTGGACGAGGGAGGAAAGGAGATTGATTCTAACCGGAAACGCCTGGGAATAAGGACAATAAAGCTCGAAAGCACCACCACTAACACCGAGGAGAACCCAGGGAAGTTCTGTTTCATCGTGAACGGCGAGAGAATCTATGTCCACGGAAGCAACTGGACCCCGATGGACGCCCTCCACAGCCGCGACCCCCAACATCTTGAAAGGACCTTCGCGATAGTGACCGACCTCAACTGCAACATGCTGAGGTGCTGGGGCGGCAACGTCTATGAGGATCACCCTTTCTACGACCTCTGCGACGAGAACGGGGTGATGGTCTGGCAGGATTTCTCGATGGGATGTACCCAGTACCCCCAGGATCTCGACTTCCAGAGGACTATCATGGACGAGATCCGCTCGGTTGTGGTCAAACTCAGGACCCACCCGTCGATCGTCCTATGGGCGGGCAACAACGAGGATGACCAGGCGTTGACATGGTCGCTCAAGAACTTCATGATAGACCCCAACAGGGATGTGATCAGCCGCGAGGTGATCCCGCGTGTCATCTACGAGTGCGACCCGACAAGACCCTACCTTCCGAGTTCCCCCTTCTACAGCGAGGAGGTCTACAGCCTCGGCAACCAGACCCGCTTCATGCCTGAGGATCATCTCTGGGGGCCCAGGGGCTACTACAAGGATCCTTTCTACACCGAGGCGAAATGCCTCTTCGCCAGCGAGATAGGCTACCACGGGATGCCGAACAGGGAGAGCCTCGAGAAGATGTTCCCCAAGGAGAGCGTCTATCCCTGGAGTGACGTGAAGGAGAGGCGCTGGAAAGAGGACTGGCTCACGAAGGCTGTGAGAATATTCGGGGAGCAGGGCTACACCCCCGACAGGAACAACCTGATGATCAATCAGGTACGTCTCCTCTTCGGGGAAGTCCCCACCGACCTGGACGACTTCATATTCGCTTCCCAGAGCGTTCAGGCTGAGGCGATGAAGTATTTCATAGAGATGTTCCGGGGGCGGAAGTTCGTCCCGAACACCGGGATGCTCTGGTGGAACATCCGGGACGGCTGGCCTCTCATTTCTGACGCCATTGTGGACTGGTACTTCAGCCCCAAGATGGCATATTATTTCATCCGAAACGCCCAGAAGGACGTCTGCGTCCTGATCAATGACGCCAGCGAGGGCGGCCATCCACTCGTGGTCACAAACGACACCAGGGAGGCGGCCTCAGGAGAGGTCACAGTGACCGATGTCGGGAGCGGCAAGGTGGTGTTCAAAGGCAAGTACGAGGTCGGCCCCAACGGCCGGGAGGTGATCGCCCGTCTTCCGGAGCGATCCGGCCAGGGAATATTCAAAATCGACTACACCGGCCGGGGCGGCGAGTCCCTGCACAACCATTACCTCTACGGCAAGGCTCCGTTCAGCCTTAAGGAGTACCGGAACCTTCTGAAAAAGACCGGGATGTTCGAACTGGAATAAAAAAACGATCGATATGGCAGAGAAAGTGTTGGTAGGAGTTGACATCGGCGGCACTAAATGCGCCGTCACCCTCGGGCTTCCGCAGGGAGATGATATTCTCATTAAGGACAAATCGCGTTTCCCCACCACAGACGTGGACGGGACGATCGCAGCGATCAAGGCTGGCATCAGGGATATCCTGGCCAGGAACGGTCTCGGAGTTGATGGCATCGGAGCCATCGGGATCAGTTGCGGCGGCCCTCTGGACAGCGCGACGGGAGTGATAATGTCTCCCCCGAACCTGCCCGGATGGGACAATATTCCCATAGTCAGGATCCTCTCCGAGGAGTTCAGCGCCCCGGCGGCAGTCCATAACGACGCGAACGCCTGCGCCCTGGCGGAGTGGCGTTTCGGGGCCGGGAAAGGGACAAGGAATATGGTATTCATGACCTTCGGCACGGGGCTCGGCGCAGGCCTGATCATTGACGGGAAACTCTACACCGGCACGAACGACAACGCCGGCGAGCTCGGCCACATCCGGCTTGAGGAATATGGTCCCGTGGGCTACGGTAAGTCCGGCTCCTTCGAGGGGTTCTGCAGCGGAAGCGGGATCGAGCAGCTGGCCCGTTCCCTGGCCAAGGAGAGGATGCAGATGGGAGGGAAGGTCTCATGGTGCCCCGACGGGGACTTGGAAGCGATCACGGCCAAGACAGTGGCCCTGGCGGCCCGGGAGGGTGACGCCCTCGCGAAGAAGGTCTATGAGATCTCGGCCCGCCACCTGGGCAAGGGCCTGGCCATAGCGATCGACATCCTGAATCCCGAACTGATCGTGATCGGGAGCATATATGCCCGCAACGAGGACATATTCAAGCCCCTGATGGACGAGATACTCTCGGAGGAGGCCCTCCCCCTCGCGAGGAAAGTCTGCAAGGTGGTCCCGGCCGCCCTCGGGGAATCCATCGGTGACTACGCCGCCCTCTCAATCGCGGCGGGAATTGTTTAGAGCCGACGAATATGATTAAAGATATTATCGAGCATAGCCTGCTGGAAGCCAGGAACGAGCTGGAGGCCTTCCTCGCTGATCCTTCCACTGTTTCCTCGATCGAGGCCGCGGCCGGACTTATGGCAGAGTGTCTTAAGTCCGGCGGGAAGATAATCTCCTGCGGCAACGGCGGCTCGCTCTGCGACGCCACTCACTTCGCCGAGGAACTGACCGGGCGCTTCCGCTCCGACCGGGCTCCCCTCCCAGCGATGGCCATCAACGACCCGGCCTACATCACCTGCACCGCCAATGACTATTCATTCGACAAGGTGTTCAGCCGGTGGGTGGAGGCTTTCGGGAAGCCCGGGGACACCCTGCTGGCCATCAGCACGAGCGGCTCTTCCGCCAACGTGGTCAAGGCGATCGAGGCGGCCCGGGAAAAGGGCATGAAGGTCGTGGCCCTCACCTCCGTGAGCGGAATGATGGCCGGCCTTGCCGACGTGGCCGTCAAGGCTCCTGACGCACTTCATTCCGACCGCGTCCAGGAGATCCACATCAAGGTCATCCACATCCTCATCGAGGCCATCGAGGCGTTGATTTGATTCCTGGCGTTAATGTGATTCTAGGCGTTGATTTGATTCACGCCGCGGCCATGGTGACTTAAAGACGGGAATTTCTTGATCCCCTTCAACGAGGCTTAGGACTTGCCACGCCTGCCCCCCTCCACGGTCCCAGAGCCGCCTGTCATTCTGAGCGAAGCGAAGAAACTCCGG
>JAFROJ010000023.1 GCA_017429765.1 Bacteroidales bacterium | reverse complement strand
GGTTTCTTCAAGAGTCAACTCAAACATGAAGTCCGGAGGGAATCTGGCAATATTCCTTCTTACCGCCTGTTTAAGTGCTCTAGTCTCAATTTGGTACAACCTTGCCAGATCGAAGTCCAGCATCACCCTCTTCCCACGGATCTCGTGGATAAGGTCTTGAACAAGAATTAATTCGTCATCCATAATTTAACTGTTTAGGTTTTTACTATACAAAGTTAACATATCCACGTCAAATATGAAAAGTTACCTGAAATTCCTAAGCCGCAACAAGCTCTACACCGCCATCGAGGCGGTGGGGCTGGCGGTGAGCCTCTCGTTCGTGATCCTGATCGGCAGTTACGTCTGGCAACAATGGACAGTGACACGGGAGAATCCGGACAGGGAACGGATCTACCTGCCGGGATTGCCGGGTTATCCAGGGCTTACCTATGGGTTTCCGGACGTGATAACTGAGATTCCTGAAATAGAGACAGTGTCCAGAATGTGCTCTGTAGCTCCCACTTATGGGGATAACGAAGTCCTTTGGGGCACAGCTGTGGATCGCGCGTTTTTCGACCTGGTACCTTGTTATCACTTTCTGGAAGGCAGTGCGGACGCTATTTCTTCTAATACAAATATCATCATTTCCGAGTCCTTTGCCCGCAAGAAGGATCTTTCGCTTGGAGACATCCTGACCCTGGGAGAAGGTGGGCGTCCGGGAGAAGGGACGGATTATACAGTCAGTGCTATCTTTGAGGATCCGCGCGGAACAGTCATGAAGGATTGTGAAGCTTTCCTGCCGGCAGGGAACTTCAGGGGTCATTGGGAGGATTTTGACAATTACGGAAGTACTGTCTGTTTCATCAAAGTACGTCCCGGAACAGACAGGCAGGTGCTATATGATAAACTGGAGGCGGTTTGTAAGAAAGTTTACCCTGGAATATACGGACGCTCCTTTTTCGACCATCTGGAGCTGACCCGTTATGACGAGCTGTTTTTCAAAGACACTGGTAACGCTTTCAGGCACGGAGACTTGAAGACCCTCAAAGTCCTTCTTCTGGTAGGACTGCTGCTCCTTCTTTCCTCAATATTCAACTACATCAACCTCTCCTTGGCACTTACCGGCAAGAGAGCCAAGGAAATGGCGGTCCGGCAACTGAACGGCGCCTCAAAGAGCAGCATCGTGGGCAAGTACATCGGTGAATCCATCCTGTTCACCGCTTTATGCTTCGGGGCCGGGCTCTTACTCGCCGAGGCTTTCTGCCCGATGATGAACCGGCTCCTGAACAACCCGGATGTCCCTATCCGGGTCGCCTGGTCTCCGGGTTATATCATCGCTTACGTCGGAATCGTTGTGGCTGTCGGCGTCATCTGCGGTATTATTCCGGCGCTGATGGCCGGTCGGTACAAAGCCCTGGAGGTGATGAAGGGCAGCTACCGGCGCAAGACCAAGATGGTGTTAAGCAAAGTCTTCATCGTCCTGCAAAATACTTTGGCCGTATTCCTGATCGCCCTTGCCATAACGATGGAGGCACAGATGCGGAAAACCCAGAACCGTCCGATGCATTTCGATTATTCGGACAAGTTCTCCCTGTCTTTCATCACGGCGGAAGACTCCACGCCTCTTAAGGACGCCCTTGAGGCTCTTCCTTGCGTGAAAAGGATCGGCAAGTGTTCAGGAGTTCCTGGCGTCGGTACCGGAGGACAGTACAGCACGACAAGGGAGGGGCAGGACATAATGTATCGTCTCTACAGGATGGACAGCACGGCTTTCCGCATGTTCGGTTTCGAGATTCTGGAGGATTACAACGCCCCTGTCTTCAACAGCGTCTGGTTCTCTGACGAGAGCGCCGCGGCGACCGGTTTCGACGATGATTACCATGACATCAGCGTGCTTTCCCAGAGGACAGGATGCAACGACCAACTGGCGGGTATTATCAAGGCTTTCCCCTCCAATAACGCCAACATTGGAGAAGAGGAACACGTCGTCATCTACGTCATGCGTCCGGAAGACATCTGGGTCGGAAGCTATGTCATCGAGACCACAGGGGACCGGAAGGAGGCATATTCAAGAATCATGGAGGCCTATGAGGCATTCGCCAAAGAGCGGGATGTTTATCTGAATTACCCTTCCTGGATTGACGAGACAATCGCCGAAACTTGGAAGCCTGCCCGCAATAACATGCGTCTGGTGGAAATATTCATGCTGCTTTCCATCATAATATCGCTGCTGGGGCTGGTTGCCATGAGCACTTACTACGCCGACGAGAAGTCCCGCGACATCGCTGTCCGGAAAGTCTTCGGGGGCACTGTGAACACTGAGGCGTGGGACACTGTCCGGGACTACATGGCCCTAGTGGTGATAGCGTGCGTCATAGGGATCCCGATCGCCGTCCTCGCCGCTCAGGAATACCTTAAAGACTTCATTTACAGGCTGGAAGGTTACTGGTGGATCTTCGTGGTGGCGGTCGCGCTCGCCCTCACGATGTCACTGTTGTCCGTCCTCTGGCAGACCCTCAAGGCAGCCCGGACCAATCCGGCCGAAGAACTGAAAAAAGAGTAGTCTCCCCCGCCGGATCGGCTAATACTGGTTCACTCCCTCACGGATGTCGTCCTGGGAGATCTTCTTCTTGTCCATCGCCCTCCACGCGAAGGCTATGTAGGCCACCACGAACGGGATGAGAAGCGAGACCCAAGTCATCACCTTGAGGGTGAAGAAACTGGACGAGCTGTTCGCCAAGGTCAGCGAGCTCTGGAGGTCTGTGTTCGAAGGATAATAGGCGGTGCCGTTGAAGCCGGCGAGGAAGAACACCGTCATCACGACCAGCACGGTGCCGGGAGCCGCGAACCAGAACCCGTTCCGGGACTTAGTGAAAGCGCCCTTCCATATTCCCAAAAGAACCAGGACCACGCCTGCCAGCAGCATCACCAGCGCGACCGGCATCTGAAGCAAGTTGTGGAGGTACTTGAACGGCTCCATGAATATGGTGCCGTCAGGTGCCACGGCGAAACCTTTTCTCAAGAGCAAGACAACCGCCCATGAAAGGAAGGTCAGCAGGAAAGGAACGATTAGCGCTTTGACCGTCCGACGCGCCTGAGCGAGAATGCCTTCATCGTCCACCTGGCTTAGGATGTAAAGGGCTCCGAGGATGGACGTGAGGAAGATGAGGGTGAGTCCAAGATCGACAGCGTGGGCTTGGCCGAGCGCCTCCAGTCCGTGCCAGGGACTGCCCCAGGTGCTGATGACCGGGGAGGAGGGGGCGGCGATGGCTAGTTTGTCCACAGTGAACGGAGAACCGGTGAAGAATGTGCCGACCGCCGTACCCACGAGGAACGGAGCCAGGAAACCATTGACTATCAACGCTATGCGGAATCCTTTAACACCCAAGAGATTACCTTTCTTGTGCTGGAACTCGTAGGAGACCGCCTGGAACACGAAGGTGATAAGCAGCAACACCCAGACCCAGTAGGCTCCCCCGAAACTGGTGCTGTAGAACGGCGGGAAGGAGGCGAAGTAAGCGCCGCCGAAAGTGACCAGAGTGGTGAAAGTCAGCTCCCATTTGCGACCTGTCGCGTTCAGGATCATCCGCTTCTGGGAGTCGTCAAGTTTCCGGTTGCCCAACTGGCAATTGGCGCCTTGCACGAACATAAGGGCCACCAGAAGGCCTCCCAGCAGGGCGATGAGGCACCACCAATAGTTTTGCAGGAATACGTATGTCATAGTCTATCGCTTTTCAGGTTCAACAAAGTCGGGGCCCTTCCTTATGGCGCCGAGCAATATACGGATCTCGATCACGAGGAAGAGGGCGAACACCGCGAGGAAGACGAAGAAGGTGGTCTTCACGGCAGCGGCGCTGAGACTTGAGATCGCCACATTGACGGGCAGGATCCCCTGGATTGTCCAGGGCTGGCGTCCGACCTCGGCCACCACCCATCCGCACTGCCCGGTGATGTAGGCCAGAGGAATACAGATAATAGCGGCCCAGAGGAGCCATTTCCATGACTCTAACTTGCTCTTCCACAGACCGATGGCGCAGAGAAGAAGCACAAGGGCGATCAGCATTCCGAATCCTATCATGAAACGGAAAGCCCAGAAAACCACCCCGACGGGAGGGATGACGTCCTCCGGTTTCTCCAAGTGGCCGTAGCCCATGTATCTCTCATTGGCGCGGAGAACCTCGAGAGCGGCCGCGGCGGCCGCGGGATCGCTTTCCTTGAGGCTCCTGTAGGTGGCGAGGGCGTCAAGCGCCTCACGTCCCATGGCCATCTTCTCCTCCACAGAAGGGATGACATTCCCCTCGGCGTCGGTGTAGCCGTTAAGAATATCATTTATTCCAGGAACGAAACCGTCCAGATCGTGAGTGGCGAGGATTGAAAGCATCCCGGGGATCTTGACACCGGGGACAATGGTGAACGCCGCCCTCTTGCCGCCGTCCTTAAGCCCCTCAGCGGCCGCCAGCTTCATCGGCTGGAACTCGGCGGCGTGGACTCCGGATGAATCGCCTGAGAGCATGACGGCGCCGGATCCGACGAGGCCGACAATCGCCCCGATCAGCATGCTGCGCTTGGCGAACTCCACATGCCTGTTTTTCAGCAGGTACCAGGCGCTCACGCCGACCACGAATATTCCTCCCGTGACCCATCCGCTCGTGACGGAGTGGAAGAACTTCGAGACTGCGACAGGATTGGAGATCACCTGCCAGAAAGCGATGGCCGAGGCCATCTCGCTCCGGACGGTGTCAGGATTGAATGTGGTTCCGACCGGGTTCTGCATCCAGCCGTTGGCGACAAGGATCCAGTAGGCCGAGATGGTGGCTCCTATTCCGGTCAGCCAGGTGGAGGCGAGGTGGAACTTGGGCGAGACCTTCTCCCAGCCGAAGAACATCACGGCGAAAAAAGTGGCCTCCATGAAGAAAGCCAGGATACCCTCAATGGCGAGAGGCGCCCCGAACATGTCCCCGACGAACCATGAATAGTTGCTCCAGTTGGTCCCGAACTCGAACTCCAGGATGATGCCGGTCGCTATACCGACCGCGAAATTGATGGCGAAAAGCTTGATCCAGAACTGGGCGGCTTTCTTCCAGAACTCGTCCTTCTTGACGACATACAAAGTCTCCATGATTGCCATGGCGAATGCCAGTCCCAATGTGAGCGGGACGAACAGCCAGTGGTAGGCGGCTGTCATGGCGAACTGGACACGTGACCATATTACTACGTCCATATAGTTGATTGATTAGAAGTTAATAGTGTCTGTGGTTTGTTTTCGGGTCAGCCTCTCCCCCACCAGCTCGCTCTTCTGACCGTCGGTCATTCCCCTCATGACGGGCTTGAAAAAGAACACTCTCAGGATAGCGAAAAGGATGACCAGCTTGAGGACAATAAGCCAGACCAAAGGTCGGCCCCATGTCATATTCCTGAACCCGTCCCTGTAAAGGTCGATGAAAAACGAGAATATTCCTTTCCGGCCGGCCATCGCGATAATTGGTTTGATTATGCCTGTCCCTTGACAGTGTCGATCATCGCCAGGATGTTCTCCACCGGGGTTCCCGCCTGGGCGTTGTGGCAGGAGCAGCAGATGTAACCTCCTCCCTTGCCCAGAGTCTCAAGGCACATGCGGGTCTCCCCTATCACCTCATCGACTGTCCCCATCGGCAGAATCCGTTGATTCTCAATGCCTCCATGGAAAATCAGGTCCTTACCGAACCTCTCCTTCAACCCAGCCGTGTCCATTCCGGGGCAAACATGCTGGATAGGATTGAGAATGTCGATCCCGCACTCTATCAACCCGGGGATCAGCGGAAGGACCGCCCCGTCGGTGTGATAAAGCACCTTTTTCCCGTAACTGTGGATCAGGTCGCACCAGTTCTTCAGTCTGCGCTTGAAGAACATCTCCCAGGAATCCAGGGAGATCAGCATGTTGTTCTGCATGCCCATGTCGTCGCTGATGAACACGATGTCAAGATCGTCTCCCAACTCCTTTAGGAAGCGTTCCAGCATGACCGTCTGGATGGCGTCTATCCTCTCCACGGTCGCGTCCAGGAACTCGGGGCAGGCTATGGTGTCCATCAGGGCGTTCTCGAGGCCGCGCATCTGACAGTAAATCTCAAAGTGTGAGATCCAAGGCCCTATGGTGGCGAAATTCTTGGAGCGGGCCTTCTTGGCCCAGGCCTTCGAGCCCTCGTAATCGAACTTGTCCGGATCCGGCCAGGAATGATAGGTCTCCAGCTCGGACGGTTCCATGTAATCGGCGATCGGAGGGTTGATATATTCCTGATAAGTGGCCAGCCCGGCTTTCACCATCCTGGTGGGGACTCCCCACATAGTGATCTCGCCGCTGTCGTTCGGGTCGAAATAACGTCCGGAATAACCCGGGAAGACCCAGACTATCTTGTCAATCCCAAGTCTCTCGTACACTTCCAGCTCGTCCTCCAGGGAGGTGTATTCCCGGAGCGAGTCCAAAACCTCAGGCGTGCACCACAAGTCCACAGGCGGCCGGTCCACCGGAAGACGGTTGATAGTGGCAATGATCCGTTCCCTGGCCGTCATCTGTCCCATATCTTGATTCGTTATCAGTCGCTATTCGCGAATATAATGAAATCGAAGCAAACTATTTATGTATATTTGTGTGAACCGGATAATTAATGATCATGAAAAAGACAACCTTACTCATCATCCTGGCGGGGCTGACCTGTCTCTCTCTGCCCGCTCAGGCCCAGAAGGACTCCAAGACCACCTACGCCAAAGAAGTCCTCCAACCCTATGTCGACAACGGTCAATTGGCGGGAGCCATCAGCGTTTTCTACAAGGACGGAGTCCAGGAGACCTGCCTCGCCGGTTACGCTGACGTGGCGAAGAAGCGCCCCATAAGGATGGACAATGTGTTCATGCAATGCTCGCAGACGAAGGGCTTCTGCGGGGTGACGATAGCCAAACTCGTCGAGGAGGGCAAGATCTCGCTGGACGACCCCGTGTCGAAATACCTGCCCGAGTTCAAGGAACTCTGGGTGCTGGATGAGGAGAAGGACGGCGTGAAAACCCTTCACAAGGCCAAGAACGTCCTCACTATCAGGATGGTGCTGAACCACACCGGAGGTTTCCCGTTCGAGATCAGCGCCAAGCGTGACGATGTCCGTGGCGGTGGCTGGTCAGGCGGGGCCCCTATCCGCCAGGTCGCTTCCATCGCCGCTGCCTCACCGATCATGTTCGAGCCCGGCACCAAGGAATCATATTCCAACACCGGCATCGACATAGGCGCCGCGGTCGTCGAGGCGGTCACGGGGATGAAGTGGGAGCAGTATCTCAAGCAGGAGGTCCTGGATCCCCTCGGGATGAAATCCTCCTGGTTCTGGCCCACCGACAAGCAGATCAAGAAAAAGATCGAGCTTTACGAATACAAGGAGAACGCCCCCGCCGTGTGGCGCGAGGAGATGGGCTGGCAACAGCGCCCCTACAACGACTCCCACGTGTTCGCCTCCGCCGGAGCGGGACTCTGGACAACCGCGAGCGACCAGCTTAAGTTCTACAAGATGCTGATGAACCTCGGAGTCGGTGACAACGGTGTCAGAATATTGAAGGAAGAGACCGTGAAGTCAATCCTGGCCGTCACCACAAGGCCCGAGAATATGGGCGGGTATTCCCTCGGCCTCACCGCTCCCGTCAAGGACAGCGAGGACGCCTGGTTCGGCCACGGAGGCGCCTGGGGCACCAATTGCAGCGTCAACTGGCACAAGAAGCAGCTCAAACTCTGGGTGATCCAAAGCGCCGGCGGTCCTCAACCTTGGTCGGCCGCGATGAATGAGGCCGCGGACAAGTTCTTCGCTGCCCCTCTCGGCAAATCCAGCGTCGACGAGTACACCGGCAGGATCGGGGAGAAATAGTTATCCGCCAATATGTTAAGGATCCCCACCAGATACCTTCTTTTGGTCAATGGGCTCCTCTGGACGGCCATAGGGATCAAGATCGCCCTGATCGGGGTCGACTACTACGGACGGCTGGCCGATATCCCTTGGTGGTATTACGGGCTGTCCGTCGTGGTGTTCGCCGGTTTCTGGTTCATGTTCACAGGAGTGGTAAGAAAATACTCGGAGCGGATCATGGGGATGACCGCTCCGAGAACCTCGATATTCAGAACATTCAGTGTCAAAGGCTACCTCATCATAGCCTTCATGATAACCCTGGGGATCACCCTTAAGCGTATCCCCCAGGTCCCCGACTCCTTCATAGCGTGGTTCTACTGCGGACTCGGGCCCGGCCTTCTCTCAGCCGGCATCCGGTTTATCCTTCGCTGGTGGAAGGCGATCGGCGACGGGGCGTGACTTACTCCCACTCTATGGTTCCGGTCGGCTTCGGGGTCAGGTCGTACAGGACACGGTTCACGCCGGGAACCTCAGTCACGATACGGCGCGTGATGTGGTGCAGCAACTCATAGGGGATCTCCTCGATGGTGGCGGTCATGGCGTCCCTGGTATTGACGGCGCGGATAATGACAGGCCAGTCCCAACTGCGCTTGTTGTCCTTGACTCCAGTGGACTTATAGTCGGGAACCACAGTGAAGTACTGCCAGACCTTGCCCTCCAGGCCATTCTTGGCGAACTCCTCACGAAGGATGGCGTCACTTTCGCGAAGGGCCTCCAGGCGGTCACGTGTTATGGCGCCGGTACAGCGGACACCCAGGCCTGGGCCAGGGAAGGGCTGACGGAAAACCATGCTGTCGGGCAGGCCAAGCTCCTTGCCGACAACGCGGACCTCGTCTTTGAACAATAACTTGATCGGCTCGACGAGCTCGAACTGAAGGTCCTCAGGCAAGCCTCCCACATTGTGGTGAGACTTGACAGGGCCGGACTCGATGATGTCGGGGTAAATGGTCCCCTGAGCCAAGAAACTGATGCCTTCCAGTTTGCGGGCCTCTTCCTCGAACACCCGGATAAACTCCGCCCCGATAATCTTCCGTTTCCTCTCGGGGTCGGCCACACCCGCCAGCTTGTCCAGGAAACGATCCACGGCATCCACATAAATCAGGTTGGATTTCAGCTCGTCGCGGAATACACGAACCACTTGCTCAGGCTCGCCCTTGCGGAGGAGTCCATGGTTGACGTGCACGGAGACCAGTTGATTGCCCACAGCCTTGATCAGCAAGGCCGCGACAACCGAGGAGTCGACACCGCCCGAAAGGGCGAGCAACACCTTCTTGTCACCAATCTGGGCGCGAAGCTCCTGAATTTGTTCCTCAATGAATTTCTTGGCCAGCACGGAGGTCGTTATACGCTCCATTGTCGCTGGACGAACATTACCCGTAGTCATACGCTTTTCTCCTGTCGTTAATGATGGATTTGTAAGATAAACAATGCAAGTTATCGAAAAAAACAATAGCGCCAATGAGATTGACCTGGAAAAATGTCGAAAAGCCAAATTGATTAGCTATATTGTGAGGAATAAAGACCTCCCTTACGAGGCGGCGCATCAAAAACATAATCACGAGATGAAGAAAAGAACGACCTTATTGCCAGGTTTGATGGTTTTGACCATGACCGCGTTTCTGTCCGGCGCTTGCTCAAAGGAACTCCCGAGAGTCGTGGAGTCGCCCAAATATGATTTCAGGAACACGACCATGCTCGAGATCGAGAAGATCGAGAAGACAGACACCGCCACCATCTTCTCTTTCAAGGCTTTCGAGTTGATGTCCAATATCCGAGTGTCACCTGAGAGTTATCTTCTCGCTAATGGAGAGAAATATGACCTCCTTTCCGCCGAAGGGATCACTCTTGGCGAGTGGTTCCGCGGTGACCGGAACGGGGAGGCCTCGTTCAGGCTGCTATTCAAGCCGCTTCCGCCCAAGTTGAAGGATGTCAGTTTCTTGGAAGGGGAATCCTCCGAAGATTTCAAGTTCTACAATATCGACTTGACAGGGGAAAGACCCGAGAAGACCAAGGTCCACGGGAAGATGCCTGCCCATATTCCTGAGCTCTCCACGGATTCCGGGCTGACAAGAGTCGAGGTGGATCTGGGATGTTCCTTAAAGGGGCTTCCCCCGGTGAACATCAGGCTCCTCAACTCACCACTGATCCCGCCTCGCAAGAAGGGTAATTTTTCCGTTGAAGCGACATTTGACGATTCCGGCAAAGCGGTTTTAGAGTTTTACCAGAATGGAGTTTACCCTTCCTTCTTCATGTTCGACAACTCCGGTTCCGGGATTATTTATTTGATAGGCAATGATTTCTACACTTATCCCGGCGAGACGGTGAAAATAACGATTGACGCCGGCTACAGGTATTTGACGGAGAAACGTTTCGCCCTTCGACCTGAGGAGGAAGCACTTCCTTTCTACCCTGGCTACGAAGGGACTTACGCGGCCCTACTTGACTGCATGGACTATCTTTCCGGTTCGGAGGGCTACAATTTGATAATGGATTCAAGGTTCGCCAGTGACTTTCCGGACGGGGCGAGCTATGTCAATCTCTTGAGCGCCATCTACCAAGAGTATTATGACGCCATCTCCGGCGACAAGACGCTCCCTGATTTTGTCAAGGAATACAAGCAAGCCAATCTCAAGGGGCAAGCGGCTTTGGCCATGATGGAAAACCAGATGGTTCGCATGTCGGCATATAATGAGGCCGGGAAGGGTTTCCCGGACGAACTATCGCCTCTCGAACTCCGGGACGAGGACTACTCATGGTTGGGGACGATAGGCTTGAACGATCCGAAGATTGTTCTCAGTCCCTATTCGTCCATATTACTAAAGCCTGATTTGTTCAAGGCGGTAGCGCCTGAAGGGGATGGATTCGTGGGCGCTCTTTCCACGCTTGGCCCTCTTACAGCACGGGCGCATGCCGGAGAGACACTCAGCGCTGAGGAATTGGCCCTTTTCGACAAGTGTGAATATCCGATGTTCAAGAAATGTCTCGATAGGATCTCTTTTGAGGCCGCCGAGGCCAAAGCGAAGGAGGATAATCTCTTGGATCCCGCCGATAAGGCCGACGCTCATGACGCTGGCGGAAAGGTGAGGTCTGTCCCAGACGTCGCTCCCGAAAAGTTGCTGGACGCCATCTTGGAGCGCTATAAGGGCAAGGCCGTGCTTGTGGACTTCTGGGCGACCTGGTGCGAGCCGTGCAAAGCGGCGATAAAGGCAATCGAGCCCATGAAGAAGACACGTTTCAAGGATGTCTCTTTTGTTTACATAACCAGCGCGACATCTCCTAAAGAAGAGTGGGTGAACATGGTTCCGGGCATCCCCGGCGATCATTACCACCTTACGGAAAAACAGCTGGCCGTGATCTTCAAGCAATTGAAGACCAACGCCTTCCCTTCTTACATCGTGGTCGGGAAAGATGGCTCAAGATCCGACACGTTCATCGGCTACGAGGGGGAATCCATGCTCAAACTCCTGGACGCGGCTTTGTAGTCTTTATCAGTTTGGTTTATCTGACGATCTTTATTCCTATTCCGAGGAGGAAAGCCAGCTTCTCCAGCCTGTCCGCCACATGGCCGATTCCCACGGCGCAATGGTGTGACGGCCCTGCCTTGCTCCACTGCTCGACGAAGGTTTTCATCCCGCAGGGGAACCTGTAGCGGCTGTTGGTGTTGCCTATCTCGAGGACATCTCCGGGGACTGTCTCCCCTTCGGCCGCAAGGAGGTAAAAGCCCTCCTTCCCCTCACAGACGGACAGAAGGGTAACCTCGCTGGTTCGGACTGACATCTGGATGGACAGCCCCTTGCCTGGCTTACCGTGATAGACCGGAAGGGGTACAAGCTCAACCTTGCCTTCGGACATCAAGTAATGGGCGGGCCCGTCATGCCCGAGCAGAAGGACATCGTCGTTGAAATCCATCGCGTAAAACTCGGAGAAAGAACCTCCGGCGCCAAGAAGGCTCATAATCTTCATCGCGAGGGCGTTCTTGACCTCGTATTCCCCGGCCACGGGGATGCCACGCCCGGTCAGCAGGGTGTTTCCGGGAATAAGAGAGGTGACTATGTCCTCATGGTCGCTCCCGGGCGTCCCCTCGTAGTAATATGACATCAGGTCCAAGCGGTGCTTCACGACGAGTTTGTCCAGAGCGACCGAAGTACGGGCGGCCCTTCTCATCTCGAAATCCGAGCAGCCTTCATCGACCTTGAACTTCTGGTGGAATTCCCCAATCTTCGAATCCGTCTCTGATTCATCCACCTCCCTTCGGATGGCAGCGAGCTCATCCATTTCGAGCAACTCCACATGGGTGCCGAAGGTGGAAGGAATCTTCTGGACTCCGGTATAGACATCCAGCATCCCGCAATAGTAATGGCCGAGGAGTCCCAGGCGGCTGTTCCTCAATTCCCCGCGAACCCTGGCCGCCTCCACCCACGCGCGGATCCCGGACCATGTCGACTCATCCTGCAGGTGGCCGGTTAGGATCTCGAATCTAAGGCCGCTCATCCGGAGGACGCTGGCGATCTCGGGGATCGCGCAAGCCTGACAGTATTCCAGCCAGAGACCGGTCTTCTCTCCCCTGTCTTCCAGGGAGTTTATCTTCTTGTAGTCGATCGCGGGGCCGGGCTGGACATTGAGCAGAATGGCCGGACAACCGAGTTCCCTGACTATCGGCAGGATGGTGGAAGAGAGACTGTAGGTGGCCACATACACGAAGACCAAGTCCACGGCCGCCTTTTTCAGGTCCATAGCCGCGGTCACCGCCTTCTCGGGACTGTCCACCATGCCGGCGTCATGCACGTGAACGCCGCCCGTTCCTTCGATGTGGGAAACAATCTTCCCGGCATAACCTCTCAGTTTGTCCAGCAGACCGTCGAATTGGTCCCAATAGGTGTTCAGTCCAGTGGCGAAGAACCCTATCCTTGTCACGTCGGCATTCATATGTGATAAGAAAAGATTATTGGTTCTTTAAAGATAATGAAAAAAGCGCGAGTTCTCCAAAGGATTCATCGCCAGGATCATCAGTGTCCACTAATGTATTCTTATCTCACTTCAGATTTAAAATAGCGCGGTCTGACTTCATGTCAGACCGCGCTATTAAGTAATCCACTGTGAATAAGTTAGTTAAATGCTCTAATATTCTTCCTCGTTAAAGAAAAAGTCCTCCTTGGTGGGGTAGTCGGGCCAGATGTCCTCGATGGATTCGTAGATCTCGCCGTCGTCCTCAAGCTCGGTCAGGTTCTCGATAACCTCCTCGGGGGCGCCGGAGCGGTTAGCGTAGTCTATGAGTTCTTCTTTCGATGCCGGCCATGGAGCGTCGTCCAGGCTGCTGGCTAGTTCAAGAGTCCAGTACATATTCCAAATTAATTAATTGACACTCAACGTTTTACTTCCATAACCACAAACCAGGTCACGTATTTGCCGCAAAGTTATGCAAAAAAACTAAACTATAAGGATTTTTTGCCTAATTTTGCACGATGAGCACACATCAACAACTATACCATAAATGGCTTTCGAGAAGATAGAGCACTACGACGAGAAGACGATAAAAGAGATATCCCTCAGGGTGAAGGAGATACTGGCCCTGCTCGGCGAGGATCCTGAGCGGGAGGGGCTGCTGAAGACTCCGGAGAGAGTCGCCAAGTCACTCCAGTTCCTGACCCAGGGATATTCCCAGGACGGCATCCAGATCATCAAGTCCGCCATTTTCGACGAGAAATACCAGCAGATGGTTCTTGTCAAGGACATCGAGTTATATTCCATGTGCGAGCACCACATGCTCCCGTTCATCGGGAAGTGCCATGTGGCCTATATCCCCAACGGGAAGATAACCGGCCTGAGCAAGATAGCCCGGGTGGTCGAGACCTTCGCCCGCCGACTTCAGGTGCAGGAAAGGCTCACTGTCCAGATCAGGGATTGCCTTGTGGACGCCTTGCACCCCCTGGGAGTGGCCGTTGTCATAGAGGCGATGCACACCTGCATGTCCCTTAGGGGTGTGCAGAAGTCCAACGCCATCACCACGACCTCAGCCTTCTCCGGAATATTCCTCAGCTCGGCCAGGACCAGGAACGAGTTCCTCAATTTGATCAAATAAACTTGAATAACGATATGCCAGGAAGAATAATCCTAACAGGTGACCGCCCCACGGGCCGTTTGCACATAGGACATTATGTGGGTTCGCTCAAGAACAGGGTGGCCATCCAGAACGCCGGCGGCTATGAGAAGATGTTCGTTTTCATCGCCGACGCCCAGGCGCTGACAGACAATTTCGACAACCCCGAGAAAGTACGCCAGAACATCATAGAGGTCGCTCTGGACTACCTGTCTGTCGGTCTCGACCCGAACAAGGTGAACTTATTCATACAGAGCCAGATACCTCAGCTCACAGAGCTGACATTCTACTACATGAACCTCGTCACCGTGGCCAGGCTCCAAAGGAACCCCACCGTCAAGACCGAGATCGCCATGCGAGGCTTCGGGGCCGACGGGGAGGAGCAGGCCTTCGGGAGCGGGCTTCCCGTGGGATTCTTCTGCTACCCTATCTCCCAGGCGGCCGACATCACCGCCTTCAAGGCGACTGATGTGCCGGTCGGCGAGGACCAGAAGCCGATGATCGAGCAGACGGTGGAGATAGTCAGGAGCTTCAACAGGATCTACGGCGAGACCCTTGTCGAGCCCAAGGCCGTGCTCCCTTCCAACGCGGCTTGCCTCAGGCTTCCCGGGACCGACTGGAGGGCGAAGATGAGCAAGTCCCTCGGCAACTGCATCTATCTCTCCGAGACCGCGGACGAGGTCAAGAAAAAGGTGATGTCGATGTACACCGACCCTCTCCACATCAATGTCAGCGACCCCGGCCACATTGAGGGAAACACAGTGTTCACCTATCTCGACGCCTTCTGCCGTGACGAGCACTTCGGACTCTACTGGCCCGACTACGCCAATCTCGACGAGCTAAAGGCCCACTACACCAAGGGTGGCCTCGGAGACGTCAAGTGCAAGAGGTTCCTCGAGAAGATCCTCAACGAGGAGCTCGAGCCGATCAGGGCGAGAAGGAAGGAATACGAGAAAGACATCCCGGGAGTCTACGAGATCCTCAGGAAAGGCAGCGAGGCAGCCGAGGCGGCCG
This sequence comes from Bacteroidales bacterium, assembly GCA_017429765.1. Classification (GTDB taxonomy): domain Bacteria; phylum Bacteroidota; class Bacteroidia; order Bacteroidales; family UBA932; genus Cryptobacteroides. Next base: position 12,791 of record JAFROJ010000023.1, on the reverse strand, counting down.
CCCAAGCCACTCTCGACGAGGTTAAGGCGGCGATGAGGATTGACTACTTCAACGACCAGAACCTCATTCAAGAGCAGGCGAGGCGTTTCGGAGCGTAGCGGTGACCGTCACCTCTGTTCCGGCCGGAACAACAAACTCAAACCCGCAGAGAGCGCAATCCAGCTTGTCCTGGAAGAAAGCCACCGGGGAATCATAGTCCTTCGGGTCGGATGACCATATCCTCCAGCTGAGATCGGCTCCGGTCGCCCGCAGGAGCATGGCATCGTCGCCCTGACGAAGTAATATCCCTTCATCGGTGATCTCCGGTACGGCATAGGTCGCGAGAGTCCACCGGACCTCGGCGTCCTTGGAGGAGGCCGCGAGTATCCGGTCACGGATCTCGAGATGGTCCTTGCCGATGATTGCCGCGGTCCTCTCCGCCCTATCCACCTCATCCCCGAAGACAGGAGTCAGGTTGAAGCGCCCGCCGAGCTTCTCCGGACTATCGAAAACCTCGATCATTACGGCGGTGCTGTCGACCAGGTGATCTTTGCCGTTAATGGTCAGTGTGCTGTGCGCTATGTTATTGTAAGACATCACTTTCCATCTCCAGGAACCCTGATTCTTGTCCCAAAGGTTCTTGCCAACCTTGGCCATCGCGACCTCAGACACAGCATAGGCGGGAATGCCTGGATCCCCGCTCCAACGCTTTCCGTAGGCGTCGAACACGAAGGAGCCGGCGTCCATGTGTGCGTGGTTCTCCGCCGCCTTGCCGCCCTTGACCGCCAGGTACAGGTCCTCAGGGCCGGAGCCGGTCCGGGCAAGCACCATAGGCTCGGTGCCTTGTCCATGGAATATGTACGGTTCCTCCTTCGATGGTGTCAGCTTCCCGGCCCTGAAGGCTGAGATCACATAGAGCGGGAACAACCTCTCGGAGGCGTCCTTGGCATCGAACGAGTCTCCCCTCTGGAGAATGGTGCGGTCGTTGTGCCTGTCAGCGAAATACCAGAGGATGACAGGGAGCCGGGCTTTCGAGGCGTGGCCGTCGGAGAAGTTGTAAGAAAGGCCGGAGTTCCCGATCGACATCTGTATGTACCGGACCGACCTGGCGAAGCCCGGGACATCCCCCAGACCGAAATCAGTGCCATAGGCGTGCTGGAGCGCCATGTTCGAGACCACCTGGAACTCAGTGCCGTAGCCCCAGTAGCCGAAGCCTTCCGGATAAATGCCGTCAGGCGCGTAGAAGGAAGAGACGTGGCGAAGTTCGGAGGCGACCGAGCGTCTCACAAGGGCCGCCGCCCTGTCCGGACAGGAATCCCAGATCGCCAGGGCGGCGCAGATGATGCCTCCGTTGCAGACCTGGTTCCAGTTGTTGTGGCGTATCTGGTAGGAATAGATGTAAGCGGGATCCTCGGCCGTTGACAGCGCGAGACGGTCCAGCGCCTCACGGATCCTCTCCCTCGCGGCCTCGGGAATGTCGTCATAGAGCCAGTCGTAACCGACCCCGACCGCTAAGGCCATCTCACCGGTGTCCAGATAGTGGGAAGGGTTCCAGTCCGGGAAGGAGCAGACCTGGTCCATGATCGCCACAGACCTGTCAAGATACTTCCTGTCCTTCGAGAAACGGTACATGTAGGCGCAGGCGAAGACGTCGTCCAACACCCTGCGGCTGACATGGAGGATTCTCCTTCCGGAAGCGTCCTTGATGTACCTCGGGAGACTTGTGTCAGCCACACAGGCGTCCGCCTTGGCCTCCAGGCCGTTGTGCATAGCGACGAGGGCAGCGTTGTCCCCCTTGGCGATAGCCGTCGACATCCTGGAGAACTCCTCCTCTCCTATGAACAGGCGGGGATGGGGAGCCTCGATCATGTAATTATCCTTATAGTCAGGCTCTCCCTTCCGGTAGCGCTGGATGGCCTCTAGGAAATAGTAGTCCGCGTAACTCAGCGGGACGTCCACCTCCGCGCCGCCGGGGAGGTTCCCTGTGCAATGCTTGAGCAGGAAACCGCCGTTCTCCCCCGGCGCGGCGAGATAGTCGTCAGAGGCGAGGCTCCGGAGGATCGAGCAGGCATATTCATAATACTTTTGACCATCCGCTTTCAGACTATAGGAGCAAAGCTCCAGGAGAGCGGACGCGGTGATGGCGGCCGCTGAGGCGTCGCGCGGAGCGTCGGGATTCCCGTGGTCGAGATAGTCCCAGAAGGGCACGTGATGCTCTGGGATCCGAGGGTCGTTGATTATGAAATCGGCTATCTTCAGGGCCATATCGAGATAGTCGGGATCCATGGTGTAGCGGTAGCACATCGTGTAGCCGTAGAGTCCCCAGGCCTGGCCCCTGGCCCATACGGACTCATCCGAGAGACCCTGATGAGTGCCTTTGCTCTCCACCGTGCCATCGTCATTGTAACTCACGACGTGATAGGAACTTCCGTCCGGCCTGAAATGCTCTTTGATGGTCTTGTCGGCGTGTTTCAAGGCTATCTCCCAATACTTCCCGTCCCCGGTCAACTCGCTGGCTTCGAACAGCAGCTCCAGGTTCATCATGTTGTCCACGATCACGGCGTAGTTCCACTTGCCCCAGTCCCAGGAACGGATGAGGCCTATGTTCGGGTCGAAACGGGAGCAGAGAGACTCAGCGGCGTCCAGTATAGCCTTCCTCGACACCTCGTCCTTCAAGTTCTTGTACTGGTGGCCGTAGGAACACATGACCATGAAACCCAGGTCGTGGGTGCTCTTGAGGGACGGCACCTCCGAGAGCAGCGCGGTAAGCTTTTGGGCGTCGGCTTTAAATTCCTCTTTGCCTGTCAGCTCGAAATATTCCCAAAGGGTGCCGGGGAAGAATCCGCAGACCCAGTCTTTCCAGTCGCAGAGCTTAAGCTCGCCGTTCTCGAAAGTCTTCGGGAGCTTGCCGGCCTCGACACATTTCGGGGCCAGGGTCATGAGCTGGCTCTCCCCCACCGCCAGGACGTTGTCCAAGGCCTTGTCGAGGGAGTTGTCATCGCAACAGAGAAAAAGCGGCGGGAGAAGGGCGACGAGAACCGCCCGGAGGAATTGTCTGCTCATCATAGAATCTTTTGACGTTTAGACAAATATAGCGCTATTCCGAGATTTATAGTATATTTGTTTCCATGATTAAACGAGTGATTTTCGCCCTTGCGGCGCTTCTCGCGGGATGCGCCGCGGCCAACGCGCAGTTCTATGTCACGGAAGATCTTCAATTCAAGGCTCCGCCTGTGCCCCAATATGTGGTCTTCGCCGGCGACACTATCCGCTTCAACCGCAGCGACCTTCAAGAGAGGATGGACCGCGAGTTGATAGCCTTCACATATTCCCACATCAACTCCCTGCTCATGCTCAAGCGCTCGGAGAGGTATTTCCGGCAGATCGAGCCGTTGCTGAAGCTGAACGGCGTCCCCGATGACCTGAAGTACCTGATGGCGATAGAGAGCAACCTGAGCCCCAAGGCCCTCTCGACCGCCGGGGCCGCCGGCCTGTGGCAGTTCACCAAAGTCACGGCGAGGGAATACGGCCTGATCGTCGACTCCGAGGTGGACGAGCGCTACAACATCGAGAAGGAGACCATCGCCGCCTGCCAGTTCCTCAAGAAGGCTTACGCCAAATACGGCGACTGGATGACCGTGGCCGCGAGTTACAACGCCGGCCAGGGTGGAATATCCAGAAGGCTGGCCGACCAGAGGCAGAAATCCGCCTTGGATCTCCTGCTTGTCGAGGAGACCTCCAGATACATGTTCAGGGTGCTCGTGGCGAAGATGTTCTTCGAGAAACCCGAGGCCTTCGGGTTCAAGGTCGGGGAATATGAGAAATATCCCTATTATCCTCCCAAGAACACCGTGACGGTCAGCGGGCCTATCGAGAGCCTTGTGGATTTCGCCGAGAAGAACGGATGCAGCTACTTCCAGCTTAAAGAGGCCAACCTGTGGCTGAGGGACAACAAGCTCGTCAACAAGGCCGGACACACCTACACCATCATCATACCGAGTGACAAATAAGACAGGAACACTATGAGAAAGACCATAATCATCCTTGCCACGGCGGCCATGGCCCTTTGCGGATGCGCCTCCATGAGAACGACCCCTGAAGAGAAGGCCATGATAGAGGCCAATGTCAAGGACAACCTCGACAACAGGACATTCATAATCGACGTCGACCAGATGAACCCCCGCCGCGGGCCGGTCCAGCACGTCACCAACTATTCAATCTCGGTGGACGGGGACAATCTCGTCTCTCATCTCCCCTACGTGGGCCAGGCGTGGAACCTGCCTTACGGAGGAGGCAAGGGATTGAGTTTCGAGTCCAAGATCAGCGACTACATCGAGTACTACCCAAAAGCTGACAGAAGGCAGATCGCCATAAGCACCAATAACGGGGAGGACACTCTCGTGTACATAATCACAGTCTTCGCCAACGGGAAAAGCGACATCGAGGTCAGATCCCGCAACCGGGAATCCATCAGTTATTACGGCACAGTGAATCCCGACCGCAAGCCTCAGTCGGACAAATAGTTGAGGAGAAGATTCCGGACACGGTCGGAGATCTTCTTATGGGCGTCGGTGGTGTTCTCCAGCATCTCCGCAAGGGTCTTGTACTTGATCAGCTCCCTGACATCCTTCACATTCCGGAACACGAAACCTATGTACTCCTCATAGGCCTCGTCAGCCGTGTGCTCAAGTTCGGTCACCCGGTCGCAGCACACGGATATCCGGGAAAGATTACTCTTGATGTCGGACAGCAAGGGTACCATGTCCTGAATGGCCCTGGACTGGGAACTGGCGATCAGCGAGAGTTCCTCAAGCTGGCTGTCGATACGTTCCGGCTGATAGATAAGAACGGCCTTGGCGGTGTCCTTTATAGCGTCGATGCAATCGTCCATGGCCATCGACACAGACTGGAGGTCAAGCTTGTTGACCTTCATCATCAGGCCACCCGAGAGCATCTCGTGGAACTCGCTGAGCAGGGCGTCGCCGCGGACCTCGCAGACCTTGATCTCTTTCTCGTTCTGGGCCCACAAGTCGTTGTCGTGAGACGAGAACATGGAAGCGAGCAAACCGGACGCCTTCGAGATGAAGCCGGTCTGCTGGATCAGGATCGGGACGTAGTCATGTCTCCGCTTCCTCAACGCCATCATCATTTTTTTGTACAGTCCCATAAAAAAAAGACGCTTAGTGTTTCTTATCACCTTCGAGCCGCCAAATTTACGACCTATTTTGAGATTTCGTCACACATTCTAAAAAAACTTCAACACTTTTAAAAGGTTTTTTATCATTGTGGGGAAGTCCCGGGGAGCGTCTTTATATTCGCGGAAGACGATCCCGCCCCGGATTCTCTCACTACCGGGCGGCGTTCTGCCGCCAACGCTTTTATTCTTGCTTCAGCCCTTCTTTATGAACAACCATCCCCGGCGGGATCGATCTTAGATAGTCGGCCGTGAATGTCGACGCCGACTCAGCCATCTCCTCAGGGGTGCCGGCGAACACGACCTCCCCTCCCCTGTCCCCGGCGTCGGGGCCGAGGTCGATGATCCAGTCAGCCGCCCTTATCACATCCATGTTGTGCTCGACCACGATCACGGTGTGACCCTTGTCCAGAAGGGCGTCGAAAGCCTTCAACAGCTTCTCGACATCATAGAAATGCAGTCCTGTCGTGGGCTCGTCGAACAAAAAAAGTATCCTTTCCTTCCTCGCGGAGTAGGACTCCTCGCTCATCGAGAGGAAATACGCCAGCTTGATCCTCTGGCTCTCTCCGCCTGAGAGTGTGGACGAGCTCTGCCCGAGTTTGATGTAGGAGAGGCCCACATCCACGAGCGGACGAAGTCTTCTGGCTATCTGCCCGGCGAGTTCCTCCGGCTGGGAACCGAAGAAGTCAATGGCCTCGCCGACGCTCATGTTGAGGATGTCGTCGATGTTCTTCTCCTTGTAGCGGACCTCGAGTATGTCAGGCTTGAACCGTTTCCCGCCACACGCCTCGCAGACCATGGTCACATCGGCCATGAACTGCATCGGGATCCGGACGAAGCCGTCTCCCTGGCACTCAGGGCATCTGCCGCCCTCCTGGTTGAACGAGAAGAACGACGGTGTGTAACCATTGATCTTGGCGTACTGTTGCTCGGAAAGCAGCTTGCGGATGTCATCGTAGACCTTGAGATAAGTCACAGCGTTGGACCTGGAGCTCTTCCCTATCGGGTTCTGGTCAACGTACTCGACCCTGGTGACCCGGTCCAGGTTGCCGGAGAGCCTCCTGAACACACCCGGAAGATCACCGGTCTGGTTGATCATACGGTAGAGAGCGGGATAGAGGATGTCCCCTACAAGGGAGGACTTGCCAGAGCCGCTGACCCCGGAGACCACTGTCAGGACGCCCAGGGGGAACCTCACGTCGATATCCTTGAGGTTATGCTCCATGGCCCCCTCGACATTTATCGAATATGTCCAGCCGCGCTTCGACCTCACATATCTCTTCCTCGCGCCGCCAAGGTACTGGAGTGTCAACGAACGTTCCATTATCGCCTCCGGCACCTTGTCCGGGACAGTCCCCTTGAAGACCACCTCGCCGCCGTCAACCCCGGCCTTCGGACCCATGTCGACAAGCATGTCCGCGGCCCTTATGATCTCCTCGTCATGCTCGACGACAACGACGGTGTTGCCGATATCCCTCAGCCTCCTCAAGACCGAGATGAGCCGGTCGGTGTCCCTTGGATGAAGGCCTATGCTGGGCTCGTCGAGGATGTACATCGAACCTACCAGCGAGCTCCCGAGCGCAGTGACCAGGTTGATTCTCTGGCTCTCGCCCCCGGAGAGTGTGTTGCAGGCCCGGCTCAGCGTGAGATAAGACAGCCCTACATCGCTGACGCAGCGCAGCCTCGACACTATCTCCTCAATCGCTTTTCGGACAATACCGTTCTCATATTCAGTCAGTTCCAGATTATCAAAGAAAGCCAGGAGCTCCTCCACGTTCATGTCCAGCAACTCGGCTATGGTCTTGCCTCCCACCTTGACATACAGAGCCTCGGGACGAAGCCGGGTGCCTTTGCAGGCATGGCAGGTGGTACGGCCGGAGAACCGGCTGAGCATGTACTTGTACTGCACCTTGTAACGGTTGGACTCGACCCAGCTGAAGAACTCGTTGATCCCTATGATGGATCCCTCGTCTCCCTCCACACTATGACCGTTCCAGATGAGGTCCTTGACCTCCGGGGAGAGATTGCAATAGGGCTCGAATATCGGGATACCGTATCGCCCGGCCACCTGCACAAGATGATCCTTGAACCAGCCCATCTTCTCCCCTCTCCAGCAGGCGATAGCGCCGTCGTACAGACTCTTGGACTTGTCGGGGACCACCAGGTCCTCGCTGACCCCGATTATCTTCCCGAGACCTCCGCACACCGGGCACGCGCCCAGGGGACTGTTGAATGAGAACAGGTACTCGTCGGGTTGGCGGAAAGTCATCCCGTCCATCTCGAAGCGGTTGGAGAATCGTTCCTTTCCCCCGTCCTTCACCAGGACAAGGTCGCCTCCTCCCTCCCGGAAAGCGTTGTCTATCGAGGAGCGGAGCCTGGTCTGGAGGTCCGCCCAATCGGTCTGGGGCCAAGGGGAGCCCTCGTCGTCATACGGGAGACAGGCCTTGAAGACAGGGAGTCTCAAGCGGTCCACCAGCAGGTAGAGTCCCTTCGGATATTCCCCCTTGTCGGCCATCCTCATGATGTCCTCGATGCGGATCACCCCGTCCTCGCCATAGAACCTCGAGTAGCCCTCCTCTTTAAGGCGAAGCATCAACTCCACCTTGTCCTCCCTCTCGTCCCATCCAAGGTCGGCGAGGATGTACACAGTCCTGGAGTCTCCCGAAAGGACGCTGGCCATCACATCGCTCTGGCCGTGGCATTTCACCTCCCGGCCGCTGACCGGGGAATATGTCCGTCCTATGCGGGCGAATATTATTCTCAGATAGTCATAGATCTCGGTCGTCGTGGCGACAGTGGACCGGGGATTGCGGATATTGACCTTCTGCTCGACAGCGATCGCCGGGGGAATGCCTTCGATAGTCTCGACATCCGGTTTGCTCATACGGCCGAGGAACTGCCTGGCGTAAGAGCTGAGGCTCTCCGCGAAACGTCTCTGGCCCTCCGCGAAGAGGGTGTCGAAAGCCAGGGACGACTTCCCGGATCCGGATATGCCCGTGATCACCACGAATTTGTTCCGAGGGATCTCGACCGTGATATCCTTCAGGTTGTTGACCTTGGCGCCCTTGATCAATATCTTGCTATCCGAGGACATCAATGGACCTGTTTCGGGTTATTTGAACGTCGCGACAGCCTTGACCGCACATTTCTGGCAAAGTTTCGCGTCCTTTCTCGTTATCGAATATTCAGTGTCCTCCAGGAGATAGGGGTTGCCCATGACAGACTTCCCGAGGGTGGGCTTGATGAGGGTCTCGAACCAGACACAGGCGGCGATGTAGCGGCCGTGCTGGCGGCTCAGGTGGAAACCGTCCCTGGTCAGCTGATAGACCTTGGTGTCAGGACTCACCCTGTCCTGGTTGTTGAGCCTCGTCCCGCGGGCGATCTGCACAGCCACTCCGGAGGGGATCACGACAGGCACGTTGAAGTCGGCGCGGGCCTTTGTGACACAGTCGAGTATGGACTGGTACATGACGTCCTGGTCATGGTTGTAGAACTTGAAGGCGCCATGGTCAGAGTTGGAGGCGTACGCCCATGTCATGTGCCAGACGATGGAGGCGTTCGGGTTGGTCACCTCCTTCCGGATGATGGATATCAACTTGGGAGCCCAAAGCTGATACGTGTCGTAAGTGCCTGAGTTGTTCGACACTTCCTGGACTGTGATTATGTCCCAAGGCTCATCCTTGAGGCCATCCAGGATGGTGGCGTTCTTGCTGACGGTGACCCACTTGTTACCGGTGGACTTGTAGTAGACATAGTCCTTGGTCCCCTCCTCATACTCCTTGCAATGCCTCTCGAGGGAGCATCCGCCGATGTAGAGCCTAGCGATGATCACATTGTGGATCCCGGCGGCCTCAAGAAGGCCGGGGATATACTCGGTGCCGTCGTCGGAGAAGCTGTTGCCCACGGCGAGGATCCTGAGAGTGTCCGGTTTCTGGGGAAGAGGATAGTTCTTGAAAGCCTCTTGGGCCGAAACGACGGCCGCCATCATGAGGGCGGCCGCTATAATCAGTATTCTTCTCATCTTGAATAAATATCTATTGACGCGAAGATAAGAAAAAGTTCCTACATCGCCCCCTGCCCGGCGCCTGAAGTCTGGGTCCCGAGGTTGGTCGCCGCCCCCGGGCCCTGGCCGTTGGTGTTGTTGATCACATCGTCGTTGGTTATGGATCTGCGGGTCTTCTTGACCTGGAAGCCCTGCTTGCCGAAGGTCCAAGTCAGACCAGCCCCGACCAGCCAGATAGGGACCTCGGTCACCGAGGTGGTCAGGTAGTCGCTACCCTTGGCGAAAGACTCCACACTCAAGGCCCCTCTCCCGAGGTTCGTCAGGGCCTGGACATTGATCTTGAGTTTGTCATCCAGGAATCCCTTGGAGAATCCGAGAACGACCAGGTTAAGACCACCGCTCCAGCCTTGCAGGGTCCAAGTCCTCCCATTGGATAAGATGTTGGCGCTCAACAGGATGTCGGCGGGAAGAGTCTGCTGGAGACCGACCAGGGCGTTCCAGTTCCAACCATGGTTCTCCTGCCCGAGCTCCTTGCTGGAGAAAACTCCGTAGCCGGCGGAGCCGCTCGTGTAGATCCTTGTCTTCGGGCTGGCTGTCCAATTGACGAAAGCGGTCAGGCCTGTGTTGTTCTCGGTGACGATATTCCCGTAGGTGGTGTTCAGCACGCCCTCGTCATCATAGAAGCTATAGCTTGAGATGCCGCTTCCCGTGTGGCTGTGGCGGGCCGTCAGGCTGACAATCCACTTGGGGCTATACATGTTGTAGACAAGGCTGAGAATGTCTGTCCTGGCGCTGGTGAGATCGCTGTTACCATAGGTCACGTACATCGGCATGGCCCTGTCGACATAGGGGTTGAGGTAGGTTATTCCCGGCCTCTGGATCCTCCTGTTGTAGGTGAAGCCGACATTCTTTGTCGCGGACAGGTTCATCTGGAGGGTCAGGTTCGGCACAAAATCGCCGAAACTGGTCTTGAAGTCATGGCCGTATCCCTCGCCGTACTCGACCCTCTGCCAGGTGTATTCATACCTCGCCCCGGCCACGAGGGAGAACTTCCCGAACATTCCGGTGTACTCGGAATAGACGGCGCCGATCTCGTTGAAATGGTCGTAGAGCATACTGCCTTCCTTGTTGTAGACCCAGGTGTCCCCGGCGAAGAGGTAGAGTTTGTCATCAGCGGAGTTGTGGCGGTCGATGAACTTCAGTCCGGAACTCAGGGAATGGGCCTGGCCGATAGGGGTCGTGTAGTCCAGCTGCAGCGTGTTCTCCCTCGAGTTGTCGTCATCCACACTTTTCCTGTCAGTCATGGGTACAGTAAGGGAGTAGAAACTGTTGGTGTACTCGGTCTTGAGAGGAGTTCCTGAATAGCGGTAAGACAAAGTCAGCGTCCTGCCGGGCTTCTCGACCGAAGTGTGCTGATAGTCAAGGCTTCCGTTGACACTGGCCGAATTGTACCTGGTGCCCTGGTCGTAGTCGTAGGCATATTCAGTGAGACCTTCCATCGACACCCTCGCCGAGCTCCCGGCCCTCTGGCCAACGCTGGTCATCCCGAACGTCCCGGAGATCAGGTCGGTGGGCGAGACCTCGTAACTGGCGTTGAGGTCGGCGTACATGAAGGGTGCCTTCTGCTTCTGGACCAAGTCCGTGGTCAGGGTCGAGCCGTCGGTGAGATTTTTCTGCGTCGAGTTGAACGTGATCCCGTCGATTTTCTGCTCGCCCACGGCGGCGTTGACTCCCACGGTCAACTTGTTCTTCTTGGCGCTCAGGAAAAGGCTGGCGTTCTCGCCCCTGGACGTGTAGCCGAGATTAGCGGAGCCATAGAGCCCGTCGGAGACGGCGGACGACGCTCCCGCGGCCGCCCCGGTGATCAGGTTTAGGACACCTCCGGCTCCCTCGGCGTCATACTTGGCTCCCGGGTTGGTGATCACCTCGATGTCCTTGATCGGGCTGGCCGGCATCACTTTAAGGATTTGGGACGGATTGGAGCTGATCATCTGGTTAGGCTTGCCGTCAACATAGACCTTGAAACTGGAGCTCCCGTTGACCGTGATGTTGTCCTGCCCGTCAACGGTCACCATAGGGACCTTGCGGAGCATGTCGAGCACTGTGCCGGTCTTGGAATCCGGATCCTCCTCTACCTTGTACGTGAGTTTCCCCACATCCAGCTTGACAAGGGTCCTCATCGACTGGACGGTGGCCGCGTCAATGACTCTGGCGTCGTCCTGGACCAGAATCTCACCCAGGTCGAGAACCTCCTGCCCAGATAGGGTGAACTCAATCGTCACCGGCTTCCTACCAAGATTCTGGAGGGTCAATGAATATTCGCCGCTCTCGGCGAATGTCCTCCAGAAGCGTCCGAGGGAGTCCGAGACCGAATAGGCCACAGGAGCCTCCGACCCGACCTTGTAGAACTGTATCACCGCTCCGGTCTCCGGTTCCCTGGAGAGGGAGTCGAGGACTGTGCCGCCGACTTTGGTCTGGGCAGTCGCCCTGGTCGCGGAGAACAGGGCGAGAGCGCTCATAATCAACACAAACCGTCTCATATAATAATAGATTAAGTAGCGTTTAACTTGTTTTCTAAAGCAAATATAAGATAATAATTTTATTATTTCCAAATATTATTTAATGTTTTGCATAAATTATTTACAGGTTTCCTTTAACAGGGCTGGTAAAATGGACATTTTGTCATACTTAAGTGCCACATAGTCAGCCACTTATGACAAAATGTCCACATTTTACGGACTTTTTGGTACTGGTACGCGGATTGTCTTTCCTTAAGCGTCCGCCCGAAAGGACGGTGGAGATTATTTAAGAGAACTTTTTAACAATAGGAGGTTTTTACCATGTTACCTGTTTCAAGAAGATACAACCAGAATTGGCTGCCCGGAATTTTCAATGATTTCTTCGACAACAATTGGATCGAGAGGACAAGCGCCTCAGTTCCCGCCATCAATGTCTTGGAAAACGACCACGGGTACGAGCTTGAGCTCGCCGCCCCTGGGATGACCAAGGACGATTTCAAGGTCAGCCTTGACGACGAGGGGGATCTCGTGATCAACATGGAACGGAAGGAGGAGAGCAAGGACGAGAGGAAGCGCGGCCGTTATCTCAGGCGCGAGTTCTCCTACGCCAAGTTCCAGCAGACCATGCTGCTCCCGGACGACGCCGACAAGGAGAGGATCAGCGCCACTGTCGAGAACGGTGTCCTGCTTGTGACTATCCCGAAAGTTGAGCCCAAGGTTGTTCCCCAGGCCAACAAAATCATCGAAATCAAATAAAAAAATTTGCACACCCGACAAATTTGACTATCTTTGCATCCGCGTTCCAAAAGAGCGCGGATGTTTTTCAAGTCTGGTGCGGTAGTTCAGCTTGGTTAGAATGCCGGCCTGTCACGCCGGAGGTCGAGGGTTCGAGCCCCTTCCGCACCGCGAAACAAGGTTTAACCGTTTGGTTAAGCCTTGTTTGCTTGTATGGTGGTCCCAAACCTCGACCTCGTCCCCCGAGGGGACAGCCGCCGTCAGGCGGCAGGGGGTAACGTGAAGGCCGGTAGCGGCGTAGCCGCGGGTTCGAGCCCCTTCCGCACCGCGAAACAAGGTTTAACCGTTTGGTTAAGCCTTG
>JAFROJ010000022.1 GCA_017429765.1 Bacteroidales bacterium | reverse complement strand
CTTATGGGACCTCGACGATCCTTTCCTCTATGAGGTGACCGCCTCCCTCGGCGGCGAGGACAAGGTGAGCTCCTATTTCGGACAAAGGAAGATCGGGGTCGTCCAGTTCCCCGGCGCTGAATATAACTACGTGGCTCTCAACAACAAGCCGATCTATCTCCAGCTCTGTCTCGACCAGAGCTACCACCCGGATGGATTCTACACCTTCCCCAGCGACGAGTTCATGAGAAACGAGATCATGATCTCCAAGAACCTCGGGCTGAACGGCAACAGGATCCACATCAAGGTCGAGGTTCCCCGCAAGCTCTACTGGGCCGACAAGCTCGGCCTCCTGATCATGGCCGACACCCCTAATTTCTGGGGCGAGCCTGTCCCTGAGGCCAGGGAGGATTGGGAGAGATGCCTCCGCGGCCAGGTCGAGCGCGACTACAACCATCCTTCCATCTTCGCCTGGGTCAATTTCAACGAGACATGGGGTCTCAGGTTCAAGGAAGGGGGCTACACCAAGGAGTCCCAGGACTGGGTCCGCTCGATGTACCACCTGACCAAGAGCCTCGATCTTTCCCGCCTTGTTGAGGACCAGAGCGCCTGCAACCGCGACCACGTCGAGACCGACATAAACTCTTGGCACTCCTACCGTCCCGGTTGGGATTGGGAGAGGGAGATTAAGGAATATGTGGACAACACCTATCCCGGAAGTCCCTTCAACTACACCGCCGGCAACTTCCAGAACGGGGTTCCCATGATCAACAGCGAGTGCGGGAATGTCTGGGGCTACAGCGGCAGCGCCGGCGACTGCGACTTCACCTGGGACTACCACATCATGATCGACGCGTTCCGCCGCTATCCCAAGTGCGCCGGCTGGCTCTACACCGAGCATCACGACGTGATCAACGAGTGGAACGGTTATGTCCAGTACGACAGGTCTCCGAAGATCGACGGCCTGGATGACCTTGTGCCGGGGATGACCATGGCCGACTTCCAGAGCAAGTACTACATATCCCCCGAGAAATATCTCTACACCGAGAACAACCCCGGAGAGACCGTCGACCTCTCCTTCTATGGCTCATTCATGACCGATAAGGATCCCGGAGCCTTGACCCTCGAGACCGAATTGGTCGGCTACAACAGTTTCGGTGAGAACATGGAGTTCGGGAAGACCTCCATTCCGGTCGAGTTCAAGCCTTGGCTCAGCGCGACCGTCGCGAGCCAGAAGGTCCAGGTCCCCGAGGAGAACGGCGTCTACTGGCTCAGGATAGTCCTGAAGAATGAAAAGGGAGAAGCCCTGCACCACAATTTCACGACCTTCCGCGTCAAGGACGGCAAGACCACTATTCCCGAGAAGACCAGGGTCATCACCTTCGACCCGGCCGCCTACACGGCCAGCGAGTGGTCCCAGGGACAGAGCACCATCTATGACGGGCTCAAGGTGGACGGTTTCGGCAACGGTTATTTCGAGTACACCGTGAAGATTCCCGACGACATTGTCCTTGAGAGCGTCACCGGGGCGGAGATCCTCTTCGAGGCGTCCGCCAAGGAGAAGTTCGGGAAAGATAAGGAGGGCGACGAGATGAGCGGGGACTTCATGCTCGGAGGAGGCACCTTCGACCACTGCAAGTCGCTCAACTCCTACGCCATGACCGACACCACTCTCTGGCCCTCAAGGGTCGAGATCTCCGTCAACGGGAAGGTTGTCGGGAAGGCGGAACTCGCCGATGATCCCGCAGACCACAGGGGAATCCTCTCCTGGGGAGCCCAGCCCGCCAGGTCCGAGATCAGGGAGGCCGGCTCCTACGGCGAGCTCGTCCGAGTCGAGGTTCCGATCTACAGCATCCCCGCTGAGGAGATCCTGAAGACCAGGTCGTTCCGGATCCGCCTCACCGCCCCGAAGGAGGATCTCGACGGAGGACTCGCCATCTATGGCAAGGACTTCGGCCGTTATCCACTCGATCCCACTATCATATTGAAAACCAATTAATCGGATTGATGAGGAAGGCGATAATAATCCCGATTCTGCTCCTGGCCGCCTCGGCGGCCCTGGCCCAGGGAATAGATGTCAAAAAACTCTACGAGATAAGGACCCCGGAAGGCTTGGTTATCGTTTTTTACCAGAACGGGAGCTCTTTCAAGGCCATTGACAACGCCGACGGGACCCGCGCTTCCACCTCCTGGATATTTCCCGAGGAAGGCTTCCGTGACAGATACACCCTCGAGAGGGTCGTGGCGCTGAGCCGCCACAACATCCGCTCCCCTTTGTCAGGAGGCGGCTCTGTCCTCTCGAGAATCACGTCTCACGAATGGTTCGACTGGACTTCCGCTCCCGGGGAACTCTCCATCAGGGGAGGCGTCCTTGAGACGGAGATGGGTCAGTTCTTCCGCAAGTGGCTGGTCAGCGAGGGTTTGATGGAAGAGAACGAGATTCCCGAGGAGGGCGCCATGCGCTTCTATTCCAACTCGATGCAACGAACCATAGCCACCGCCCGCTATTTCTCGAGCGGGATGCTTCCGGTCGCTAACGTCATGGTGGAGCACCATTATCCGCTCGGCACCATGGATCCCGTGTTCAACCCGAGGCTCACGAACATCGACGACGCTTTCCGCGAGAAAGCGATGTCCCAGATCAAGGCCATGGGCGGCAAGGACGGGCTGAAGGGCGTGGCCTCAAAGCTGGCCTCCAATTTCGGCGTGCTGGAGTATGTGCTTGACATCAAGACTTCCCCCGCGGCGGCCAACGACACCCTGTTTTTCAGGATGGATGACCTGGCCATCAAGCTGGAGGAAGGGAAGGAGCCGGCAATGACAGGCGGCTTCAAGATGGCCAACTCGGCCTCCGACGCCCTGACCCTGCAATACTACGAGGCCCCCTCCGAGACCTTGGCGGCTTTCGGCCACAACCTCTCCGTCAGCGAGTGGGAGAGTGTGGCCGGGGTCAAGGACTGGTACGGCGACGTGCTCTTCACAGCCCCCGCCGTGGCCGTCAATGTGGCTCATCCCCTGCTGGAGACCATGCTCGGCGAGATGAGGGCGGAGGGCAGGAAGTTCAGCTTCCTCTGCGGACACGACTCCAACATCGCCAGCGTCCTCGCCGCCCTGGACGTCGAGGAATATTCCCTCCCGGACGCCATCGAGAAGAAAACCCCCATCGGCTCGAAACTCATGGTGACCCTGTGGGACGGGAAAGACGGAGGCAGGTACGCCGGGTTGTTCCTGGTCTACGAGTCTCCTTCCCAGCTCCGCTCGATGCCGACGCTCGGTCCGGGCGAGACCCCGACAGCCTTCCCTGTCAGGCTCAAGGGGCTGGAGACCAATCCTGACGGGCTTTACAAACTCTCTGACCTGGAAGCCAGGTTCCAGAGGGCGATCGACGAATATTGACACTGACAGACCATGGCCAGACTCCTGATGATGACCGATTTCTCGGAATCGTACGCGAACAAGCTCCTTGAGGGGATCATGCGCTTCTCGCACGAGCATGACCCCTGGGTTGTGTGCAAGATGCCGCTGTCCCTGAGAGACAGCGGACGCATGGACGAGGTCGTCAAGTTCGCTGTCTCATGGAAGGCCGACGCGATAATAGGGCAGTTCCTCCCGACCGATGATGTGGACGCGTTCCGCCGCCACGGCATCATAGCGATCGCCCAGGACTTCCACCAGAGGTTCCCCTCGATCTGCAACATCAGCGGCGATTACGCCGCGTCAGGCAAGATCTGCGCCGACTACCTGATCAAGAAAAGGGTCAGGAATTTCGCTTTCTATGGCATGAAAGGCATGGTCTGGTCGGACGAGCGAAGGGACAGTTTCGTTGAGGAGATCCGTTCGAGGGTGCCTGACGCCACGATCTCGATCCTGGAGAAAAACGACCTGAGCGAGATCTGGTGGTACAATCTCGAGGGTCTCGGGAAATGGTTGAGGGAGCTTCCCAAACCCGTCGCTGTCCTGGCCTGCGACGACAACAGGGCTTACTACATCCTTGAGGCGGCCAAGCAGGAGGGAGGCGGCGCCAGCCGTATCCCCGAGGACATCATGGTGCTCGGGATCGACAACGACGAGTCCCTCTGCCAGCTCTGCTCCCCCCAGCTCTCTTCCCTTAACCAGGATGTCGAGGAGGCCGGTTACGAGACGGCCAGCCTTATCGACAAGCTTTTGTCCCTTCCCCCGAAGGACCGCTTCAGGAAGCCGAGGGACATCCTTGTCAGGCCCACTTTCGTGACCACCCGCCGCTCGACCGACGCCGTGCTGCACCCCAACCCTTACATCTCAAGGGTGCTGTATCATATTAACAACAACATCTCCGAGCGTGTCAATGTGGAGGACATCGTGGCCCTCGTGCCGATGTCGCGCCGTCTGCTCGAGAGTGTTTTCAGACGTGAGATGGGAATATCCATCTATCAATATATCATCAAGATGAGGGTGGAGAAGATGAAGGATCTGATGCTCAACGGCCACACCCCGCTGGCGGCCGCCAACGCCCTCGGCATGGATTATAAGATAATCGCCAGGAGTTTCAAGAAATTCACGGGAATGACTCCGGGCGAGTTCGCGGGAACAATAACTAAAAGAGTGATATGAAAAAGAGTATTATTATTCCACTTGTCATGGTGGCGGCCTTTCTGGCCTCTTGCGCCGACAATGATCCCAGAGTGATCGTGATCACCTATGACGGCCTGCGCTGGCAGGAGGTTTACACTGGCGCCGACTCGACTTTGATCTCGGATCCGAGGTTCGTCAAAGACATCGAGGGCACAAAGGCGAAATACTGGAGGGACACCCCCGAGGAGCGCCGCGAGGTGCTGATGCCTTTCGCCTGGAACTATGTGGCGAAGAAAGGTTACATGATTGGCAACAGGAACAAGAACAGCCTGATGCAGGTCGCCAACAACAAGTCATTCTCCTATCCCGGCTACAGCGAGTTGTTCTGCGGTTGGGCGGACGACGAGAGGGTGGACAGCAACGATCCTGTCCCGAACCCCAACACAAGTGTGCTGGAGGTGGCCAACAAGGATCCCCGGTACAAAGGCAGGGTCATGGTCTATGGCTCCTGGGAGTCAATCCGTTACGCCGTGAATAACGACAGGGGCGGATTCCCTGGCAGCACCGCTTTCGAGCCTAACGTCTCCCCGGATCCCAGCCCGGTCATGAGGATGCTGGACAGGATGCAGGAGAGCGAGTTCGGCTACAACAAGGGTGACGAGCGTCCCGACGCCTACACCTACGCCTATGCGATGGAGACCATCAAGAACGACCATCCCAAGGTGCTCTTCATCTCGTTCGGCGGCACGGACGGGACCGGCCACAGCGGGGATTACGCGAGTTATCTCCATTGCATCACCGCCACTGACGCCTGCATCAAGGACATCATCGAGGCCTGCGAGGCCGATCCCTTCTACAAAGGCAAGACCACCTACCTCCTCACGACCGACCACGGCAGGGGCAAGGGCGAGCGTTTCACCGGCCACGGCGCTGACCTCCGCGGGGCCAACCACACCTGGCTGATGGCTCTTGGCAAGGGGATCCCCGCCCTGGGGGAGACCTCCGGCAACGGGGTCTTCTATTCAAGGCAGCTGGCCGCCACGATAGCCGACATCCTGGGCCTGGACTTCACTCCGGACAACGGGGTCAAGAGCGAGCCTTTCGATCCTGAATATCAGAAAGATCCGGAACTTCCGACAGCTTCCGCGAGCTTCAAGGCCGTGGATGCCAAACCCAAGGGCAACGGCGTGAGCTACACCTACCATGAGGGCGATTTCATGAGCGTGGGAGAAGTCTTGGCGAGCCCCGTCAGGGCCCGCGGCGTTGTCCCCTTCTTCGACCTGACGGCTAAACTCAGGGAGGATCATTTCGGGTTCCGGTTTAACTCCCTCATGAAGATAGACCAGGTCGGCCTGTACCAGATCTCTCTCGCGACTGACGACGGCGCCAAGCTTTTCATCGACGGTCAGCTCCTCTTCGACATCGACCGGGACGGGGGCGGTTTCTCCGAAGCGTGGGTCGAGTTTGAGGCCGGTTATCACCGCGTGGAGGTCCAGTTCTTCGAGAATTACGGAGGCGAGACTCTCGAGATCGGGCTGGTAGGCCCCGGAATCGATGTCGAGCAGCTTCCCGCTTCCATGCTGTTCCACGAATAACCCCGCCCGGCCATGTCCCTGACTCTCGAATTATGTCTCCGCCTTCTGGCGGCCGGCCTCGCGGGTGGCGCTATCGGCTATGAGAGAGAGCTCCGCGCCAAGGGCGCGGGAGTGCGCACGCACGTTCTCGTGGCCCTCGGGTCCGCCCTATTCATGGTCATCTCCCAGTACGGTTTCCGGACGGCGTCCAGCTTCGACGCCGCCCGGATCGCCGCCGGTGTCGTCACGGGCATCGGTTTCCTCGGAGGAGGCCTGATCATCAAGAAAAACCATATCAGCGGGCTCACCACCGCGGCCGGCCTCTGGGTCACCGGAGCCATAGGGCTTGGGATGGGCGGCGGGATGTACGTCATCTCCCTGGTCTGCGCCGTCCTTGTCCTGATCTGTATGGAGGCCCTGAATTTCTACAGCATCAAGCTGGGAGACAAGGAGGTTGTCGCGACTCTGGCCTCCAAGGACGAGAGCGCTCTCGCGGAGGTCATAGACTCTTTCGGCAAGAGGATGAAAAACTTCTCCTTGTCCAAGCAGGGCGACTCGTTCAAGGCGACTGTCGAGCTCCGCGTCCCCAAGAAAGAGTACAACGCGGGCCTGCTCAAGAGCCTGTCCGCGTTGCCTGATGTCGAGTTGGAGAGTCTCGAGTAGGGAATCAGATCACACCCAGTTCCTTCCCCACCTTGATGAAGGCCGCTATGGCCTTGTCGAGATGCTCTCTCTTGTGGGCCGCTGAAAGCTGCACCCTGATCCTGGCCTGCCCCTTCGGGACCACAGGATAGTAGAACCCGGTCACGAATATTCCTTCCTCAGCCATCTTGGCGGCGAACTTCTGGGACAGGGGGGCGTCGTAGAGCATGACCGCGCAGATCGCGCTCTGGGTCGGCTTGATGTCGAAACCTGCGGCCAGCATGGCGTCGCGGAAGTACTTGACATTCTCCTGCTGACGGTCGTGGAGCTCGTCGCTCTCGTCCAGCATCTTGAACATCTCGATCCCGGCGGCCACGATCATCGGCGGCAGGGAGTTGGAGAAGAGGTAAGGCCTGGAGCGCTGGCGGAGCATGTCGATGATCTCCTTGCGGCCGGTCGTGAAGCCTCCCACAGTGCCTCCGAAGGCCTTACCGAGGGTGCCTGTGAATATGTCGATCCTCCCGTAGCAGTCGTAAAGCTCGGCCACGCCGCGCCCTGTCTTGCCGACCACTCCGGCCGAATGACTCTCGTCCACCATCACTAAGGCGTCGTATTTCTCCGCGAGATCGCAGATCTTGTCCATCGGGGCCACATTGCCGTCCATCGAGAACACCCCGTCGGTGCAGATGATCCTGAACCTCTGGGCCTGGGCCTCCTTGAGGCAACGCTCCAGGTCTTCCATGTCGGCGTTGGCGTAGCGGTAGCGGACAGCCTTGCAGAGACGCACGCCGTCGATGATGGAGGCGTGGTTGAGGGAGTCGGAGATGATGGCGTCCTCGGCTGTCAGCAGGGGCTCGAAGACTCCGCCGTTGGCGTCGAAGCAGGAGGCGTAGAGAATAGTGTCCTCGGTGTGGAAGAAATTGGATACGGCGGCCTCAAGCTCTTTGTGGAGATCCTGGGTCCCGCAAATGAACCTGACAGAGGACATTCCGAAGCCTCTTCCGTCCATCGCCCTCTTCGCGGCCTCGATCAGCCTCGGCGAGTCAGCCAGGCCGAGATAGTTGTTGGCGCAGAAGTTAAGCGCCTTGCTCCCGTCCTCGAGGGTGATCTCGGCGGACTGGGCTGAGGCTATGTTCCTCTCGTTCTTGTACAAGCCGGCCTCCTTGATGGAAGCGAGCTCTTCTTTCAGATGATCTTGAAATTTGCCGTACATGACTATTAATCGTTTATTAGTTTCGTGTTTGCGGAAAATAATGTATTTTTGCAACCGCTAATTTAGCAATTAAGTCGCTATCCGCAATGAAAAATGTGCTTGTGATCGGGTCAACCGGACAGATCGGCTCCGAACTTACGATGAAGATCAGGAGAATGATTCCTGAGGGAAACGTTGTCGCCGGTTTTATCAAGGGCGCCGAGCCCAAGGGTGAGCTTCTCGAGAGCGGCCCCAGCGCCGAGGCTGACGTCTGTGACGGGGATCAGTTGCTCGGGATCGTCAAGAAGTACAAGATCGACACGATCTACAATCTCGCCGCCCTTCTCTCGGCGGTCGCGGAGAGGAAGCCGCAGCTCGCCTGGCACATCCAGATCGACGGCCTGATGAACATTCTCGAGATCGCCCGTGAGAACGGCTGCGCCGTGTTCACCCCCTCCTCGATCGGTTCCTTCGGCCCGGAGACCCCCCGCAAGGACACTCCCCAGGACACGATCCAGAGGCCCCGCTCCATGTACGGCTGCACCAAGGTGGCGACCGAGTTGCTGAGCGACTACTATTTCCACAAATATGGGGTTGACACCCGTTCGGTCCGCTTCCCGGGCCTGATCTCCAACGTCACCCTTCCCGGAGGAGGGACCACGGACTACGCCGTCGAGATCTACTACGCGGCCGTCAAAGGCGAGGAGTTCGTCTGCCCCATCGCCCCCGGCACCTTCATGGACATGATGTACATGCCTGACGCCCTGAAGGCGGCGGTTGACATCATGAACGCCGACCCTTCCAGGCTGGTCCACCGCAACTCGTTCAACATCGCGTCGATGAGCTTCGACCCCGAGATCCTGCGAGCCAAGATCAGCGAGCACATCCCCGGGTTCAAGATGCGTTACGAGGTGGATCCTGTGCGACAGGCCATCGCCGAGTCTTGGCCGGACAAGATGGACGACTCTTGCGCCCGCGCGGAATGGGACTGGAGCCCGTCCTACGACCTTGAGGGAATGACCGTGGACATGATCTCAGCCCTCCGCGCGAAGCTTCTCTAGAGTCTTATTCGCTGACCGCCTCGACTTTGACCGGTCCGAGAAGGCCGGCGGGCAGGAGAGGCGATTCCGGATTGAAGAAAGTGTACGACGTGAATGTGATCGGATGGTCGCATTCGGGTCTCTTGTCTCCGACAAGCCTGTTGTGCCAAGGATTTATGACAGTGATTTCCAGGGAGTTGTCTCCCTCTTTCACGGCCTTGGTGATGTCGGTCCGGTACGGGAGTTCCCAGATTGTCCCGCAATCGGTCCCGTTCACCTTGACCACGGCGATGTCCCTGACATCCCCGAGATCGAGGAATAATCTCTCACCCTCCGGGACAGCCCCGAGGTTGAAGGTGTTGGAATAGACCGCGGCCCCGGAGAAATACTTGATTCCAGGGTCAGTGGACTCGGTGAGGGAGGCCAGCGACTCGAACACGGCCGACTCCGGAGCGCTCCTGTCTTTCTGGAAACTGACGTTCCAGGGAGCCTGGGGCTCCGCGACGACCTTCTTCACGACAGGCGGGATCTCCGCCGAGCCGCTCTCCGACTTGCCTGAAAAGACCACGAACACCGCGTCGTCCGGAGCGAGGTCAAGACTGACCGCGGTCATGTCTCCCTCTGTCCTGTAGGACACTTTCTCGATGGTCCCTGTCTCCGGGTGCCAGACGCTGACATCCTTTCCTTTCTGCCTGAACGCGACCTCCATGGCTTTGCCCTCACTGCCGGGACGGCTGACCCAGTAGATGTCGGCGGCGGGAAGATGGCGGTGGACGAAATGAATAGTCTCCTCGGGGTGGAAGCGGATGTCCGGCTCGACACCGATCCCGGTCAACACATGATAAAGAGGCTCGTCGAAATGGACGTTCGGAAGGGCTTTGAACTTGGCCATCAGCGAGTTCCATTCATCGGCGTCATCCATCAGCCCGGCGGGTCCTTCGGGGCTGTGGCCGCAGACGGCGACTCCCTTCGAGGCCAGGGCCACAAGGCTGGACAGCACAGGAACCGACATCCTCTTCACATTCTTGTCGAGATAGAGGACTGAATATTCCATATTCCCGGCCACTATACGGCCCTTCCTGGCTTTAAGGACGTCTTTCACCACGGTGGGGCCGGCGTAGTCGTAGTTGTAGCCGACGGGGATGAAGCCGGGCAGCTCGGAGACCGAGGCCTGGGCGCAGACGTTGCTGTCCTCGCCGTAGTAGACCAGGATGTCCGCCACGGCCTTGCCCCTCTGGAGCATGTAACAGCTGCGGGCGAGGTAGTCCGTCCATGCCTTAGCCTGGCCCGCCCAGGTCTCGTGGCGGTTGAACCACTGGCCGTAAGGCCCGAGGCCGAGGCCCGGGAACACGCTGTCCAGAGGCTGGTGGGCCGACTCGTGGATGATGAAGCGGTTCACCCCGTGGGCCATCTCCCAGTCCGCGGTCGGCTTCAGGACCCTCGGGGAATACTTGTAGGCGTTGCTGGAGGTCCCGTGGGCTGTCAATGACTCGGCGGCCACCAGGTTCTGCCCATAGATGTGGGCGACCGAGGCTGACTCGCGGATGTCGGCCGCGGCCATGGAGGCCGAGCCGGCGTCGATCCAGCAAGCGGCCATCGGCACGCTCGCGGTCCGTTTCACGTCCATGCCGTCGGCTATGTACGCCCTGCCGCACTCGTGGGACTCGCTGTAGCGGCCCCTCATCCCATATTCCTTGACAAAGTCGTTGATCCGGTCGTAGTTGGCGGCGTAGAGCTCGGCTATCGTGACGGTCCAGTCCCTCAGGAAGGCCTCGCTCTCCTCGACCGAGCCCACGATCTCGCCGGTCAGCACGGGCAGCCAAGGGATCAGGCTGTAGCCCCTGCGCTCACGGAACTCGTTGACCATCACGGGAGTCCAGTTCTGGCATCCGGCCTCGTAGCTGTCGGTCAGGATGTACTGGATGCCCCTTTCGCCGATGAGACCGCCGGTCGCTTCCTTGTACATGTCGAGGTAGTTGTGGAAATATCTCGACCAGGCCTCCGGATCCAGCTTGTCGACCTCCAGGCCGGTGGCCTCGGCCGGAGCGGGGCCGTTCTTGTGGCCGGTCAGGGAATAACCGATCCGGAGGAATTTCCAGTTGCCCTCGGCGTCCCAGGCCAGCGATCCGTCTTTCACCTTGTCGGTCACGTCGATGACCTCGGTGGCGACTGGTCCGTCTGTCACGGTGGGGAAGTCGTGGATGTCATGGGGCGAGCAGAACCCGGCCTTTTCCTCGGGATGGTTAATCCTGCCGGAAGGATAGAGGTTGAACTCGCTTATCATCGTCCCCCGGCCTGTGTTATTCACCTTGAGACGGAATACCCTCGCCGTCACGGCAGGGAAGGAAACCGTTGACCTTCCGCAACTTGTACTGGGGATCTTGACCACTTCCGAGAAATTCTCCCCGTTGTCGCTCTTTTCCAGCGACACGCTTAGGGACGGCCCGGAGAGATAGGGCCAAGGCCTCACCCGGCCGTCGGCGGTGGAAACCGCCCGGAAAGTGACAGGCTCAGGGAACTCGTAGGCGATCCAGGCGTAGCCGTCCTTCCCGTCGGGGAGGAGGGCCGCGTCGGCGAGGCTCTCGCCGGCAAGTTGATCAAGGGTGAAGTCGCCTCCCGAGGAGGTGACCTTCACGTCCATATCCCTTAGGAAGGCGTCGTCGTCAGGCATCCTGACGGCCAGGACAGCGATGTCCTTGTAATATTCCTCCGAGGATCCTTTCATGTCCTGGAATCCTCCGGCGGTCTTGAACGGCTCCGGAAGCGTGACATTGACAGTCCCGCAACCGTCGATCTTGACACGGGTCTCCCTCCAGACGAGTTTCTTCATCGCGTCCTCCTCGCTCACCCAGGGGCCTCCCGTGCAACTCCATCCGGGCGAGCTGGCGACTGTCATCTCCATCCCGAGGGAGTCTCCCAGGGCTATGGCCTCCTTGAAGGCGTCTTTCCAGTCGTCCTTCATGTAGACCATCTTCTTGTCCACGATCTGGGGGATTGAGATGGCGGCGTCGAAATGGTGGAAGCCGCCGATCCCGATGCTGTCCATCCAGAGCAGGTCCTTCCGGATGCCGTCCTTCGTGACGTTCCCGTCCATCCAGTGCCACCAGAGGTAAGGCCTCGCCTCACGGGGAGGATCGGCGAAACCCGCCTCGAGGGTGGCGAGCGACTCGGGTTTGGAATTGACCGCGCATCCCGCCGCCAGGCAGGCGACGGCTAGCTCCAGGGCTCTCCGGAGCGGTTTATTGAGAAAACTCATCATGACAATAGTTTAGTTCTCGCTGTACAGGGTTATGATGTTCAAAATGACTTCCGAGGCCTTCTCCATCGACTCCAGGGGGACGTATTCCATCTTCCCGTGGAAGTTGAGGCCGCCGGCGAATATGTTGGGGCAGGGAAGGCCCTTGAAGCTGAGGTTGGCCCCGTCCGTGCCGCCCCTGATGGGCTGGATCTTGGGCTTGACCCCCGCCATCTCCATGGCTTTCACGGCCTTCTCGACGACATGGTAGTGAGGCTCGACCTGCTCTCGCATGTTGAAGTACTGGTCCTTGACGACCGGGGTGACGGTGCCTTCGCCGTATTTGCGGTTGATGAAGCCCGCGCACTCCAAGATGACCTCTTTCTTCCTCTCGAACAAGGCCCTGTCGTGGTCCCTGATGATGTAGGTCATGTCGGCCTCCTCGACCGAGCCGTTGATTCCGATCAGGTGGAAGAAGCCCTCGTAACCCTCTGTGTACTCGGGCTTTTGCTCGACAGGGAAGAGGGAGTTAAGCTCCATTCCGATCAGGATGGCGTTCCTCATCTTGCCCTTGGCGTAGCCCGGATGGACGTTGCGGCCCTGGATGTGGATCTTGGCGTAGGCGGCGTTGAAGTTCTCGAACTCCAGCTCCCCGACCTCGCCGCCGTCCATGGTGTAGGCGTAGTCGGCCCCGAACCTCTTCACGTCGAACTTGACCACCCCGCGTCCGATCTCCTCATCGGGGGTGAAGCCGATCTTGATCTCGCCGTGCCTGAAGCCTGGATTCTCGACTATGTACTGGACGGCGTTCATGATCTCGGCCACTCCGGCCTTGTCGTCGGCCCCCAGAAGGGTGGTTCCGTCGGTCGTGATCAGGGTCTGCCCGACGTAGTGGAGCATCTCCGGGAACTCGGAGGGCTTCAATGCGAGCCCGGGGACTCCTTTGAGCTCGATCTCACCTCCGTCATATTCATTGATTATCTGAGGCTTGATGTCGGCGCCAGAGGCGTCCGGGGCCGTGTCCACGTGGGCTATGAACCCGATCGCGGGAACCTTGGCCTCGATGTTCGAGGGGATGGAGGCCATCACGTAGCCATATTCGTCAAGAGTCGCCTCCACTCCCATCGCGACGAGCTCGTCCCGGAGCGTCCCCAGGAGATTCAACTGCTTGTCGGTGGAAGGCTGGGTCTCGGAATCCTCGTTGGACTGCGTGTCCACAGCGACATATCTTAAAAATCTGTCAAGTAGCTTTTCCATAATCACTTGCTTTCTTTAACCTTCATTGACGACAGGACCATGTAGGCGATGATCGCTATGAACGGGACGATCGCTATCGCCTCGCCGTAGGCCGAGTTCCAGGCGGAGAGGAACCAGTCCACGTTGAAGAACTTCAGCAGCGCGCTGACCACTCCCATCAGGGCTCCGCCGGCGATGAAACCGGACGCTATCAGGGTGCCCTTGCCGGAGCGGGCCTCGTTGACCTTCTTGTCCTTCGAGCGGGAACCGACGTACCATGAGATCGCGCCTCCGATGAGCAGGGGAAGGTTCAGGTCGACCGGGATGAACATGCCGAGGGCGAAGGCCAGGGCCGGGACTTTGAATATGGTGAGCAGAATGGCGATGACGGCTCCGATCCCGTACAGCAGCCAGGGGGCGCCTCCGCCGTTCATCATCGGCTGGATCACGGCGGCCATGGCGTTGGCCTGGGGAGCAACGAGGGCCTGGTCACCCACGAAACCGTAGGTCTTGTTCAGCACGAGCATGACTCCGCACACCGTGGCGGCGGCGACAGCCACACCGGCGAACTTCCAACCCTCCTGTTTCTTGGGGGTGCTGCCGATCCAATAACCGATCTTAAGGTCGGTGATGAAGGAGCCGGCGACCGAGAGGGCGGTGCAGACCACGCCTCCTATGATGAGGGCGGCGGCCATTCCGGCGTTGCCCTTCAGGCCCACGGCCACCAGGATCAGGGAGGCGATGATGAGGGTCATCAGGGTCATGCCGCTGACCTGGTTGGTGCCGACAATGGCGATGGCGTTGGCCGCCACCGTCGTGAACAGGAATGAGATCACGGCGACTATCAGGAGCCCCACGACAGCCTGCCAGACATTATTCACGACCCCGCCGAAAGCGAAGAAAGCGAAGATCGCGAGAAGGGCGATCACGACCCCGAAGACGATGGTCTTCATCGGCAGGTCCTCTTCGGTCCTCTTCCCGGTCCCTGAGCCTGTCGAAGGGGCCGAAGGGCCGCGGAACTCCCTCACAGCCAGCCCCACAGCCGACTTGATCACCCCGAATGACTTGATGATCCCGATGATCCCCGCGGTCGCTATGCCACCGATCCCGATGTGCCTCGCGTAGTCCTTGAATATCTGGTCCGGGGACATCTCCCCGATAGTCAAAGTCACGCCGGTGTTCATCAGGTCTATCACCTGGCCTCCCCAGAGAAGGTTCATCAGGGGGATGATGACCAGCCAGACAAGGAGGCTGCCGCAGCAGATCACGAGGGCGTATTTCAGACCTATAATATATCCAAGGCCGAGCACGGCGGCGCTGGTGTTGAGTTTCAGCAGCACTTTCGCCTTGTCCGCGATGGTCCTGCCGACTCCGAGCACCGTGGTGCTGATCGTGTCCGACCAGGTGCCGAAGGTACTGACCAGGAAGTCATAGAGGCCTCCCACGAGACCGCTGACCAGCAGTGTGCCGGCACCCTTGCCGCCCTCCCCGCTGACGAGGATCTGGGTGGTCGCCGTCGCCTCGGGGAAGGGATATTTCCCGTGCATCTCGCTGACGAAATATTTCCGGAAAGGAATGAGGAACAATATTCCCAGAACGCCTCCGAGCAGGGAGGATAGGAACATCTGGACGAAATTGACCTCGACTCCGAGGATGTAGATGGCCGGGAGTGTGAATATGGCTCCCGCCACGACCGCCCCGGAGCATCCTCCGATCGACTGGATGATGACATTCTGTCCCAGGCCCTCTTTCTTGTCGAGGGCGCTCGTCAGGCCGACCGCGATGATGGCTATCGGGATCGCGGCCTCGAAGACCTGCCCGACCCTGAGGCCGAGGTAGGCGGCCGCCGCCGAGAAGATCACCACCATCAAAAGACCGATCGCCACCGAGTAAGGCGTGACCTCGGCCCATTTTCTCTCGGGGCCGAGGATAGGTTTGTACTCCTCGCCTGGAAGAAGTTCCCTTTGGGCGTTTTCCGGCAAGGTGTTCAGTTGATTTTCCATACTATTATTCAGTTATTACTGTTTCCTCCACTATTTCCTCCTCAGGGAAGGCCTTCGAGCTGAAGTGCTTGTAAAGGACGGCCTGGAGCGAGATCATCACGGCGACAGTCAGGATCATCACGATGATGAAGAAGAGAATGCCGACCTTGGGGATGGAAGCCAGAAGGCTGCCGACAAGACCGAAGACAATGCTGACCACGAGCTCCAGGAAGAAGATAGTCCACTTCTCACCATAGGTGGCGTCATAGCTGACCTTGAGCGACTGCAGAGGGGTTGTCCCCTTGTCGATCATGAAGAGAATCGCGAATCCCCAGGCTATTCCGAGCACGACCCCCGGGATGATCCCCATCAGGTAGGCGGGGACGATCGCCATGAACTCTATGCCGATCAGAATGAAGAAGTTGCCGATGTTCTCGAAATTCTGCTTGTCGAAAAGGATCATCGGGTTCAGCACCTTGCCTTTGCTGATCTCGACTACGCCCTTGTACAGACCGATGGTGGTGCCCACATTAAGGTAGGGGATCCAGACGGTCAGCACATAGAGCACAGCCATGAGCAGGAGGGAGGCGACGTTCTTGATACCGTAGTCGATGGTCTCTTTCAGAGTGGCCATGAAGTCAAGTTTCTTGGTGTCCATTGTGGTTTGATTTAAGAATGTTCGTCTAATATAATAATAAATATGTGATGTTGGAGGAGGCGTTGATCGAAAAAGATGAAAAAATCGAAAAAAGATTTGGAGGAATCAAAAAAGTCCGTATCTTTGCAGCCCGCTTTGAGAAAAGCGCAGCTCATTGACAATACTGAGAGATCACAACGAGGTAAAGAAAAATATAACGAAACTAGAAATCAGCACATGAAACACGTGAGGTGAGTGGGTTGACACAGTTTCACCAACGAATCATAAGAGATTCACTATCGAGAAAGAGAAGTTAGGGCGCGTGGAGGATGCCTTGGCTTCGGCAGGCGACGAAGGACGCGGCAAGCCGCGAAAGGGGCCGGGGACCCGCAAACAGGGATTGATCCGGCCGTGTCCGAATGGGGCAACCCGGCGGGCCGGAGGCCCGTCACTCCCCTTGTGGGAGGGCGAACCCGGGGAACTGAAACATCTTAGTACCCGGAGGAGAAGAAAGAAAGAGTCGATTCCCCCAGTAGCGGCGAGCGAAGAGGGAGGAGCCTAAACCGTCGCGTTCGAGGACGCGTCGGGGTTGTAGGGCCTTGACATTAGAGCGGCCACAGGAACCGGAAGGCGTTTGGAAAACGCCGGCGCAGAGGGTGACACCCCCGTACGGGCAACGAGTGGTCAAGAGTTCGGGGCACCTGAGTAGGGCGGGGCACGTGGAATCCTGTCCGAATCCGCGGGGACCATCCCGCAAGGCTGAATACTGCCGAAGACCGATAGCGAACCAGTACCGCGAGGGAAAGGTGGGAAGCACCCCGAGCAGGGGAGTGAAATAGAGCCTGAAACCGCGCGCCTGCAAGCGGTGGGAGCCGCCCGAAAGGGTGGTGACCGCGTGCCTTTTGCATAATGAGCCTACGAGTTGCGTCGGCGACGCGAGGTTAAGCCGTTCAGCGGCGGAGCCGTAGCGAGAGCGAGTCTGAATAGGGCGTTTTAGTGTCGCCGAGCAGACGCGAAACCTAGTGATCTACCCTTGTCCAGGGTGAAGGCGCCGTGACAGTCGCTGGAGGCCCGAACCAGTTTCCGTTGAAAAGGGCTTGGATGAGGCG
>JAFROJ010000021.1 GCA_017429765.1 Bacteroidales bacterium | reverse complement strand
GACCTCAAGGGCAACATCCTCGAGGTCACCGCCTCTGACTCCGAACTCACCCTGAGGACCGAGATCGAGGTCGACACCACAGAGGAGGAAGGAAGGATCGCTGTTCCGGCGAGGCACATCATAGATCTTTTGAAAGAGCTTCCCGACCAGCCGGTGTCCGTGAGAACCTCCAGCGACAGCTCAATCGAGTGCGATTGGACAAGCGGTAATTCCGTCCTCCCGTACTTCCCCGCCGAGGACTATCCCGAGATCAAGGGTGCCTCTGACGATGCTGAGAAGGTCATATTCCCCGCCAAGAGTCTCATCGAGGGAATCAACAGCACAGTCTACGCCACCGCCGACGATGAGATCCGCCCGGCGATGAACGGTATCTATTTCGATTTCGACACGGATTCGACCACCCTCGTGGCCTCCGACTCCCATAAGCTGATATGCTACACCACCAAGGACGCCAAGGCAGCCGCGAAGTGCTCATTCATTCTCCACAAGAAACCGGCGAATGTGCTGAAGGCCATAGTCGACAAGGAGGATGGCGACGTCGAGGTCGCTTTCGACTCCAGCACCGTGGTGTTCTCATTCGGAAGGACAACGATGGTCTGCAGGCTGATTGTCGGGAAATATCCCAAATACCGTGACGTTATCCCCCAGAACAACTCCTCAATCCTCAAGATCGACAGGAGCCTGTTCCTGAACACGGTGCGCCGCGTGGCCGTCTGCGCCAACAAGGCCTCCAACCACATCAAGCTGGACCTCAAGCCCGGCCAGATGGAGATCACAGCCCAGGATCTTGGTTTCGCTATCGCCGCATACGAGAAAGTCCCTTGCGACTACAACGGCGATGAGCTCACCATCGGCTTCAAGTCGACATTCCTCGGGGAGATACTCTCCAACATGAGTTGCGACACTGTCGTCATGAAGTTCGCTGACGCCCGCAGGGCCGCCTTGATAGTCCCCTCCGAGGATGACGCCTCGAGCGAGAAGATTTGCGGCATCTTGATGCCGATCATGGTCCAGTAAAGATAGGAAATCCACTGTGGAACTTTCACTTCAAAAGCCCCTGTTGTTCTTCGACATCGAGAGCACGGGGCTTAATATCGTCACTGATTGCATAGTCGAGCTGAGTTTCGTCAAGGTCTTCCCGGACTCCCATCATGAGACAAAGACATGGCGGGTATGCCCTTGGGACTATGCTAACGGCATCCAGAAGAAAATGGATCCCAGGGCCACCGAGGTCAATGGGATCACGGATGAGATGCTTGTCGGGGAGAAGAAATTCATCGAGATAGTTCCCGAGGTCATGGAATGGCTGAGGGACAGCGACTTGGCAGGATTCAACTCGGCTAAGTTCGATCTTCCGATGCTCGCCGAGGAGATTGAGCGTGTGAGGGCATATTGCCTTCACAGGATCTCCGACCCGAGAGCGACTCAGGCGAACAAGGACAAAGCCAAAGGGATGCTTGACATCCTGGACATAGACCTCCACGCCAAGAGGATGGTCGATGTGCAGACTATCTACCACTACATGGAGCCTCGCAACCTCAGGGCGGCTTACCGCTTTTACTGCGGCGGCGAGGATTTCGAGAACGCGCATTCCGCAGAGGCGGACACGATGGCGACCTACGAGGTGCTGAAAGGCCAGTTGGAGATGTACCAGGTGGCTGACAAGCACCATGAGATGGTACTGAAAAACGATGTTGATTTCCTTTCCGGTGTCGGGGGCAGGCCAAGGACTGTAGACTATGCCGGAAGGCTGGTTCTGGGACCGGATAACGAGCCGGTTATCAGCTTCGGGAAACACAAGGGAAGGACGGCGAAGTCTGTCTACGAGACTGAGCCGGCGTATTTCGCCTGGATTGAGAATGGTGAGTTCACTATGGACACCAAGCGCCAGTTCGCGCTCTTGAGGGAGCGTTTCGACAAGGAGCGCAAGGCAGCGATGAGCAAGCCTCTTGAGGGTGAGGACCTGAGTGATGCCGTGGCTCGGCTCCAGGGGAAGTTCCAAGGAGGTAAGCTTTTCTAAATGAATATGTTCCGCCGCTTTGTCTTTCTGTTCGCCGCACTGGGGGCGTTGTTGTGTTCCTGCGGTGGGAGACATTCCGCCCAGGCGGTGGCGGATGCCGGTGAGCCGGCTTTTCTGGACATATTCGAGAGACCTCAGGGGGGATGGACCGTCGTGTCCGTCTCCCCTTTTGACGGCTCCAAGGACTCACTCGTGGTCGACCGGCCCCTGCGTCGTCTCATCGTCATGAGCACCTCGCACTACGGCTTCCTCGACGCCCTCGGCCGCACCGACCTCATCGTCGGCGCCAGCGGAGTCGAATACATCTGGACCTCCGAGACCAGCTCTGGCGGCTCGACCGCCTCGCTTCGCTCGGCCCCACCGCTCGCTCCGCTGCGCTCCGCTCCGGTCCCCCCTCTTAACGTGCCGAGGGTGGCAGTGGTCTCGCCATCCAGACTGGTCTCGGCGGCCCTCGCTAGCGATCTGGCGGCAGGTCTGGCAAGTCCGGACCGTGGACGCCCTCGTCACGCAAGAGGGAGGGGCCCAGATCGAAGGAGAGTAAGTGAAGGCTTGCCTTCACGACCTCTCCGAGAAATGGGAGGGACCGAGCGAAGCGAGGAGTCCGGACTGTCAGAGCCTGCCGCCAGATCGCAATCCACCCTGGCGGACATCGGG
>JAFROJ010000020.1 GCA_017429765.1 Bacteroidales bacterium | reverse complement strand
TCATACAGTAATGTTCCCGCCCCTCTGAAGGGCCTCGGAATCACATTCATCACCGTCGGCCTCATGGCTATCGCGATGATGACTTTCATGGGTATTTCACTTTAAAGAAGGAGGTCAAGCTATGTTCAACACAATCATCGGAGCTGTAGCGACAATAGTTGTCGTAACTCTCATTCTGGTTGCCCTCCTCCTCGTGATCAAGGCGAAGCTCACCCCGTCCGGATCTGTCAGCATCGACATCAACGGCGGCAAGAAGAACCTTGAAGTACCCCTCGGAGGCGACCTTATGCACACCCTGGCCGACCAGGGAATATTCCTTCCCTCAGCTTGCGGTGGAAAGGCCAACTGCGGCCAGTGCAAGGTCCAGGTCCTCGAAGGCGGCGGAAGCATCCTTCCTACAGAGAAGGGCTTCTTCAACCGCAAGCAGATCAAGGACGGCTACAGACTCGGCTGCCAGGTCAAGATCAAGGACAACATCAAGATCCAGGTTCCCGACTCGACTCTCAGTGTAAAGAAGCTTGAGTGCGAAGTCATCAGCAACGACAACGTCGCCACCTTCATCAAGGAGTTCACCGTCAAGCTTCCTGAGGGGGAGAACATCGAGTTCAAGTCCGGAGAGTACATCCAGATCGACATCCCTGAGTACGACATCGACTTCGCCGACATCGACGTGGCCCCCGAGTACAGGGGCGACTGGGAGAAATACGGTTTCTTCGGCATCAAGCACAAGAACACCGTCCCCACCGTGCGCGCCTACTCCATGGCCTCGTATCCGGCCGAGAAGAACGTCATCAAGCTCAACGTCCGTATCGCGACTCCTCCTTTCGACAGGAGCCAGCCGAGGGGCGTCTTCAAGATGCTGCCCGTTCCTCCGGGAGTCGCCTCGTCCTACGTGTTCACCCGCAAGCCGGGCGACAAGGTCTGGATCAGCGGCCCGTTCGGGGAGTTCCTTCTCCCGAAGGACGATCCCGAGGAGCAGGAGTACATATTCGTTGGCGGCGGTGCTGGAATGGCTCCTCTGAGAAGCCACATCATGCACCTCTTCAAGACCCTGAAAACCGGAAGGAAGGTCAGCTTCTTCTATGGCGCCCGCGCCCTTGTGGAGGCATTCTACCTCGAGGACTTCGCGGAGATCGAGAGGGAGTTCCCGAACTTCAAGTTCTACCTCGCCCTCGACCGTCCGGATCCCGCGGCCGACGCCGCCGGTGTGAAATACACTCCCGGCTTCGTCCACAACGTGATGTACGAGACCTATCTGAAGGACCACGAGACTCCCGAGGACATCAAGTACTTCATGTGCGGACCGCCCATGATGGTCGGCGCCGTCAACAATCTGCTTGACAGCCTTGGCGTACAGCCCGAGAGCATCCTGTACGACAACTTCTCATAGTCTTCAGGAACGCCCTGAGAACAGACACCCGGAGCCTCAGAGCCCCGGGTGTCTTATTATTATGGCGATCTTATCGGAATATCACCTCTTGCCCGTCCTTAGCGGCCACGAGAGGGCGCGGCAGGAAGGCGTTGATGTCCGATTGGCGAGGATGCAATGTCCTGGCCAGGTGAGTCAGATATACTGATTGGCCGTCAGCCGGGGTGTAGCGTCCCTCCCTGAGCAGCATATCCACCGTCCTTTCCACGGTTCTCACGCTGGAATGGGTGAATATCCTGAAATCCTCGTCACCGTCCAGGCCCATGGTGGCCTCCATGATCAGGCCCGTGATAGGCCTTCCCTTGACGTGAGGGTCGATTCCGACGATACGGGCGGCGATGGCCGGGATGCCTCCAGTGTCTGTGGCGTACATGACACGGACATGGCCCTTTTCCACCAAGTACATCAAAGTCAACTCATTAATGTCGCCCGTGGCGTGGTTGGCCGGAAGAGCGGTGAGTGTCATCCCGCTGATTGTCACCTTGTCTCCGGGAGCGAGAGGGGTTATCTCCGGGACGGGGAGACCCGTTTCAGACGAGGCTTTGGCGAAATCCTCCCTCGCCCGCTCGATCCATGTCGCCCCGAGGAACACCCTCTTGAGGCCGAGCCTCAGCGCGGCCGCCGGATTGTAATGGTCGCCGTGCGAATGCGTGTAGAAAATAGCGTCGGGCTGGCACCCCTCCGGCAGCATATCCTCGTCGGTGGGGGTGAAATCTATCAATATGGCCCCGTCCAGCAAAACGCTGGAAAGCCGGCGGAGGTCTCCCCTCTCATCCTTCCCGTTCCAGTCGGCGGCTCCGGTCCCGAGGAAACGTACCTTCAAGGGGGAGTCGGACTCCTCGCCCAGGACATGGTGGAAAGGGCCCTTGGGCTGGGTCTTTTTAGGTTTGGCGGGGATGGCGGAGGCCACTCCCCCGAGGCTGGTGGCGGCGACGGTGACCGCCCCCGCGCGCAAGAATGATCTTCTATCCATGATCCAGAGATTTGTTTCCTAATATTACGAAAAAACTTCGTAATATTGTAAGGATATTCATAATAATTCAACCACATGACCTCTAACCTTGTCAAAAACGCGCTGTCGCTGGCGATTGTCCTGCTGGCCGGCATCACACTGAACGCCCAGGAACAGACAGAGATCCAAAGACGTTGCGTCTATGGGACCTACAAGCATCAAGGCGTCCAGAGAGAGTACTATCTCTATCAGCCTGAGGGACTTGAATATGACGCTCCAGTGGTGATCTGCCTTCATGGCTACGGGGGCTCAGGCGCCCACGGCAAGGCCGAGTTGATGAATGTGGCCGACAGGCACGGTTTCGCGGTCTGCTATCCCCAGGGCCTCGCCGACCCGAAAGGCAAGACGAGTTGGAACGTGGGTTACCCCTCGCAGGAAGGGATGAAGACCGATGATGTGGATTTCATCGTCAAACTCTCCCGCCACCTTGGCAAGGAATATGGCCTGAGCAAGGAGAACGTCTTCCTGACCGGGATGTCGAACGGTGGCGAGATGTGCTACCTGACAGCCCAAAGGAAGCCCAAGGCCTTCAAGGCGATAGCCTCGATCGCCGGCCTCACCCTAACCTGCATGATGCCGCTCAAGTACCCTTCGCCCGTTCCTTTCATGGAGGTTCACGGTACCGAGGACAGGATCTCCGAGTGGACAGGCGATCCCGAGAACCTGGGAGGCTGGGGAGCCTACCTGGCCGTTCCGGTGAGCGTGAGCCAGTTGGTCGTGGCTAACGGCTGCGTCAGCGAGACCATCACCGAGCTTCCCCGCAAGGAAGGGGGTAACCTTGTGATCCTTCATCATTTCCAGGGTGGGAAACCGGCGTTCAAGGGAGGCCCCGCCGCCGATGTCCTGCTCTATCAGGTGATCGGAGGGGATCATAGCTGGTCTGACAAGGACATGGACACATGCGAGGCGATCTGGGACTTTTTCAGCAGGTACTTATGATCGACAAGGGCACTTTCATGATGGATGCCGGCATGAGGCTTTTCGAGAGCGAGAAGCCTTACGGGATCGTTCTCGGGGGCATCAAAAACGAGATGGCGGGGTTCGGCAAGGTCCTGAGAACCACCGAGTTCTCAGAAGAGGATATTCCGGAATTGTCCAAAGGGTGCGACCTCTTCATGGACAGGTCGACAAGGTACAAATCGAAGTACATCTCCTGCTCGTTGGAAGACGCGGGGACTGTTGGGCGGACAGCGGACGGCGAGGAGATCCACCGTTACGCGGCCCTGGTGAAAGAGGGGAACAAGAACACGAATGTCGGCGTCTACGTCCACCTCTCCCTGATCATCATCTGGGCCATGCTCGGGTGGTTCATCTCCGACGCCAACGCATGGGTGACTCTGGCTTTCGCCGCTGTCGGCGTCCTCGGAGCCTGGTTCCAGCTACGTCCCTCCAAGGACAACGCCCGCGTCGCCCGGAACCTCCTGAAAGCCCTCAACGACGCGAAGTGATCGGGCCGGGAATAGGAGTGCCACCTCCCTGAACCGCCGCTTCGCGGCCCCACCGTTCGACTCGCTCACGGCAAGCCGTTCGCTTCGCTCCGGTCCCCCCTCTTAACGTGCCGAGGGTGGCAGTGGTTCAGGGAGGTGCACTCCTATTCCCCGTCAGCGGCCAGCAGTGATTTGGCGGCGGACTGGCCGGCGAGAAAGCCTGTGGAGAAGGCGCATTGAAGGTTGTAGCCGCCGGTGTCGCAGTCCATGTCGAGTATCTCGCCGCAGAACCAAAGCCCCTTCCGGATCTTCGACTCCATCGTCTTGGCCACCACCTCATCCGTCGAGACCCCTCCCGCCGTGATCACACACCTCTCGTACCCCACGAATCCAACGATCTCGAACCTCCAGTCTTTCAACGCCTTGGCCAATCTGGTCAGATCGACCTCGTAAGACATCCTTCCCTGAGCGCCCCTTCTTGAATATTCATTCCTCTTCAGCGAGGATTTAAGGATCTCCGGGTTCCAGGCCTGGAACCCGGGAATCAAGTCCCAGGGCATGAGTTTGCCCAAAAGAATCCGGTACATCTCCTTCCCGTTGATCCCCCGGCCTCCCTTCGCCTCCCGTGTCCTCGGGTCGTTCTTGATCTCGCTCCAAAGGGTCTTCACCCTCTGGGCGAGCTCCTCCGGCGGGACTCCCGGTTTAAGATCCAGGGAGAAAACTATCCGGCCGCCGTTCATCAGCGTCTTGACACATTTGCGGCTGACCTGGAAACCGATCGGGCCCTCTATTCCACCGTCCGTGAAATCCAGATCCCCGAACTCAGTCTCCTTCACCCCGCTGTCATAGGTCACGGTCAGGCTGACATTCTTCAACTTGGCGCCCTTGAGGGCCTCGCCCGCGGCGGTCATCGGAGTCTCGCGGCTGACATGACCCTTTATCTCCAGCTCCCTGCCATCCTGGATCTTGTAACCTTTCGGGACAAGCGCGGTCAGCGACGGGAAACAGGAGACAATCTTGTGTCCGAGGAACTCGGCCCATTTATAGCCGTCCCCGGTCGATCCGGTGACCGGGTAGGAAAGACCGCCGGTCGCGATGACAAGTCTCCGGCACTCGAAGACCTCCCCTCCTGAGCAAAAGACCTCGAAACCGCCTTCCATCCCCACCTTGACCAGCTCCACCTCCCTGTCTGTCAACAACTTGACCCCCTGCCGCATGACAGAGTCAACGATGGTGTCCAGCACATCCGAGGCCCTGTGGGAATAAGGGAAAACCCGGTCTCCCCTCTCGACCACAGTCTCCAGCCCGCTTGACTCAAGGAACTCAACCATATTCTCCGGGGTCAGGTTATAGAACGCCGGCTTGACGAAATTCGGGTTGGTCCGGATGTGCTTGGAGAACTCGTTCCAATTCTTCAAGTTGGTGATGTTGCAACGTCCCTTGCCCGTGAACAGGATCTTGCGGCCTGGACGGGGCATCTTCTCGAGTACGGTGACCACGGCCCCGGAGCCTTCCGGAAGGGCTTTGGCGGCGCCATAAGCGGCCATCAGGCCAGCCGCGCCACCGCCTATGATGAGGATATCGGATTTCATGTTTTACGTTTCTCCGGCAAATTTAGTCTTAACTTCCGAAAAAAACATTATATTTGTAATCCATTTCCCCGAGAAATGAAGAAAGCCACTTTAGCTCAGCGGTAGAGCAGCGCATTCGTAACGCGCAGGTCGGGAGTTCAAATCTGCCAAGTGGCTCAAAATCAGCGATTTAGCGCCATTATCAAACCTACAACCCCTTCTGGAGTTGTGGGTTTTGTCGTTTTCATGGTATGTGACTGGTATGCCAAGGATTATGGTCCGTCACAAATTGTCGACGAGTTTCCACTGTCTGGAAGCATGATACAATCCAGGAGTGTTCCGGAAATCTATTGTTGTGTTTGTCCGTTTAAAGACCTATTCTGTAAAAACTGGGAAACAGAGTCAATAACGCACACAAGAATGACGATAAGTGAAGAGGCGCTAAAACTTTTCCTAAATATGATTTCTATTATAAAAAAAACCGCTATGGTTATCTCTATGAATGCAGGAAGAATATGACATTCTTCGCGGATGAATTCTCCTCGGCTTTTTTTAATGTATCTTTTATCAATAAACCAATATATGAGACCGAATAGCCCACTTATAGCCGTAAAAGCATAAAACAGACGCAATTCGTTATGCTCTATAAAAAATAACAGAGTTCCAATCAACACTATAAAGAGATTGAAAAACAATGTCATATGGCGCTGAATAAATTTGGATGGGATGGCAAATAATTTCTCTGAGCAACAGCTGAAAATGCCCAATGCCATAACTAAACAAATAAAAACAACGCCTACAAGACGCGGCCAAACCGGGTATATTAATGCCGCGATCGCGAGTGACCACATTAGCGTGATAACGGTTTCCCAAAATCTATTACTTATCCGCATACCAATAGTTTGTGCTCATTATGGAAATGGATCCCGTGACAATCATCATTCGCTTGTTCTGATCAGAAAGTCGCGAATTGTCAACCAATCGTACAAACTCCTTCTCATACTCAATCGCTTGTGACTCACGTAAATATGCGGATATTTGAGTCGAGGAGATTATCGACATGATGTTTTGTGCTTCAATTTCTGAAAACCCTTTATTTTCGCATAGAAAATCAGTAACTTGAGACTTATAACTGACGTCTCCAGTTATTCTATGCTTATCTTGTAATGAAATATCAACTATTTCCTTGAAAAAGTCCTTCATATATGCCTTGTACTCTTCGTTTTCACAGAGATAATCTTCGATTCCCATTTTATTTACTATTGAAACAACATCCGCATATATTTCATCGATCTTCACGGCACCATCAAGAGAGACATATGCTTTCCCGTTTGACTGTATTTGGGAGAGAATCACATTATGTACTTCGCCAATAGAAGCTTCATCATTAATAGACTGAGTGTAGTGTTTATATTGAGCGATATAAGGCAAATCAGATTTTGTTGAAACCCAATCGTATACGGCCCCAGCAATTGTCGATGCAGCAACAGTGCCTACAGCCCCACCATATTTTCTCCCGACTAAATAACCAACTACGGCTCCTGCCGGGCCGCCTGCGGATCCCGCCGCGGCACCAATTGATGAACCAAATTTTTGCCCTAATGCCCCTCCTACGGCATCAGCGACACTTTGAGTAAGGTCTCTACCCCAAGCTCTAGTTTCGCATAAGTCAGAAGAAACAAACTCATGATTCAAAGAATCTAACGAATCCATGAAACGAGTAAATTCAAATTGTTGTTGATTCGAGAACTCTGCAAGCTCTGAATTGTCAAGGTCATCAGAAATAGATTTGCCGCATCCAACAAAAACAAGAGATGAGACTACGATAACCATAGCGGGGAGTAAGATTATTCTGGTCATAATAATACTTAATTACGCAAAAGGGAGTGTCTTTTGCTATAATATTAATAATCAATCACTTACCCCCCATATGAAAAAACAACAAATCGGGGACATGATGTTGAACAATGCCTAAGGAATTACAGAAATCTGTTTGATAATCGCTACTCATGCGAATTTAAATTTTTTTATTTAGAAAAGCAAATCATGAATACAGTATTCGGAGCTACTAAATTGACGGATAATCAGCCCCTGTTACAGGTTTGCCGATAAGCCGCCAGTCCGGCAGGCGTCCCCGAAGGGGGCCTAGGAGAATGGACGTCGGGAGCGAGAGCCAGGCCGGCCAGAGGCGAGCGTCTGTCTGAGGGCTGAAAAGCCCGAGTTAGCGAGCGGCCGAGCATGGCCGACGCGAGTAGTCCAGTCGACGTGGTACCCCGTAGGGGAGCGCCCGCCGGACTGGCCTGAGGGATTCCGGGTCAAGCCCGGAATGACGTCTTTCAATCCGTCCATGAAAACCCCCTCCGGCGTGGACGTAATGCCACCACAGGTGGAATGGAGGGTGGGAAAGGGGCTACAATCTTCCTTTGCTGAGGTTGGCGACTTGGTAGTACGCCTCGGCCTCTTTGAGGTTGTTCTCGTCGATGATGCCCTCGGCGGGAATCTCATCCCAGATCCAAGGGGCCGGAGACGAGATCGAGAACTGCTGGACCTTCCGCACCGGGGACATCACGGTCATCACCGAGTCGCTGTAATAGCCCAGGTCCTGATAGGTCGCCATGAAGGCCCTCTCCTTGAAATCAGGCGATAAGACATTGTCCCCGAAGAACTTGCTGTCATAGCTTATATTCATCAACGCGAAGAGAGTGGGCATGATGTCAATCTGCGAGCAGACCTTTCCGACATAAGCCGGCTCCACAAGTGAAGGGCAATAGACAATCGCGGGAATATGGTAACACTCCAGAGGCAAGGAGGTCTTGCCAGCCGAGGAGGCGCAATGATCGGCCACAATGACGAATATCGTGTCGTCGAACCAATCCTTGGCCGCCGCCTTGGAAAGGAAGTCCCCGATCGCGAAGTCGGTGTATTTCACAGCCGCCGCCCTCGACATGGGGTTTCCGTCGAACTCGATCCTCCCTTCGGGATAGGTGTAAGGGCGATGGTTGGAGATAGTCATGATGTGGGCGAAGAACCGCTTCCCGGCGGCGTGATCCTCATCGAACCGGGCCAATGCCTCCCTGTAGGTGTCCTCGTCGGAGGTTCCCCATATGTTCGAGAACACGATCGCCGAAGGATCGTATGACTTCTTGTCCACGATCTCATAGCCGCACCCTCCGAAGAAAGCTCCCATATTGTCGAAATAGCTGTCGCCGCCATAGATGAACTTTGTGGTGTAGCCCAGATCCCTGAGGACATCACCGGCCGAGAAGAAGCCGGAACAATCCTCCCGTTTGACAAGGCTCTCGCCGGAACTAGGTGGAATACAAAGGGTTAGTGCCTCAAGCCCCCTGACCGTGCGGTTCCCCGTGGCGAAAAGGTTGTCGAAGACCAGGCTTTTCCCAAGGAGAGTGTCAAGATTGGGGGTGATGCCGCTTGTCGAGCCGTACCTTGTCAGGAAAGACGCGCTGAGGCTCTCGATGGTGACAAGGACAATGTTCTTGAGGTCAGCCTCGGACTCAGGGCGGATCTCCCTGACGCCATTCTCCATCCCGCACAGCTCCCTCTGGAGGGATGCGGCCTCCTCCCCGGGAAGCATGGGATAGAACCTCTCATAGTCCAACTCGTTGGAGACGAAGGCCTCCAGGAAATCCCAGCAGCCGTTCTCCTGGATCTGGGTGGCGAAAAGGTTTTTTCCTCCGAAATGACGGTAGCCATAATGAAGGAACGAGAAGGACACGACGCAGGACAGCGAGAGGGTCACAAGGATCAGGGACCATCTCTTCCAGCTTCCCACACCACTCTGGCGGATGTCATGACCCCTCACCATCAGATAGCAGATGAAGCCGGCGATCGCCAGCATGGTCCCTATCAGCAACGGCATCGGATAGGACTCCATTATATTCCCGACCACCTCGTTAGTGTAGACGAGATAATCCACCGCTATGAAATTGAACCTCACCCCGAACTCGCTCCAGAAGACCACCTCGCTGAACGCGATGGCCACAGCGCAACAGAGGTAGAGCATCGTGATAGTGAAAACGGCCACTGTCCTCCACGTCTTCCTCACCGACGGGAAAAACATCTTGATGATAAGACACAGTTCCAGGAATATGAGGACAGCGTTGACTATCCTCGGCAGCGGCCCGCCGTACTCGTCCGTGATGTCGTTGAAGAAGACGACATAAAGGGTCAGGAGCGTGAACAGGGCGGTGAATATGTATCCGAACGGTTGCCTGTACTTGTCATCTGTCAGGAAGGTGTACACCAAAAAAGCCGGCACCAGGGCTATCGCCGTGAAAGCCACGTCATTAAGAAAGCCAAGAACGAATATCTTGACCCAGTCCGCGAAGCCCCAGTCCACGACCGTCAAGGGATGGAGGATAAGTATTATCCTGATAATAAGGCCAAGCGCCAGAGTCAGGCAAAGGAATCTCGGCGCGAAAAAGCTGAACCAATCAGTGACTTTTCTATTCATTTCTCAAATCTGACGCTATATTCTTCTCCCTTCTGGGACAATGACTTTCAGGGCTGACGGGACGGACTCCAGGGATATCCTCTTCCCCATCCGGCACGGATCCCCGTCGCGGTGGGCCGCTCCCTCGGAGTCCCTTTCTATTATCACACTTTTACCCCTCAGATTAGTGACCCTTGACGAGGTGTGTGCCTTCCCTGTCAGGAGTCTCAAGGCGAGGACAGGAATCTCGACCGAGCGGAAAGGACTCACGATGGCCACGTCCAGAAGCCCGTCTGTCACAGAGGCGAGCGACGTGATCCTGGCTTGGTTCCCCCACTGGTTGGAGTTCCCCACGGTCAGCATGGCTGCCGGATAATCCCGGGTCTTCCCGTCCACCGTCACCTTGTAGGTCTCCGGCTTGAACCCGATCCAGGTCTTGAGAGCCGTGGTGATGTAGGTCATCAGCCCCCGGGAGGAAGACTTGGCGAAACGGTCGGCGACAACCGCGTCGAACCCGACGCCGGACGTACAGAAAAATGGCGTCCCGTCCACGAGGCCGTAATCCATCATCTGGGCGAAGCCGGAATTAATGATATTCAATGACTTCCTCGGATTCCTCCCGATTCCGAGATGAAGTGCCAGACCGTCGCCGCTGCCGCAGGGAACGATCCCGAAGGTCTTGCCGGTCCCGATGAGGCCTCTCGCCACCTCACTCACCGTCCCGTCCCCTCCCACGGCGACAACAAGAGTCTCTTCACTCTCACGGGCGAGCTCAGCCGCGTGACCGGGATACTCTGTCATCGCTATCCTGTAGGAATATCTCCCTTTGTCAAGATAGCGGTCTATAGCCTCAAGGTAAGGCTTTTTGGACTTTCCTCCAGAGACTGGATTGACTATGAACAACACCTTTTCCATCCGGCGCGGTTAGGGAAAGCAAAGTTACCGCTCTTTCCTCTTTTCAGCAAAAAAAACTATCTTTGAGAAAACAATGCCCGATGAGGAAGATTATAGTCGCAAGCCTTCTGGCGTTAATGGCGTTCGCCGCTTGCCGGAAAGAGAAAGAGGCCGTCCTTCCGCAAGCCTCCATCAATGAGATAGCGTCCAATTTCATGACCCCTCCCGACGACGCGAGGCCGGGGGTTTACTGGTACTTCATGGACGGGAATTTCTCCAAGGAAGGCATCACCAAGGATCTTGAGGCCATGAGGAACCAGGGAATAGGCTATGTGGTCTTCCTCGAGGTCAATGTCGGTGTCCCGCGCGGGAATATCGACTTCATGAGCGAGGAGTGGCTGGACATATTCGCCCACATCATCAGGGAGTGCAAGAGGACCGGGATCAAGATGGTTCTGGGGATAGGACCCGGCTGGACCGGCAGCGGAGGACCTTGGGTGAAGGGAGAGGAGTCGATGAGGCATCTCGTGGCCTCTTCAGCCACGGTCAAAGGCGGGGGCAGGGTCAGTGTCCGCCTGGAGACGCCGGCGGCGAACCCTCCATACTTCGGGGAGGGATCTTTCACCCCGAAGATGAGGCAAGACTGGCTGGACTACTACGAGGACGTCTGTGTCCTGGCGTTCCCGACCCCATCGGACGGGAACCGGATCGAAGACATAAAAGAGCGCGCGCTGTACATCCGCCATCCCTTCAGCTCGAAAGAGGGGGTGCGGCCCTTCTTCGAGGCTCCGGAAGGGAAACCGGCCGCCGGGACGGCTGAGGGGGCGATTGACCTTGACAAGGTTCTGGACATCTCCGACAGGATGAGTCCCGACGGGACTGTCGAGTGGGACGCTCCTGAGGGAGACTGGACAGTGATGAGGCTCGGAAGCAGGAATAACGGGGCCGCCACACGTCCGGCACCCACGCCGGGAGTCGGGATGGAGTGCGACAAATTCAGCAAGGAGGCCCTCCGGCACCATCTGGCCGCCTTCACGGACAGACTGTTCGAGGACGCCGGGGAGGACGCCGCTGACGTGATAGAGCTCCTGCACCTCGACAGTTGGGAGATGGGGGCGCAGAACTGGAGCGACTCATTCCGCGACGAGTTCACCAAGCGCCGCGGGTATGATCCCCTGCGCTATTTCCCGGCCTACACGGGACTGATCGTCGGCGACGCCAACCGGACGGAGAGATTCCTCTGGGATGTCCGCCGTACGGCCCAGGAACTCGTTCTCGAGAACCACGTCGGCGAGGTCAGGCGATACGCCAGGGAGCGTGGCCTGAAGATCTCGATAGAGCCCTATGACATGAACCCGACGGCCGACCTCGAGCTAGCGGTCTCGGCCGACTACCCTATGGCCGAGTTCTGGAGCGACGGTTTCGGCTTCAACACGACCTT
Source organism: Bacteroidales bacterium (assembly GCA_017429765.1). GTDB lineage: Bacteria > Bacteroidota > Bacteroidia > Bacteroidales > UBA932 > Cryptobacteroides. The sequence goes on along the minus strand of JAFROJ010000020.1, from coordinate 20,886 downwards.
CGCTGTGGCCGAGGGTACCTCAGCCGCCCACCTCATAGGCCAGAAGGTTGTTCCGGCCGAGTCGTTCACCTCGCAATTCGACGGCTGGAGGCAGTACCCGGGAAGCCTTAAGAACCAGACCGACTGGGCCCTGGCGGCGGGGATCAACAGGATTATGTTCCACACCTTCCAGCATCAGTGCCTGGACGACTCCCTGCGACCGGGAATGACCATGGGACCTTACGGGGTCCATTGGGACCGGGGACAGAGCTGGTGGCCGATGTCCGGGGCCTATCACACCTACATCGCCCGCTGCCAATACATGCTGCGCCAGGGCCGAACGGAGGCCGACATCCTCTATCTCGCCCCGGAGGGAGCCCCGCATGTCTTCAAGGCCCCTGACTCTGCCTATGACCTCCCCGGCACCTTCATGCCGGACAGGAAGGGCTACAATTTCGACGCCTGCCCCCCGAGCCTGCTCTCCAAGGCCAAGGTCAAGGACGGGATGATAGTATTCCCCAGCGGGGCGGCCTACAGGCTTCTTGTCCTGCCCGACTATCCGACAGCGACTCCTGAATTGATGGAGGTGATCTATTCATTGATCAAGGCCGGGGCCACGGTCATTGGCCGTCCCGTCTTGAACTCCCCTAGCCTTAAGGACTATCCTCGTTGCGACAGGAAGGTGGAGGCACTGTCCCTGAAGATCTGGGGCGACAAAGGCGAGGCCATTAGGTCTGTCGGTAAGGGCAAGGCCATCCTTCACGAAGGCCCGACCGAGAACCTCTATCCGCCGTATTCATTTACCGAAAGCATTCTGAAAGAGATGGTTCCGGAGGATTTCACCTCCCATTGCGGCGCCATACGCCACACCCACCGCACCCTTGGTGACTCGGAGATTTATTTCATCTCCAACCGGTCGGAGGAGGCGCTCCGGACCACCTGCGTCTTCAGGGTCACCGGCATGGTGCCTGAGATCTGGGACCCGATGAACGGGGAGAAGCGCACCCTGCCAGGCTTTGTCGACAACGGGACCGTCACCAGTATCCCCCTGGCCTTCGATGCCCTTCAGGGTTTCTTTATCGTGTTCGCGAAAGAGGGCGCCGGAGCCAGGAGAGTCCATGCCAATATTCCCGAGACCAAGGTCGTCGCCACACTTCCCGGCCCATGGCTGGTCCGCTTCGACAAGAGATGGGGCGGTCCCGAGGAGCCGGTGATATTCAAAGAGTTGACAGACTGGTCGGAAAGCCGCGACCCCAGGGTGAAGCACTATTCCGGCAAGGCCGTCTACACCACAGAGTTCAATGTCGACAAGCCCGCGGATTGCCTCATCGACCTGGGGAAGGTCAATGTCATGGCCAAAGTCAGCCTCAACGGGAAGGATCTCGGAATAGTCTGGACATCCCCATGGACCGTCCCGGCCGGGGACGCCATCAAGAAAGGTAAGAATATTCTCAGGGTCGAGGTCGTGAATCTCTGGCAGAACCGGCTCATTGGTGACGAGTTGAAGGTTTTCGACGGGCCCGCCGGAGGAAAGTGGCCTGAATGGCTGACTGAGGGGGAGCCACGGACGAGCGGGCGCTACACATTCGCCACCTGGAGGCATTACTCGACCTCCGATCCCCTGCTCCCGTCAGGCCTGGCCGGTCCGGTGAGGATCATCACCAAGGAGTACTAGAGTAAACGAAAGAAGGGAAAGCTACGCACATCGCACCGCTACAACCTCCTACCCTTGCTGCCTTCCGGCCCTGGGGGGATTCAGAGGGAGCTGGTCGTGTACGACTTTCCCTGACGCGAATATACTACTTTTCGTTGAAACTGTCAAAAATGAACGGGAGAATGTCATCGACCTTTGAGAATCGCCATATTCTCTGAGTCCCGAACATAATGACACTCAGCGGCTTACCGGAAAGAGTCTGGTACTCCGCCATCACCTGCCTGCAAGCTCCGCAAGGGGAGCAGGGAGTCTTGGCGACCTGGTGGCCGAAACCTCCCGCGATCGCTATAGCCTCCATCGGGACGCCGGGATGAGCCGCCGAGGCGGCGAACATGGCTGTCCTCTCGGCGCAAAGCCCGGAGGGATAGGCGGCGTTCTCCTGGTTCGATCCCCTGACGAAAGTCCCGTCCTCAAGCCGGACCGCCGCCCCCACGTTGAATTTGGAATACGGGGCATAAGAGCTTTTCTGGGCCTCGATAGCCTCCCGGACTAGAGCCTGGTCCCGATGCTCCATCTCCTCGATGGATGAATATTCCTCGTAGCGGATGTCAAGGCTGATTGTCTTCATTGTTCGAGTCAACGTTCTGGTTTTCTCAAATATAACAATATTCGCTGAATATCCATCGAAAGCTGTATCTTTGCAGCGATCATGAAGGTTTGCGTAGGTCTTTCCGGAGGAGTCGACTCCAGCGTCGCCGCCCTGCTGCTGAAGCGGGAGGGCCACGACGTGTTCGCCATGTTCATGCAGAACTGGCACGACGCCGACACCACCCTCCACGGGGACTGCGAGTGGGAGGAGGACCGTTTCGTGGCGGAGATGGTGGCGAGGAAGATAGGCATACCCTTCTATTTCGTCGATCTCTCCAGGCAGTACCGCCAGAGGGTCGTGGAATACATGTTCAATGAATATTCCGCCGGGCGTACCCCGAATCCTGACATCCTCTGCAACCGTGAGATAAAATTCGACGCCTTCCTGGAGGCTGCCCGAGGCCTAGGCGCCGACATGGTGGCCACCGGCCACTATTGCCGGAGGCTCCCGCTGACAGACGCGTCCGGGAATCAGGTCATCATCGACGGCCGGCCCCAGTGGAGGCTGCTTGAGGGAGTGGATCCGAACAAAGACCAGAGCTATTTTCTTTGTCAACTAACTCAGGATCAGCTTGATAAGGCTCTCTTTCCCATCGGGGGCCTGACCAAGCCGCAGGTGAGGGAAATCGCCCGTCAGGCCGATCTCCCCTCCGCTGACAAGAAGGACTCCCAGGGAATATGCTTTGTCGGCAAGGTGGATCTGCCGACTTTCCTGAAGCAGAAGCTGGAACCCAGAGAGGGAGAGGTCGTGGAGGTGTTCGACGCCTTCTATGATTCATGCGGCCATTACGCGTCCGTCCGCGACACCCTGGCCTCATTGCTGGCAGTGCCGGGCGAGCCGGTGATGACCACCGCCTTCTCCTCGGAAGACACCGGCGGCGCCGGATTCAATAACAAAAGCATCATTGCTCCGGTGGCATCTTTTGCCATCATAGCTAATTCTTTCGACGAGAAGAAACTTGCGGGCCTGAGCGGCGAGGATTGGATGAGACTTTCGGAACCTGTTGACTATTCGGCTATTAAGTTCGAGACCGAGACCTACCGAAGCGGGAAAAAGCGCATAAAGAAGGTCCGTTACAAGGACAACCCCCTCGGCAAGGTGGTCGGAAAGCACGACGGTGCCCAGTTCTACACCATCGGGCAGCGCAAGGGCCTCGGAATAGGCGGCCACAAGGATTCCGTGTTCGTGATCGCCACCGACGTGGAGCGGAACATAATCTATGTCGGCGAGGGGCACAACCACAAGGGCCTGTCCAGAAGTTGCGTCCGGATAGCGCCGGAGGATATTCATTGGATCAGGAAGGACATGGAGATGACGGACGGGGAAATCCGCCGCTGCCGTGTCCGTGTCCGCTATCGCCAACCATTGCAGGGCGCCTGGCTGGCCAAACGCCCTGAAGGGTTGTTTATCCTTTTTGACATGCCCCAGAGAGGCCTCTCGTCTGGGCAGTTCGCGGCCTGGTACTCGGACGAGGGCGAGACCCTCGGCTCCGGGGTCTATTAAACCCTATCCCAGAAACTGCTTCTTGAACGCCTCGAGTTTATTCTCGACTGCAGCGGCGTCGGCGGCGGTGGCTCCGAAATAGAACTTGATCTTGGGCTCTGTGCCGGAAGGACGCACAGTCACCACATCACCCTCCTCGTCGAAATATTGAAGTACATTGGACTTGGGAAGGCCGGTCTTCTCGGGATAGTTGTAGTCCACCACCTTGACGACAGGCGATGCGCCAAGCTCCTTCGGAGGCTCGTTCCTCATGTCCTCCATGATCTTGGCGATCTCCTCGGCGCCCGACTTGCCCTGACGGACAAGATAGACCATGCTTTCCTTGCGGTAGCCATATTCCTCATAGATCTTCTGAAGCAGTTGGTACAGAGTAAGTCCCTGGTCAGCGGCCCAGGCGGCGCACTCGGCGACCATCGCGCAGGAGACGGGGGCGTCCTTGTCTCGGGTGAACTCCCCGATGTTGAAGCCGTAGCTCTCCTCGCCGCCGCAGATGAACTCACCTTTACCCTCGTTCTCCCTGACCACCTTGCCTATCCACTTGAATCCGGTCAGCACGTCATGGCAGCCGACACCGAAGCTCTCGCAGATGTCGGCGATGAGCCTGGTGGTCACTATGGTCTTGACGCAGTACTTCGTGCCGTCAAGCTTGCCCAGCTCCTTCCAGCGGGTCAGGATGTAATAGGTCAGCATTGAGGCGGTCTGGTTGCCGTTGAGCTGGACCATCTTGCCCTCATTGTCCCTCACGGCTATCCCGAGGCGGTCGGCGTCAGGGTCGGTGGCCATCACGATGTCGGCCCCAACCTCATCGGCGCGCGCGAGAGCCATCTTCATGGCCGCGGGCTCCTCCGGGTTGGGAGACACGACCGTCGGAAAGTCCCCGTCACTCACGTCCTGGGCGGGAATATGGTAGATGTTCTCGAAACCGAGCCTCTTGAGGCACTCGGGGACGATACGCACGCCACAGCCGTGCAGGGGGGTGTAGACTATCTTGATGTCCTTATGGCGCTCCCTCGACTCAGGGCTGAGGGCCAGGGACAGTATGTCGCCCATGTAGGCCTCGTCCACCTTCTTGCCCATCAGCTGGACCTCGCCGCAACGCTCTCCTCTCTCGAACTTCACCTGGGAAGGCTCGGTGATCTTCCCGACCTCCTCGATGATGTCCTTGTCCACGGGAGGGACTATCTGGGCGCCATCGGACCAGAAGACTTTGTAGCCGTTGTACTCCTTCGGGTTGTGGGAGGCGGTGATCATGATGCCGGCAATGGCGCCCATGTACCTGATGGCGTAGCTGAGCTCCGGCACGGGCCGGATGTTGTCGAACAGGAACACATTCAAGCCGTTGGCGCTGAGGATGTCGGAGGATATCTTGGCGAACAGTTTGGAGTTGTTGCGGCTGTCGTAGGAGATGCAGACCCTGATGTCCTCGCCCTCGACATGCTTCAGGATGTAGTTGGCGAGTCCCTGGGTGGCCATTCCGACAGTGTACTTGTTCATCCTGTTGGTTCCGACTCCCATGATGCCCCGGAGACCTCCGGTACCGAATTCAAGATTCTTGTAGAAAGCGTCCTCGAACCCGGTGGGGTCGTTGTTCCTGAGCTCTATGACTTTCATCTTGGTCTCGGGGTCGAAGTCCCCCTCCAGCCACTTCTGGGCCGCTGCTTTATAATCCTGTGACATAAAAAGGCGTTTTTAGGCGTTTTCCAAATTTAATGAAAAAAGTTCAGATTCGGTGGCCCGCGAGGAGGAATTTGGCGGATTCGAAGGGTGTCTCGATCCTGACGCCGAAAATATGGGCGTCATCCCCCGATCTCACCCTCAAACGATTCCGCAACTCGACGCTTGAGAGAGGAATATTCCTGGCCGTGACCTCGGAGTTGGGGTATTTGGCGCCGAGCTCCTTGAACGCTGACTTGTCCATCTTTCGGACCTCATCAATCCTGTACAGCCTGCCCATTCCGGCCAGCTCTCCCAGCCTTGAGCGGAACTCGTCCTCCAGAAGGGCCTCGTTGAAAGAGAGCAGGTGGGTGAAGCGGGCGAGCTTGACCATCCCGAACCGTTCGCACAACGCGTTGCAGGCCTGAGCTTTAAGAATAGATTTCCCGGGATCGAAAAGGAATCTCACATAAGCCGAGTCCGGGAATGACGGCTTGGCTCTCACCACTTCCCCTCTCCCGAAAGAGAGGGTTCCCCCGTCCTCGCGGCAAACAATGGAATACTCCCCGTCCCATCCCCTGTCCATCCAGACCAGCGACTCCTTGCACTCCCCTCCGGTCGCGACAGCGTGGATCTCCCTCACCCGGGGGCCCAGTTTCCCGACCGCGGCCGAGATGTCCACCATCGGGGATATTTTCAAAAGAATATGCCTGGACCTTTCGAACAGTCCCGGCAGGAGGGTCAGGACGTCCGGGGAAGAGTCCTCTATGGAATAGACCCTGTCGCCGCTTCCCGCTCGCCTGGCAGGATCAAGGTAGATTATGTCCGGATCGAAACCTAAGAGGATGTCGCCGAGGGTGGAAGGGGTGAGGTCCCCGTTGACAAGTCGGATATTACCGGCACCGAGTTCCTTGAAGTTATGCCCGGCGGCCAAGTAGAGGCACAGGTCCCTCTCGTTGTACAGGACCTCTCCGGCGACTTCCGCGAACGCCCGGGAATCCACCCCGAGTCCCCCTGTGAGGTCGGCTATCCTCCCTTCCCTGATCCCGCTCGATGAAAGAATCCTCGCTGCGAGGGAGGCTTTGTAAAGAGCCGTGACCGATGAGCTGCACTGCTCCGCGCAAAGGGCGTTCGGATAGACGAGAGAAGTCTTCGAATACCACTCCGGGGCCTTGTCGCGAAGTTTCCTTCGGGCCTCGATCGTGTTGACAGCCAAGGACTTCCCTTCAAGAGAGCCCAGGGAGGGACTATCCGGAGACGGCCAGTCCCTACAAGAGAGCAGAAGCCGGGACACCTCGGCTTCCGCATTCTCTTTTATGAATGACTCGAAACTACTCGGCACCTTCTCCCTTCAAGTATTTCAGCCAGAAAGCCCTGTTGGCGGCGTTGAAGTGCCCGCCCTGGTAGCCCCTGTAGCCATGCATCCCGTCCGGGTAGATCATCAGCTCGAACTTCTTGCCGCCGGCCTGTAGAGCGTCGACAAGTTTCAAAGTGTTCTGGAAATGGACATTATCGTCGCCCGTCCCGTGGGTCAGTTTCAGCATGACCGAGCCGTCATAATTCTCTTCCGTGACAGGATATTCCTTGGCGGCGGCGGTCACCTTTGTCCTCTCATAGCCCTCGGGATTGTCCTGGGGTGTGGACATGAAACGCTCGGTGTAATGGGTGTCGTAAAGCGCCCACTCATAGACTCCACCGCCGGCGATCCCATAATGGAAGGCTTCAGGATGCTTCATCACCAGAAGGGCTGTCATCGTGCCGCCGAAGGAGAATCCCTCGACTCCGATCTTGTCACCGTTGACGTAGGGGAGTTTCTTGAGATACTCCGCCCACTCGACGAAGTCCTTGACCTCAATCTCGTCAAGGTGCTTATAAATCATATCCAGACCTTCACGACCGTTGTATCCGGCAGCCCTGCAGTCCAGGACACACTCGATAATGCCATTGTCGGAATACCACTGGTAACGATTGAAGGTGCTGAACCTGTCGGACACCTGGGGGGAGTCGGGGCCACCATAAATATCCACATGCACGGGATATTTCTTGGAAGGATCGAAATCCTTGGGATACACGATAAGCCCGGGCAGCTCAAGACCATCGCTCGTGGTCATGGTGATGATCTTCGGCAGGGTCGGTGCGTCGGGGTTGAAATAAGGACCCGCCAGATCAGCTACCTTGAATGACTTGGAGGGCTTCGCAAGGTTGAAAACCCAGTGCTGGTTCGGGGTGTTCGAGTTGCTCAGGATTGCCTCGGCATACTTCTTATCAGGAGAGACCGAGATCATGGAAGCGCTCAAACCAGGATCGGAAATAGTTCTGACAGAGCCTTTTGTGGCCAGATATATTCCTGTCCTGACATGGGAGTCCCTCTGGGCGGAATACACGACCTCGGAGGTGGTCCCGTCAAAACCTTTCGCCGGCTTTCCCTCCTTGACGGAGATGATCTGGGCCCTCCAGTTTTCCCCGTCAGTCAGGCACTTGAAAGTCTTCCCGTCGTATGAAAGGAAATAGATCTGCTCCCAGCCGGTCTCGAAGGAGCGGACCATGTAGAGTCCGTCACGGCCGAAACACATTCCCTGGATCCAATCAAGCCAGGTCTTGTAGGTCTCATGGTAGATGTGGGTCTTGGAGCCATCCTCCGGAGAGACCGCGAAGAGATCAAGCGTGTTCTGGATCCTGGGTTCCCGCTGAATGAAGAAAGCCCTGCTGTCGGCGCTCCAGAACGGGGTCCCGAAATACTGGTCATCGTTCTCGTTGAAGTCGGCCCAGGCGATATTCCCGCTCTCGACATCGGCGATTCCGATCTTCACCTTGGGGTTGGAATCCCCGCATTTAGGATAACGGGTCATCCTCACCGAGCCCCCCGTGGGAGACATGTCCTCCAGGTCCACGGCGCCTCCGGCGTTCTGTCCGTAACCAAGTTGCAGGCCGGAACGGTCAGCGTTCACGGCCACGGCCGAGTAGATCGGGAAGAAAGGCACCTCGGTGTTGTCGAAACGGTAGAAGCCTATCTTCCTCGAGTCCGGAGACCACCAGAAAGCCTTGTAACGGGTACCCCGTCCGAGGATCTCCTCGTAATACACCCAGGAGGAATAGCCGTTCAAGATCACATCCGAGCCGTCGGAGGTCAGACGGGTCTCCTTCTTGGTGGCGACATCCATGACCCACAGGTCGTTGCCCCTGGTAAAGGCCATCTTGGTGGAGTCAGGGGAATAGGTGGGATTCTCCGCCCCGTCAATCCTGACCGGGCGAGCTCCCCTGCCAGGCATTTGCCTCATCGCGGGACTGGCGGCTCCCTTAGTCCTTTTACCAGTGGCCGCGTCAACCACGAAATCATCCTCAGAGGCAGAACCCATATTATAATGGAACGCCACCTGATGGTCACCGACCCATCCTCCCATCGTGGGAAGCCGGTTGAATTCCTGGGCGCCGGCAATTGTGGCGACGCAGATGGAAAGGGATAACAAGATTTTTTTCATGACTATCTTAGTTTTTGAAATATTCATCCTTGAAGTTCACGAGATAGACTTTCTCCACTGCCCTGGTTAAGGCGGTGTAGAGCCATTTGAGATCATCGACAGCCAGCTCGTCCATCCAGAAGGAATTGTCCACGAAGACACAGTCCCACTGCCCTCCCTGGCTCTTGTGGCAGGTGATGGCGTTGGCGTACTTCAGCTGGAGGGCGTTGAAATAAGGGTCCTCACGGACAGCCTCGTGACGCTTCTTCTTGGTGGTGAGATGGGAGTAATCCTCGCTGACCCCGAGATAAAGCTGGTTCCGCTGCTCGTAAGTCAGCGAGGCGGCCTCAGAATCCAGGGTGTCGAGACACACCTTGGCGGTGATCTCGGCGTCGTCAAAGTCCGGGAAACACAGTCTCGCGTCAGCGAAACTGAGTCCGTACCTCTCCTCGAAATTCTTGATAGACAGCAACTTGGCCATGTCGCCGTTAGCGATGTAGTCCATTCCGGCGGCATTCCCCGTGAACTGGTAACAGTTCTTCACGATCATCAGTCTCTCACCCCTGACAAGTCGCTCCTCGTTGTAGAAAACCTGGCTCCTGATCCCGGCGTTGTAACGGTTCGCCCTCTTGTTCGAGCGACACAGGACGATGGCGTCGTCTTTCGAGTAATCAGTGTAATAGGTCTGGTTGAGAGAGTCGAGCAAATCCCCGCCGGTGATCCGCGCGACATCGTCAAAACCATCTGTCCTGAGGCCTATGTCCCCGGGAGAGAAAGTCTCTCCCCCGTAAGGGTCGGAGGTGATCAACTCCCTGAGTCTCGTCGCGTTCCACAATATTCCTGACTCCTTCCGCTGGCGGACAACCTCAGTCAGGGAGCAGTACATCACCCCGCCGAAACCATCCATGTAGCCCGGCGAGAGGGCCGGTGACGCGTCGAGGCCGACGGGAGGCAACTGGGCTGAATCCCCGATCAGGATCAGCCGGCAGTCATTCCCTGACCTCACGAAATCGACAAGGTCTTTCAGGAGGTCGCCGGTGCCGAAAGTGGCGGATCCCTGCTTTCCCTGGTCATCGATCCCGATGAGCGAGACCTCATCGACAATGAACAGCTTATGAGACCTCTTGTTCGGGGCCAGGGAGAACAGGCCGAGACCGTCGGCCCCGAATGACTTCTGCCTGTAGATGCATTTATGGATTGTGCTGGCCGGTTTCCCGGAATAACGGGAAAGCACCTTGGCCGCCCTTCCTGTGGGGGCGAGAAGGACGCATATCTCCTCAGGCTCCCCGTCCCTCACCGGCCGGAGGTCGTCCATGGCCTCCACAATGGCGGCGACAGCGGTGGTCTTACCCGTTCCGGCGTAGCCGTTGACGACGAGGATGTCATGGTCATCACCGGCCAGGAAGCCTGCCACCACGGACAGGAGCCTGTCCTGGTCGGAAGTCAGGCCGAAGGGGAAACGTTCCTTGAACCTATGGTAAAAAAAATCGCTCCCGCTCATCTCTTCGCGCTCTTGCCGAACAACATCATCAAGACCGCGAGCACGGGGTAGATCTCGACACGCCCGAGGAACATGTCGATGGTGTACATCAGTTTGGCCCCTGTGGGCTCGGCCCCGAAATTGCCGAAAGTGCCCAGGTCCCCGATAGCCGGACCGACATTGCTCAAGGAGGTGAATGTGGCCGCGACAGCGTTATGGTTGTCGGGATTGACGGCCAGGTTAACTGACAGGGAGATCAGTATGAGAAGCATGTACAGCGCTATGTACAGGATGTGGGGAGTGATGTCATCCTGCCTGACAACCCTGTGGTTCACCCTCACCTCGTTGACCGACGCGGGGTGAAGGACCGTTTTCAGACGGTAATGGATCTCCTTGAACAGAAGCAGGGCCCTGTCGGATTTTATTCCTCCCGTTGTCGATCCGGCCATGCCGCACCAGATTCCCACGAACACCAGCATGGCTGAGGGCAGGGCGGGCCAGACGGCGTTGTCCGCGATCCCGAAACCGGAGGTGGACGCGAAGCTCAGCACATGGAACGACCCGGACATGGCGGCCGTTCCCCAAGAGGCTTCTATGCCGTTGATCTTCAGTGATATAGTGACAATGACGCTGACCACTATGAGGACCCACAGGTAGAACCTGAATATCTCGTTCTTGAAAGGCTTGAGAGATCTTGTCACGATCGAGATGTACACCATCCCAAAGTGGACTGAGGACAGCAGCATGAAGAACATGGTGACCAGGTTGACCGCCACGGAGTCGAAAGCCCCGATGGAGAGATTCCTGGTGCTGAATCCCCCGGTCGCCGTGACACTCATGGCGTGGTTGATCGCGTCGAAAGGACTCATCCCGGCGAGCAGGTAGCAGAGGAAAGAGGCCACGAGCATGCCAAGATAAACCCTCGTGAATATCGAGACCGTCCTGTTGGTGCCGGACTGGTACTCCCCCTTGGAAAGCGACGACAGTTCAAGGTTGGTCAGCCTCAGTTTCATCTGGGAAGAGCTGGGGATGATCAGCAGAAGGAACACAACGACTCCCAAACCGCCGATGAAGTGGGTCGAGGACCGCCAGAAAAGCAAGCTTTTAGGAAGGGACTCTATGTTGTCGAGGATCGAGGCCCCGGTGGTGGTGAAGCCCGAGACACTCTCGAACCAGGCGTTTATGACGGTGAAAGGGCCTCCCCAGAGGGCGTACGGCAGCATGCCGAACACGAAAGAGAGGAGCCACGACAGGACGATGATCATGTACCCGTCCTTCAAGGTGATCTCAGATGTTCTCCTGACAAAGATGAACGGGAATATCCCGACAGTGAAAGTGATGGTGAAACTGATCAACAAGGCCGCCAGGGCGCTGTCGTTGCCGTTGGCCACCGAGACCAGGATCGACAGGAACATGAACAACGCGCTGACCAGCAACGCGTAGCCGACATTCCTCGATATGACCTTCACGTTCATTTTAGCTCTCCTGGGATTGCCGAAGGATCTTGGCCCTCATGTCGTACACCCTCTTTCTGAGCTGCTGATTCTCGCCGGCGAGCTCCTTGATGCCGTCGTTCAGCTCCGCCAGCTGGTCGTCCCCCTCGAATGTGTAGGTGTATTTCTTGTTGGAGGAACGGTAGTTATTCAGGCCGGCGAGCATCTTGTAGATAGGGTTCACATAATACACGAGGATGAAGAAAAGCAGCATCAGGATGAGCAGTAGCCCCACCCCGACGGCCACCGCCCCGGGGATGATGCTGCGGTAGAAACCCCGCTGGAAAGTGCGGGAGTTCTTCTCAAGATCCTCGTAGATCGCCTCGTCAAGGTTCCCGATGTAGTGGTTCAGCCTCTGGTAACAGGGCTGCAGGCGCTCGAAGTACCAGGTTCTCGTGTCGATGAAGTCCGAGAGCAGGACCTCGTCGAGCTCGAGCGAGGTCAGCATGTAAGCCGAATAGGCGTAGACCACTGAATCAGTGAGGGGCATCATCTTGGCTGACATCAACGACTTACGAAGCGAGTCGCAATGGCTCATGAATTCCTTCTGGCGGAAATCAGGAAGGGCGCTGACCGAATCGTCACCGATGACGGCGAGGAGGTCGAGATTGTACTGGCTGCTGACCTCCGACAGTTTCTGGGCCACGCCGATGCTCTTGACATTGTCAGCCATGAGCCCGGAGACATAGTCGCTCATCCTGGTGTACTCGAGGATAGAGATCACACTCGAGGCCAGAAGGGCAACCGCGATGGCAAGAAGGCTCAAGGTTAACTTAGCCCTCATCGACAGTCTCCTCTCCCTTATTCTTTCTTTAACCTTCCTGAACATTCAAAGCGGTGATATTCAAGTTACAAATATATAAAAAATCCTCTTATCGGCACAAACCAAGAATGGTGCCGTAGTCCGCGAGACTCTCCTCGCCGGGGTAAACGCTGAAATAAGTCGAGTCCATGTACACGGCGAAGGAGGTGACATTCCTCAGGCCCCTGTCCTTGTAAACCCCAAGGTCCGCGACAAACACATCCGGACGCCAGGGCAACTCCACAGCCGGTTTCCTCCAGCCGCTGGCCAGGGACACATCCAACCAATATTCCAGGACGACCGCTGTCTCGGCCGGGAACACCTTAAGATTGGCGTCGAGGAGTTCCAGCACCCTCCTGTGCGACATCCTGCCCTTCCTGCCGGGGGCTTCGAGATCGGTCAGGGGACGGTCCCACTCCCTCTCTATCGGGGCGAACTCAAGGAATATCCCCTCGGAAGGTATGACTTTCACTGGAGGCTCCATGGTCTCCTGGTAGGCCAGGTGCGCGAGGGTCGCCTCGGGATCCACCTTCCGGATCGCCTCCAGCATCCTGTTCTCGATGATAAGCGCCTGGTCACTCGCGGAATAGTCCTGACAGAGAGGGCAGAAACAAGGCTCGGAGTTGTCGTCCAGCCAATAGTAATACCTGTGATTCGTGGCCGGCAGCGAGGCGGCGAACCTGGCGGCGTTCGAGGCGATGATCCCCAGCGCCTTACCGGAGTGCGGGCAGCAGTTGTGATCAGCCACCCTGCGCCCCTCCCTGTTCATCCTGAACATGGTGGAGTCCTCCTCGAAGAGGTCTCTCGGGAGCAGGTCTCCCATCGCGTGGAGCTGGTGCTCGACATCGATCCCCAGGTCTGAGCATTCCCTCAGGAAAGCCTGCCCCCTGTCCGACTGAATGAAAGACAGCACCTGCGACGGCGTGATGTGCGTGCCGATCGTGTTGATCCCGTTCCTCGCTGCTATCCCGGGCCAGGGAGCGGTCTGTAGATCCTCCACTGAGAGGACAGCGCCCCTCATCCCGAACCAGGACTTCCTCTCCGCCCTGGCGTTGAAGAAGACCTTGGGCTGGTGGAAATCAGGCTTCTCGTCGTCGGTCGATTTCATTGAATACCAGACCACCTTCCCATCCGGACGGAAATCCGCCCTGAACACACCCATCTGAACCCCCTCGAACATGTCGATCCCGAACCATGAGAGTTCCTCAAGGGTGACGGCTCCGGCCACCGAGTAACCGTCGGGACGGATCTCGTGGAGATAGTCCAGGGTGCTGAAATCCCAGCTGTAATCGAACTGGCGGTAGAAAGAGCACTTGTAGTCCAGGGTGTGTCCGGCGGGATCCATCTCGGCGCCGACATAAGTGTCCAACTCGCCAGGATGGGAGAAGAATATCTCAACCCTGTCTTCCGGCTCGACGTCCATCTCATTGGAGAAGTCTCCTTTCAAGGCCAGGGTGGAGTCCCGCGTGTCGAATCGGAAAAAGAAAAGGCTGTCCGAGACGAAGCACCTGAATAATGTGCTGTCATCCAGGCCGTTCCAAGGGGCGTGGAAGCCCTCGACCGGAGGGATGGCCTCCCAGACGGAGGAAGAGAGCAAGCCCTCGAACGAAGGAGCCACCGGGGAATATGGGATCAGGAACACCTCTTCCCTCTCCTCCCCGCAGGAAACAAACAGAGCCAGGAAAGCGGCCGCTAATATGCCACGGATCATTCTCATAACTCCTCAAGGATATTCCCGATCTGATAGAGTCCCCTCGGCACGTGGAAGCAGCCCTTCCACTTGCCTCCCTTAAGCGGGAGGAGCACCTCTCCCCTCCGGTTAAGGTAGCCGAACCACTCAGGGTACTCGGGGTCTTTGAAGCGGGCCCACAGATACTCGTCGAGTTTCAGGAACCATTCCAGGCATTTCTCGTTCCCGGTCAGCCGGTACCCCTTCAGCATGGCGATGGCGGCCTCAAGATGAACCCACCACAGTTTCTGGTCCCACTCGAGTTCCTGGGGAGGGCAGCCTTTCCGGTCCATGAAATAGAATATCCCTCCATATTCCTTGTCCCAGCCATAGTCAATCACCCGGAGGGAGATGTCCACAGCCTTCTGTATCAAGTCCTTGTCACCCTTCCTGACGCCGAGGTTCTCGATGAACCACAGGGCTTCCAGGTCGTGGCCAGGGTTCACCCTGCGGCCCTCGAAACAGTCCACAAGGCTCCCGTCGACCGAGGAGACATTCTCCACCATGACGCCCAGATCAGGCTGGTAGAACACGTCAAGGACCTCGCGGAGGCACTCGTCGATTGTCCTCTCCATCAACTCGGGGTCATCGATGATCTCCTCGACCTCAAGAGCCATGTTGCAGATGATCATCGGCAGGGCGAAATCCTTCATGGGTCGTGTCCCGGGAACCCCCTTGGACCAGATCCCCTTGGGGTTCGGGCGCCTCTGGAGAATCCTGGCGAAGGTCTTCCTGGCCGCCTCGGCGTACTCCGCGCCGCCTGTAGCCTTAGCCATCTGGGCGAAAGCCATGCAAGCGAAGGTGTTGGAGAATATGTTGTACGGCTGCACGAGAGGCTTTCCTTCCCTGGTCAGGGAGAAATAGAAATCAAAGTTCCCGTCGTGGCCATGATCCAGAAGGAACCTGGCCCCCTGGGCGGCGCACTCCAGCCAGGCCGGATCTTTCTTGAAAGAATTGTAGAGCATGGAGAACATCCAAACCTCCCGCCCTTGCAGCCAGACGAACTTGTCGGTGTCGAACACCGACCCGTCCCGGTCGAGACAGGTGAAGTAGCCCCCGTGTTCCTTGTCCTGGGACTTCTCCAGCCAGAAAGGTAAGACATTGTCCAGGAGCTCACTCCTGTAACGGGCCGCCATCGAGGCGAAATCCACATCAGTTCTCATCATCAGGTATAGTTTCTTCAGGATTGTCCTTCTCGTCCGAGGGATAGAGTGAGGCGGGGATGACGGAACCCGGGGCGGTCATCCTGGCGCCGGTCTTGATCTTTCCCCTGGACTTCCTCGGGGAGAGCCCGAGATTCTCAAGCTTCCGGATCTTCCTGACCACGCTCTGGTTGGACTCCGTGAGCTTGTCGGTGGCCTCGCCGTAGGCCTTCAGGGCGTCTTTCAGCGAGGAACCCACCTTGGTGTAGGCTGCCAGCCATCCGGAGATCTGCCCCATCAGCTCCTCCGCGGTCTTGTAGACCTCGGCGATATTCTTCTCCTGGTTGGCCTGCTTCCAGGCCATCTGGATCATATTCAGGACGATTATCAAAGTCATCTGGCTGACAATCAGGACGTTGTTGTCCTTGGCAACCTGCCAGAGCATTGAATCCTCCTCGAGCATCAGGCGGAAAGCCCCCTCGACCGGGATGAACATCAGGTTGTAGCTGACCTTCCTGCGGCCCTCGGGGATGTAAGAGGCGTAATCCTTGGCCTTGAGCTCGTCGACATGCTTCCGGACACTCTCGACATGGGCCTTGGCGAATTTACGCCTGCTCTCGAGAGTCTCGCTGACCATATATTCCTTGAACGAGTTGAGGCTGACTTTGGAATCGATGATGACGGTGGTGTCGTCCGGATAGAAGACCATCACGTCCGGGATCAGCGTCCTGCCCTCCTCGCTCTTTATCTCATGACCGCCGCTGTCGGTGATGACTCCCTGGGTGAAGAAATGCACCCCCTCGACCAGACCGGCGTTCTTAAGGACGTCTGTCAGAAGCATTTCCCCGAAGTCTCCCTGGATTTTAGAATAACCGGTCAGGGCGTTCGCCAGGTTTCTGGCCTCGTCCCCCACGGTCTTGGAGTGCTTGAGCACCGTCTCGATGTTCGCCTTAAGGGACTCGCTTTGGGCGGCGTTCTCCTTCTGAGACTCCCGCACCGTCTTGTCAAACGCCTCGAACTTCTCCTTTATGGGCTTTAGCAAGTCGGAGATAGTCTCCGAGCTCTGGCGCTTGAACACCGCGCTGTTCTCCGCCGAAAGGGCCTTGAAAGCGTCTTTCATGCCGGCTATCTCCTTGTCATGGCGCTCGCTCTGCATCTTGAACGCCTTGTCCCTCTCCTCCTTCAGCCTCTCCTCAAACTCCTCCCTCGCGGAGAGCAGGCTCTCCACGGCCGCCTTCTCGCTGGAAAGGGCGGTTATCCTCTCACGCAGGGAGTCTTCCTCCTCCTCGTGGCGCCTCGAAAGCTTGCGGCGCTCCCCGGAGCTCCAGAAGATGACGGCGACCATGGCGGCGACAGCCAGGAAGGCAACAACCGCAAGAACAACTATAATGACACTCGTGTCCATGGCTTAGAGAATATTCATCGATTGCTCCCTGACCTTCTCGAGCTCGTCCTTCATCCGAACAACGAGCTTCTGGATGCCGGCGTGGTTCGCTTTCGAGCCGGTGGTGTTGATCTCGCGTCCCATCTCCTGGATGATGAAACCGAGCTTCTTCCCGGGATAGGGCTCAGAGTCGATGGTGTCAAGGAAATACCCGCAATGCTGGCGGAGGCGGACCTTCTCCTCGTTGATGTCCAGTTTCTCAAGATAGAAGATCATCTCCTGCTCGAAGCGCGAGGGATCCACCTTCTGCTCCAGGTCGGCAAGGTTCCTGGTGAGCCTCGACCGGACAGCCTCCAGTCTTTCCCCTTCCAGGGCCTCAACCTCGTCCTCGAGGGCCAATATACCCTTGACCCTCCCGGTGACATCCTCGTAAAGGGCCTTACCCTCCTTGGCCCTATATTCATTGACAGCGTCCAGGGCCGTCTTTATCGCTTTCTCGACCAGGGGCCAGTTCTCCTCAGTGACCACGTCCTGGCGCGAGTTGTCCATCACGTCAGGGAAACGCATGATGGAGGCGAGCAGCTCGTTGTCCATCCTGGCCTGCTCCCCGAAAGCGGACGCGCGGTAACTCGTCAGGCTGTTCCTGATCTCCTTCATCTGACCGAAATACTCCTTCACGAGATCCGGGTTCACCCGTTTGGCGGCGCCGGCTCCCGGCTCCCAGGTCATGAAGAAATCGATAGTCCCCCTCACCAGCGACTCTGAGATCATCTGGCGCACGGCCAGTTCCTTGTCCTTGGGAAGGAGCTGGGTCTTTATGTTGGCGTCGGAGTTCTTCCCGTTGAGCGTCTTTATCTCGATGGTGAGTTTCCCTGTCTCCAGGACGGCCTCCGCCTTGCCGTACCCTGTCATTGACTTGATCATGTCCGGATGTTTATTTTACAAATATAGTCAAAAAATATAGTCAAAAGCGGGACGCTTTTGGGTATATTCGCGTAAAGAAACCAGAAAATCATGAAAAGAACCATCATCTCACTCACGGCCTGCCTGATCTTCTCTCTCGCGGCCTTCTCACAGGAATTCCAACTTCCGGGCGAATCCGCTCCGGGCGGCGTCAGGGTGCTTTGCGTCGGGAACTCATTCACCTACGTCAACGGCACGGACACCATGCTCCGCGAGATCGCCTCAAGCCAGGGCCTGGACATCCAGGTCGGGAAATACCTTGCCGGAGGTTACACTTTCGGACGGCACCTGGAGAACAAGGACTCCCGCGCGGCCGTTGATTTCGGGGGCTATGACTACGCCTTCCTCCAAGACCAGAGCTCCAACCCCGCCAGATACTCAAGGGACAGGGACAAGACCGTTCTGGAGGATCTCAAGACATTGAAAAAGAACGTGTTGACCTCCTCTCCAGGCTGCAAGGTCTTTCTTGAGCGGACCTGGTCGTACAGCGGGTTCGAGGCAGGCGGCCTCGGGACTAAGGACAATCTTGAGCGCCACCTCGTCAAAGGCGTACGGAAGATGGCCAGGAAGAGCCATGTCAAGGTCTCGCCCATCGGGGACGCTTTCACGGCCGCCGAGGCGATAAGGCCGGACGTGAGACTTCTCGGCCCGGACGAGCATCACCAATCCCTTGAGGGAGCCTACCTGAAAGCCTGCGTCAACTATCTGATAATCACCAGAAAACCTTTCCACGGGAAGCCTGCCGACTGCGGGGTGGACCCGGATGTCGCCGCCTTCCTCCGCTCTGTGGCCGAAAAGACGGTCCTGGGAAAGTGAAACCGGCGGATTTTTTTGTAATTTTGCGGGATTGAAACAGACATCGAAAATGGAAGAGACGAAGAAACTCAATTTCCTTGAGGAGATCATCGAGGACGACCTTAAATCCGGCAAGGTGGACAGCGTCATGACCCGCTTCCCCCCGGAACCCAACGGATATCTCCACCTCGGCCACGCCAAAAGCCTCTGCATCAACTTCGGTCTCGCCGAGAAATACGGCGGCAAGACCAACCTCCGCTACGACGACACCAACCCCACGAAGGAGGACACTGAATATGTCGACGCGATCAAGGAGGACATCCGCTGGATGGGCTTCAAGTGGGACAAGGAACTCTACGCCTCCGACTATTTCGACCAGCTCTACGAGTGGGCCGAGCAGATGATCCGGGAGGGCATCGCCTATGTCGACGACCAGACCCAGGAGGAGATCAGCAAGGGACGCGGCACCGTTGAGACCCCCGGCGCCGAGAGCCCCTACAGGAACAGGAGCGTGGATGAGAACCTCCGTCTGTTCAGGGAGATGAGGGACGGGAAATACGCCGACGGCGAGAAGGTCCTTCGAGCCAAGATCGACATGGCCTCGCCCAACATGATGTTCCGCGACCCCATCCTCTACCGCATCAAGCACGCCTCCCACCACCGCACTGGAGACAAGTGGTGCATCTACCCTATGTACGACTTCACCCATGGCCAGAGCGACTCCATAGAGCACATCACCCACTCGATCTGCACCCTCGAGTTCGACGTCCACAGGCCCCTTTACGACTGGTTCATCCAGGCCCTCAGGATCTACCCCAGCCATCAGTACGAGTTCGCCAGGCTGAACCTGACCTACACCCTCATGAGCAAGCGCAAGCTCCTCGAGCTCGTGCAGAAAGGGATGGTCTCGGGTTGGGACGATCCCAGGATGCCCACCCTTTGCGGAGTCAGGCGCAGGGGCTACACCCCCGAGGCCCTCAAGATGTTCTGCGAGAAGATCGGAGTCTCCAAACGCGACCAGATGATGGACATCCAGCTCCTGGAGTGGTGCGTCCGCCAGGATCTCAACGCCAGGGCGAACAGGTACATGGTCGTCCAGAAGCCCCTGAAGGTCACTTTGACTAATTGGGAGGAAGGCAAGGTCGAGTGGTTCGACTGCCCCCTCAACCCCGCCGAGCCGGAGGGAGCCACAAGGAAGGTCCCGTTCACGGGAGAACTCTTCATCGAGAGGGACGACTTCATGGAGGACGCCCCCAAGAAGTTCTTCAGGCTCAAGCCGGAAGGCGAGGTCAGGCTGAAATACACCTACATCATCAAATGCGAGGAGGTCGTCAAGGACGCCGAGGGGAACGTGGTCGAACTGAAGTGCACCTACGACCCGTCCACGAGGCCCGGAGGCGAGGTCTGGCGCTCCGTCAAGGGCACCATCCACTGGGTCTCCACCTCTTTCGCCAAGGAGATCGAGATCCGCGACTACGACCGCCTCTTCACCAAGGAGGACATGAACTCGATCCCCGAGGGCATGGACTACAAGGACTTCCTCAACCCCGAGTCACTCAAGGTCCTGACCGGTTTCGCCGAGCCCGCCCTTCTGGAGGACAATTCGGGAATAGCCGTCCAGTTCGAGCGTACCGGCTACTATTTCAAGGATCCTGACAGCACGCCCGAAAAGCCGGTCTTCAACAAGACAACGGCCCTGAAGGATTCCTACAAGCCTGAATAGAAGACATGAACCTGCCGCTGTTCATAGCCGGAAGGTACCTGTTCGCGAAGAAGTCACACAATGTGATCAACACAATCTCCGCGATCAGCGCCGTGGGCATGGCTATCGGCACGGCCGCCTTGATCATAATCCTCTCCATCTACAACGGCTTCGACGACCTGGTCAGGTCGACCCTCGGCAACGTTGAGCCGGACATCCTCGTGATTCCGGCCAAGGGGAAAGTTTTCATCCCGGAGGAGGAAGCGATGGCCCGGCTTGAGGCTGTCCCCGAGATCGAGGGCTGTTACAAGATACTCGAGGAGAACGTGTTCGTGGACTATGACGGGCGTCAGGGGGTCGCCAAAGCCAAAGGAGTTGACAAGGCGTACGAGGAGGAGTCGCCGCTGGCCGGTCATATGACAGCCGGGGATTTCTCCCTGCACAAAGGGCAGCTTCCCCAATTGGTTGTCGGCACATCACTGGCCTACAAGATGGGTATG
>JAFROJ010000019.1 GCA_017429765.1 Bacteroidales bacterium | reverse complement strand
CGAGGTGCCGGTCGCCATTTTCCCTCAGCAGGTCGGTCATGTCGTCGATGTACGACCGCACGAGACAGGTCCTGTAGGCGGCGTAGTTTTCGGCGCAGTCTTCTTTCCCGGATTCCGAGAGCCAGGAATGGTAGGCTTGGGAATAACCTGAATCCTCGATGTCCTGGTAGGAGAACATCTCCGGTTCGTTGATTATCTCCCAGAAAGCTATCGATTTGTTGTCCTTGTAGGCTATCCCGTCGCAAGGGTTGACCCTGTTGACAAGCTGCGAGATGTAGTTCTTGCTGCAGGAGACCACTTCCGGATCATGGATCCAGGTCATTTTGGACTCGTACTTGGTCCCGACCCATGCCGTACCGGGGCAGTCGCCGCCCATGGGGGTTATGAAGGTCAGGGTCAGGTACATCCCGCGCGCCTCGGCCTGGGCGACAAGGTGGTCCAGGGCGTGGAGGAAGGATGTCTCCAGGAGGTTGCCCTTCTCGTCCGTGAACGCCGCGGGAGACAGGGGACAACGAAGAAGGTTGGCCCCGAGAAGGGCCACGTCGTCGAGATTGTTGTCTGTGACTGCGTTAAGGGACTCCTCGTCGTCGCCGATCCCGACATTCCCCAGCCTTTTGGCCTCCCATGGTTGGGGAGTCTGGAAGTTTACTCCCCAGAGGGACAGGATGTCGCCGCCGGGGGTACGGAGAAGTCCGTCCTTGACGTGGCAGAAGCCCTCCGGCCTGGTGTCAAGCGCCTGGGCGTTTAATGACAGGGAAGCGAGCAGGAGCGTCGCAAGTAGGAGGAATCTGTTCATTGGTCGGCGGTTAGCTTGTGGGAAGATCAAAACAGCGTCGGCTCGAAGAAGTCACCTTCGGTGGGGAGGTCGTCGATGTCGGGGAGGCCGCCGGCCGGCTCGTCAGGCATAATGTCGATCGGCGCATCGGAAGTCTCAACGTCCTTTTCGACGTCCGGAGCGGCCTCCGGGTCAAGGCGATACTCAGCCGCAGCAGAGCGAGGATGGACTTGGCCGGGCTCGGACGGCTGTCCAGCTTCGTCAGCTTCTGGAATATCCTCAGGCTCAATGGGCTCCGGCTTGTCAAGCGGCTCTATGAAGCGGACCTTCTTCAGGTCGTACTGATGGCACTTCTTACCCTTGGCGGTATAGCCTTTCTTCGCGATAAACTCCTCAGCATCAATATTCTCCGGATCCCTGTGCTCATACTTTTTGCCGAATACCACCTGGAACTGCGGATGCTTGTCATCGGTAATCTCCACCAGGTAGGACTTGGCGCCCGGAGCTATGAAAGACTGAGGGGTGTTGTCACTGAGCACGAAACTGAACCTCTTGACATAGAAGGCTTTTGCGGCGGCATCCCAATAAAGGGCGGTGTAAGTCTTGTCCGGGTCGAACTTCTCTATTCTCAGGATATCTCCCTGATAGCGGTTCGAGACATCGAAGGAAGTGGTGTAGAACGTGCCGTCCTTGAATATGGCCAGAACCTTGTCCTCCGGGCCGAACTCACCGAGGTACAGTCCTCTCTGCTCGTCATTGAGCTTCTGGATATCAGCGTCGAACCAAATGTCCTTGCCGCCGATGGTGGATACACCCTTGCTCTTGAGTTGGATCTTGGAGATCGCGAATTTGGACACGAGGTTGCCTCTGGAGGTCTTACCTTTGATCGCGAGGGTCGAGAAGTCGTACTCCATCTGCGTCTTCTTAAGCTTCGGACGAGGACGCAGGTAAATCCTGACGCTCTCGGCTTCGCCGTTATTGTTGACGGTGAACCAGAGAATCTTGGATCCTTCCTTCCCGGTCGTGATGTCATAGTCCTTGTCCCTTGTCACGCTCGTGATTGAGAACCTCTTGGCGTATGACACAGAGGTCTTTCCGTCACGGTAGATGACGTTGTAGATGGTCCTCTCATCGCCCCTGTTGAATACTCCGACATACAGCAGGTCCTTCCAGAAGAAGGCCTTATCGGTGACCTTGGTGATACGGTATTTGCCGTCCTTGGATATCACTAAGATCTCAGAGAGATCGGAGCAGTCGGAGACAAATACACCGTTGTCGTCCTTCTTGAGGTTCAGGCCAACGAAGCCCTCCTCATAGTTGGCGTAAAGCTTGGCGTTATTGCTGACAACCTTGGTGACGGCGATGGTCTCGAACGCGGAAATCTCGGTGAGGCGCTTGAAAGGTTTGCCGTACTTGGCCTTCAGACCTTTGAACCAGGCTATGGTATATTCGGTGATATGCTCGATGTTGTCCTTTACCTTCTCCATCTCGGCCTCGATGGAAGCGATCTTCTCGTCCATCGCCTTGGTGTCGAACTTGGATATCTTGCGGACAGGCTTTTCAACGAGCTTGAGGATGTCATCCATCACGATCTCCCGGCGGACCATGTCCTGATATTCCTTCATCTTGTCGAAGATGTCCTGGACCTGCTGCTCCCAGCTCTTCTGGTCCTGTTCAAGGATCTTGTAGACACGGTTCTCGAAGAATATCCTCTCGAGGGTGTCGTAATGCCACTCGTCCTGGAGTTCGCCCAGCCTGATGTTCAGTTCCTGCTCCAGGAGGTCCCTGGTGTGGAAGGTGTCGTAGATCAGTATGTCCTTGACGCTCAGGAACTGGGGCTTGCCGTCGGAAATGACGCAGGCGTTGGGGGCTATGTTCACCTCGCAGTCGGTGAAGGCGTAGAGGGCGTCGATGGTCTTGTCGGGGGAGACGTCGTTGGGGAGGTGGATGACGATTTCCACTTTCTCGGTGGTCATGTCCTCTATCTTCTTGATCTTGCCCTTCTCCTTGGCCTTGACGATGGAATCCTTGATGATCTCGGAGGTCTTTCCGTAAGGGATTTCCGTGATGGCCAGGGTGTTCTTGTCAATCTTGTCGATCTTGGCGCGGACCTTCACCATTCCGCCCCTGCGGCCGTCGTTGTATTTGGAACAGTCGGCGTATCCTCCGGTGGGGAAGTCGGGATAGATGGTGAAATCCCTGTCTTCCAGGATGTCTATCGATGCGTCGATGAGTTCGTTGAAGTTGTGGGGGAGAATCTTGGAGGCCATGCCGACGGCGATGCCTTCGGTACCTTGGGCGAGGAGGAGGGGGAAGCGGACGGGGAGTTCGGTGGGCTCCTGGTTGCGGCCGTCGTAGGAGGTCATCCAGTTGGTGACCTTGGGATCGAAGAGCACTTCCTTG
>JAFROJ010000018.1 GCA_017429765.1 Bacteroidales bacterium | reverse complement strand
CTCCGGCGGCTACAGACCGGGAGCTGCGGGGAGCTCGATGGAAAGGCTCTCCTCGCTCCCGGCTGTTGCCCAGTCCATCCTACTTTTTGTCCATTAGTGAAAATCGAAGCCTATTCTATCCTACTATTTGTCCACTTGACCCGAAATGGCGGCGCCTGAAGGCGCCTTGTCAAGGCGAGAAGACGTCCCTTCTCAAAAGTCGAATGAAAGGCTGGTACATAACTGATTGATTAACAAAAGATTAACAAAACAGATGGTGCCTGAAACGGCACCATCTGTTTCAAGAAATGATTGTTATTCAATATTTTGCGTACCAGCTATCTTTTGGCAGGGTGTATCGTCCTGAAAAAAGTTTACCAAAATAGGTAAGTTTCCCGGTATTGCTCGTTGGGAGTAATTTCGTTATTTTTGTGTGAATTCATTCTACACTTCAAATCATGATAAGGAAAGCGACGGCTGACGAGGCGACAATCTCCAGGATAGCGGAGATGGAAGCGGCCTACGACAAGGTGAGGGAAACGGTGGAGAGGCTTAAAGAGGATCTGGAAGCGCTTGAGAATCTGAAAGATGAGATCAAGTCGCTCGAGGAGTATCAATCCTCCGGGATGTGGCTTAGGGACTTCGAGGCCGACGAGGCCGGGAGGATCCCCGCCGATCTCAAGCGAGGCGTCCTGTCCGAGGATGGCCTTCACAACCTTCTGGGCGACACGGACGCCCTGCTGGAAGCTCTCCGGAAATATTCAGATGAATAAATCAACAGAAATGATTGAGAATAAGGAAAGAGTCGTCTGGTACGACCTCGTCAGGCTGGTGGCGATGTACCTGCTGGTGTGCTGCCACAGCGCCGACCCGTTCAACTACGCCCAGGACGGGATAGCGGCCTTGGCCGACATCAAGTTCTGGGGCGCCTTCTGGGGCAGCATGATGAGGCCCTGCGTCCCTCTGTTCGTGATGCTGACCGGCGCCCTGCTGCTCCCCCAGCAAGGTCCCGTCGGGCCCTTCTACAAGAAGAGGATATCCAGGGTGTTCTGGCCCTTCCTGATCTGGTCGGTGGCATATTGCCTGCTCCCGGTCGTCATCAAACTGTTCGGGGGCGGGGCGGACACCGTCAGGGACTTCATCCCCTACGCCGACGAGGACTTCCTCGCGCAGAGCTTACCCTTGAGCCTCAAGCACATAGCCAGGATTCCCCTGAACTATTCCAGCATTGACGTCCACATGTGGTACATCTACCTCATCATCGGCCTGTACCTCTACATCCCCATCTTCTCCGCCTGGGTGGAGAAGGCCAGCAGGAAGGCCAAGAGATGGTTCCTCATCGCCTGGGGCGTCACCCTGGTCCTCCCCTACTACAACTACTACATCGATCCCTACCTCTGGGGTTCCTGCCCCTGGAACCAGTTCGGGGCGCTGTACTACTTCGCGGGCTTTAACGGCTACCTCCTTCTCGGGCACTATCTTAAGGACACTGACTGGAGCCTCTCCAAGACCTTGCTCTGGGGCGTCCCTATGTTCGTGGCCGGCTACCTCTTCACCTTCGCCGGCTTCAGGCACATGACCGGCATCCCCGGCTACACCGAGCCGATGGCCGAACTCTTCTGGACCTTCAACTCCTTCAACGTGGTGCTGATGGTCATCCCCATATTCCTGATCTGTAAGAAAATAAGGATCGGGAACGAGAAGGTCAAGTCCTTGCTGGCCAACCTCACGAAGTGCGGTTTCGGAATATACATGATCCATTATCTCCTCATCGGTCCGGGAATACTGCTTATGCGGGCGCTGGGTGTGCCGCTCGCCATCCAGATTCCCTGCGGCGCGGTCTGCGCCCTGGCGGCTTCCTGGCTGATAGTGGCGGCCGCCAAGAAGGTTCTGTCGCCTAAGGCCGGCAGAGTGATATTCGGTTGATAATCAATAATAAAGCGATATGAAACAGTATATTCAAGAAAATAAGGAACGCTTCTTCGACGAGCTTTTCTCCCTCCTCAGGATTCCCTCGATCAGCGCCAAGAAAGAGAACAAGGAGGACATGAGGCGTTGCGCCGAAAGGCTGGCCGCCCTGCTCGTGGAGGCCGGGGCAGACGAGGCCGGAGTCTATCCGAGCGACGGCAATCCGGTGGTGTTCGGCAAGAAGATCATCGATCCGAGACTAAAGACCGTGATGGTCTACGGCCACTACGACGTCCAGCCTCCGGAGCCGCTCGAGAAATGGGACACCGACCCCTTCGAGCCCGTCATCAAGAAAGACCCCACCGGGCGGGAGGCCATCTACGCGAGAGGCGCCAACGACGACAAGGGCCAGTTATTCATGCACATAAAGGCTTTTGAATATCTTGTCAGGACCGGGAAACTCAATCATAACGTCAAGTTCATCTTCGAGGGCGAGGAGGAGATAAGCAGCCCCTCCCTGCCGGCCTGGGTCAAGCAGAACAAGGGACTCCTGAAATCGGACGTCATCCTGGTCTCCGACACCACCATGATCTCGGAGAAAGTGCCCTCGATCAACTGCGGGATGAGGGGTCTGGCCTATCTTGAAGTCACCCTGACAGGCCCGGACCACGACCTGCACTCCGGGCATTACGGGGGCGCCGTGGCGAATCCTATCCAGACTCTCTGCGACATGATCTCCAGCCTTATCGGCAAGGACGGAAGAGTCACTGTTCCAGGCTTTTACGATGACGTTGTCGAGCTTTCAAAGGCCGACAGGGCGCGATTAGCCAGGGCTCCTTTCGACATGGAGGAGTTCAAGGATTCAGTCGGGGTGAAGGCCCTCCGCGGGGAGAAAGGCTACACTCCCCTTGAGAGGATCGGCATCCGGCCCTGCCTGGATGTCTGCGGGATCTGGGGCGGCTACACGGGCGAGGGCGCCAAGACGGTCCTCCCTTCCGTGGCCCATGCCAAGATCTCGATGAGGCTCGTCCCGAACCAGCAAAGCGCGAAGATCACCAGGCTGTTCAAGAAGCATCTTGAGAAAATCGCCCCGAAATATTGCAAGATCGAGGTCAAGCCCTGCGAGGGCGGAGAAGGCTTCCTTATCCCGATCACCTCAACAGCATTCCAGGCGGCCTCCAAGGCGATGACGGAGGTCTACGGCGTTGAGCCTGTCCCGAGCCGCGGCGGCGGAAGCATCGCCGTGCTGGCCGACATGAAGAAGATCCTCGGGACCGACCCGCTGCTGATGGGATTCGGTCTCGAGAGAGACACAATCCACTCACCTAACGAGAGTTACCTGCTCAAGCAGTTCTTCGCAGGGATGGAGTCCATCGCGAAATTCCACGAATATTACGCATGACAACCGATCAATTATATTCAGAGATAAAGAGGAAGGGCACGATGCTCTGCGTCGGGCTGGACACCGACTGGAACAAGGTCCCGGATAGTGTCAAGGCCGGAAGGAGCGTCGGCGAGGCCATCCTTGAGTTCAACCGCCGGATCATCGACTCCACCGCCCCCTATTGCGTGGCTTTCAAGCCGAACCTCGCGTTCTACGAGTGCCTTGGGGCCGAGGGTATGACAATCCTCGGGAAGACGGTCGAGCACATCCGTCTTAATCATCCGGGGCAGTTCATAATAGCCGACGCCAAGCGGGGGGACATCGGCAACACGGCGAGGATGTACGCCAAGAGTTATTTCGAGACCTTCGATTTCGACGCCGTGACCCTTGCGCCCTACATGGGGACCGACACTGTCACCCCTTTCCTTGAATATCCGGGACGCTTCGCCATCGTGGTCGCCCTGTCGTCCAACCCTTCATCCTCTGATTTCCAAACAGTTGAGGGCAACGGGAAGCCCCTCTACCGGACTGTCATCGAGAAGATGATTGGAATCTCCACCCCCGAGAACATGATGTTCGTCGTCGGGGCCACTAAAGCGGACAAGTTGAAGGAAATCAGGGGCTTCTGCCCTGACAACTTCTTCCTGGTCCCCGGGGTCGGCGCCCAGGGAGGAAGCGCGGAGGAGGTGATCTCCGCCGGCTCCAACGCCAAAGGCGGACTGCTTATCAACTCCTCGAGGGGTGTGATCTACGCCTCCGGCGGGGAGGATTTCGCCGAGGCGGCGGCCAAAGCGGCGGCCCTCACCGCCAGGTGTTAAATGAGATGTCCAAGTTTATTCATTAAGAACTAAGGAATATGAAAAGAACGTTCTTCCTCTTGATAATCCTCGTCGGCGCCCTGCTGTGCGGCTGCTCGGACAAGAAGGTGAATGACAGCGATTTCAGGATGATGGTCCGCCTCTGGCCCGCCCATCACAAAGACACGACCCTCACTGACCAGTTGCTGGAAGCCTTCCGGAAATATGACTTCTGCGACGAGGTGTGGTTCTGCTCTGAATCGCCCGCCACCCACACCCTTCCCTGGCACGAGCCCTCCGCCAAGGCGATGGGAAAGGCCGCGGAGAAGTTCAGGAAGGCCGGGATAATCCCTTCGCTCCAGGTTGTCGCGCTGGGGCACGGTGACGGTGCGGTCGCCTTCGGCCCGGTAAAAGACACAACAATCCACTGGGGAACGATGGTAGGCCCGAACGGGGAGGTGACAGGATCGGTGAACTGCCCGAGGCAGGAAGACTATCTGGCCTTCATGGAGGAGGCTTTCGCGCCCTATGTCCGTGAGACGAGGCCACACAGCCTTTACCTCGATGACGACCTGCGCGTGACGAACCACCCTCCGGCACCGATGGGCTGCTATTGCGACGACTGCATTGAGGAATTCAACAAGGAATATGGCCACAACTTCACTCGGGGCAGCCTGGTCGAGGCGCTGATAGCGAACGAGGGGGACGGGAAGATAAGGAGCGAGTGGATCGCTTTCGGCCAGGAGAGCCTGGCCGGCATCGTCAGGGCCATTTCCAAAGGAGTCCACCGGGTCTCCCCTGAGACTCGTATGGGATTGCAGCACACCGCCTTCCATTTCCAGCTACTGGAGGGATGGGACTGGAACCCGATGTTCAGGGCGATGAGGGAGGAGACGGGACTTGAGCCTGTGTCAAGGCCCGGCCACGGATTCTATGACGACCACGCCCCCCGGGGGATGATAGAGAAGGCGTTCGGCATCGCGCGGCAGATCCGCCGCCTGGATCCCGGAATCACCGAGATCGCCCCGGAGATTGAAGGCTATCTCCACAAGGCCACAGGCAAATCGCCCCGCAGCGTCTGCCTGGAGACGATGCTCTACCTCTCGATGGGCGCCACACAGATGAGCTACGCGATCATCTGCGGCAACGGGGAGCCTGTCTCCTGGTACGCCGACCACTATTTCAAGGCCCTTTCCGAATGGAAGCCTTTCGCCAGTGAGTACGCCGCCTTCAACCGTGGCACCCTGCCAGCCGGGATTGATCCCTACATCAGCCGGAACCTTGTCCTACGCGATGTTGAGCCGGGAGAGGATCCTTGGGCTTGGATCCGCACGTCAGCCGGCTCGAAAGCCATTGAGCTTGAGGCGCTTGGAATTCCTTTCGCCCCCGAGGATCCTGATAGCCCGGTCCTGATGCTGGACGAGGAAGTGATCCGGGGAATGGATGACGACGAGTTGTCGGATCTTCTGGACAGCCGCGGCCTCGTCATCGACCAGGCTTGCTGGAAGCGTCTGAACGAGAGGGGATTGACCCAAGGCTACCAACCAACGGAAGCGCCGGTTCGGGACGTCGGCGACTACGACAACCCCGCCATTTCAGCCGGATGGAGGTATAGCGACGCCCTGAAGCGCTTCCGCTTCATGGAAAAGAACGGAGCCCGCCTTGTCGTGGCGCCCACCATCACGGTCACCCTGACAGAAAGCGCGAATTTCAACGGGGCGTACCGCCTTGCCCTCCTCCACGCCTTCGACTGGGCATCCGGAGACGCCCTTCCCGCCGTTCTCGAGAGTTTCGCCCAGGCTGCCGTGGTGCCGCGCGCCGGTGACGACGGGTCCCTGAGGTCTGTGGCGATCCTCAATTGCAGCATATCCCAGGAGGATTCCTACACCCTCCGCCTGCGGCTTGGTCCCGGGGAAGGCACCCCAAAGTTCGTGTGGAAGAAGCAAGGCTGCCGTGACCGTGTCCTGAAGGCCGTTCGCGACGGGGAGGACCACATCCTGACGGTTCCCGCCCTCGAAGGCTGGAACTTCGGATGGATAGCGATCGAGAGACGATAAGGGCTAAACGGACGGCTAGCCCTCGGGATCCTGATTGGACAACTTTCTGACGGAGAGCGGGACGTGATGGATCCGCTCGACTTCGAGGCGTGCCTTGAGCAGATCCGTCAGCCTCTCCATCGAGGCCTCGAAACGGGCCTTTTTCAGCTCGCACTCCCACACGATGATGACATTCCAGCCGAGCGCCTCAAGCGCCCCGATCTCGGCGGAGTCCCTCTCCTTGTTCCTACGCACCTTCTCTTTCCAGAAGTCCTCACGGGACTTGGGCGGGCGGAAATCGGGGCATCCGGGATGGCCGTGCCAGAAGCATCCGTGTACGAATATCACCGAATGGTACTTGCGCAAGACTATGTCGGGCTTCCCTGGAAGTCGCTTTGAATGAAGCGAGTAGCGGAATCCATTACTGTGCAGGTAGCGCCTCACCCTCATCTCGGGCCTCGTGTCCTTGCCCTTGATCCTGGACATGCAGTAATGCCTCTGCGAAGGTGTCATCTTGTCCGCCATGACACGTTATTTGAAGATCACCGGCCAGAGATCCTGAAGACGCCTGGCGATGTTGAAGGCCAGGACTGGCGGAACGGCGTTGCCGATTACTTTGTAGGCCCCGGACTGGGCCACCCGGAAACGCTTTGAGTTCGCCTTGAGGGAGACGAAAGGATAGTCCGGCGGGAATGTCTGGATCAGCGCGCATTCCCTCGGGGTGAGACGACGCTCCTTAAGTCCGGCCGCGAGTTCCTCAAGGTTCTTCCCTCCATGAGCCTCGGACAGCCTTCGGTACTCGATGTTCCCGTGATGCTCGGAACGGATTGTCGGGGCGAGGCCGTCGAGATGGATCTCCGCCTGGCCCTGGCAGTGCCGGCCCATGTATTTCGCCTTGGAATAGTGTCTCTGGGAAAGATCCTCTGACACATCCGGCTCTTCCAGGCCTTTGAATATGTCCCCGCAGGTCACCGGAGGCAAGGTGCCCTCAGAGCCTTTCGAGCATTTGTGAGTCGGGGCGGGATAGGGGTCATACTCCCTTAGAACGTCTCCACTTTCCAGCGCCCCGGCGACCCCGTCTTTCAGGGCGGAGCGCCTTATCCCTATGAATATCACCCTCTCCCTGGTCTCAGGGACGCCATAGTCCCCGGCATGCAACACCCTGGGAGTCAAGACAATGTACCCGTCACCGTCGGCCTGGGCGAAGTCCCTCTGGATTATCTCCTTGACATTGCCGAGATTGGTCAGTCCCTTGACATTCTCGGCCACGAAGACTTTCGGCTTGGTGATGTCGATCACCTGTTTCATCCAGTAATAGAGTTTGCCTCGGTTCTCCTCCGAGGGAGCCTCCTCGGGGAGTCTGGCCCCGTCGTGGGACTTGTACGAGTCAAAGCCCATGCGCTTCCCGGCCAAACTGAAATCCTGGCATGGAAAGCCCCCGGTCACGATGTCAACACCTTCAGGGAAAACCTTCTCCCCGTTATTGTGGCGCTTGACAAGATCGACAATGCTCTCAAGATGGTAGATGGACGGGTCTTTCCCGACGCGGGACATATACTGGTTCCAAGTGAGGCAGGCCTCCTCGAGGATGTCGTTGGCGAAAACCGTGGTGAAGCGGTTCTCCTTCAAGAGAACAAGATCCTCATCGATCGGACGCTCTATCCAAGGGGAATCCGGAGGCACTGACTTCTTAAAGCAAACGAAGCCTCCCTCGAAGCCGATATCCATCCCCCCGCAACCGGAGAACAGACTAAGCAATCTCAACTTATCGCTCATTATCACTTAATAATCAATTATTTCCTAAACCTTGGGGCCTCGGCTGAGGCGGCTGGGATCCCGTCCTTGAAATAGGGCCAGCCGTCCTTGGTCCAATAGACCCGGTCAAGGTTCATGCAGCGGCCTTTGTAGCCGTTCGACTCCCAGTAGGCGTGATAGGCTATCCAGTCGTTGCCTTTGTCATCGGTGACTATCCCGGAATTGTGGCCAGGACCGCAGAACACGTCGCCGGGATCCTTGGTGAGAATCACCTCGTCGTATATTCCCTCGTCGCCGCAGATCATCGATTTGCCGGTCCGGCTGACGAAGGGCCCGAAAGGACTCTCGGAACGTCCCACGATGACATGATAGGTGCTGAGACTGCCCTCGCAGCAGGTCCCCTCGGAGGCGAAGAGGTAGTAATATTTCCCTCTCTTATGGACAAAGACGCCCTCCATAAGGTCTCCGGCGACCTTGACGGGCTCCGAGCCGGGCTTGACCGAGAGGCCGTCATCGGCCAGCTCGGCCACATATATTCCCGAATTCCTGCCGACCTCCTTGTCGGTGTCGTGCCTCAGGCTGCCCCAGTAAAGGTATTTCTTGCCGTCCGTGTCCTCGAAAACGTCCGGGTCGATGGAATTGCCGACCCCGGTGTTAGCCCTGCTGACCACCATGCCCAGGTCCTTGAACGGTCCGGTCGGGGAATCCGAGACGGCGACCCCGGAGGCGCTCCTGTCGTGGTCGCCCCAGACGCCCAGGGCGTAATAGAGCACATACTTCCCTCCGATGTAGTTGATGTCGGGCGCCCAGAGGGCCCCGGCGGGCTCCCAGGAGGGACGGGTGTCATCGGGGAAGGCCTCGCTGACACATTCCCACTCGATCAGGTCCCGGCTCCTGTAGATCGGGATCTCGTAAAGCTTATCGTCCACTTTGGATCTGGTGGAATAGGCGTAGAAATAGCCGTCCCTGACCCTGTTGTCCAGCAATGTGGGATCCGGACAGTTCCAGGCGATGACAGGATTGAGGTAGGTCTTCCTCGGTTCATAGCACCCAGGGCTTATAACAAGCAGGAAGAGAACCAACGCGGTCACCACCGCGGTGCTTTTCTTTGACATGTCTAGATGTTTTTTCACGAAAAAATACGCGAAATTATCGATTAAGACAAATTTTGTATATTTGAGTCGGCATGTCACACTTTTTCCTGAAATTATTGGGCGTCATGACTCCATTGGCCATGATTATTCCTGCTTGCTCCGGCCCGGATCCCCGGATCGGCCAGATCGACGGGATCTGCTCCTCGATATTCCCGGAGAATGAGCCCGGCGCCGCCGTGCTGGTTATGGAGGGCGACAAAATCATCTTCGAGAAAGGCTATGGGCTCGCCGACCTCGGCTCCGGCGCCCGCATCGACGGGAACACCTTCTTCAATATCGCCTCCGTGTCGAAGCAATTCACGGCCGCGGCTATCCTCCAACTCGAGGAAAAGGGGCTGCTGAAACTCACCGACCCCGTGGCGATCTACTTCCCCGAATTCAAATATTCCTTATGGAAAGAGGTCAGGATCAAGGAGTTGCTCTCCCATAGTTCGGGAGTCCCGGACGGGAGGGGCTACCTCACGAGGGAGCAGAAGATAGCCGGCGACGAGGATCTGGCGACCGAATATATGATAAACCTCGACCATCTGAACTTCTCCCCCGGCACCGCCTACGAGTACATCAACCCGACCTACGTGCTGCTCGGGAAGATAGTGGAGAAGGTGTCTGGGATGCCCTTCACGGAATATGTGGCCGAAAACATATTCAAGCCCGCGGGAATGGACAGGACCGTCTATTTCGACCGTGACCGGCAGGACCTGATACCCTCGATGGCCCACGGCTACGAATACGACGACGTCTCCGACATGCCCGAGGAACGGACCGCCGGAGAGGCGCCGGAGAAAAAGGACTGGTACGAATACGATTTCGGCGAGGAGACGTTCTTCGCTACCCGTCCTGACGGAGGCATCTACACCTCGGTCAGGGAGTTCGCAAAATGGGAGAAGGCCCTCCGGGACAACACGGTCTTGAGCGCGGCCCAGACGGAAAAGGCGATGACTCCTCATACCCTTGTCAGCGGGAGCCCGTGGAGCGACTACCAGAACCGGCCTAACACCTGGTACGGCTACGGCTGGTTCATAGAGCCGGCCACCGCCACCTCTCCCCTAAAAATCTATCATACAGGAGATAACGGCGGCTTCAAGATCCTGGCCGCCCGCTATCCTGAGCGGGATGTCCTGATCCTTGTCTTCGCCAACCGCGCCGACTGGGACCGCCACGCCCTCATGCTCAAACTGGAGAAGATTGTTTTGAATTAACGGCTTATCAGCCAGCGGAGACCTGCCTTGCAGAACAATCCGGAGCCAAGATTGACGTTCCCGGCCACCCAGCCCTTGCTCTTCCAGCCTATTTCAGCATAGGGATCCAAACAACGGTTGTGGTAGCTGAGCCTGGTCTTCAAGAGTCCTCCGAAACTGCCGTCAGAGGTCTTGAAAGACATCCCTTCCGGCTGTACCCAACCCATAACAGTGCCACCTAACAGCATCTTCCCGTCCATAAGCGGATAATCGATCAGCCCCGCTTCAATGCCTCCGAAATGATGGTCGTGGTTGTGGTAGGTGTGCAGGGTGGAGTAGAGATTGTAGCGTGGAGACTGAAGATAGAGGTCCAGCGAGACGTCATTTCCGAATGATGTCAGGTAGTGGCGGAAGGCGAAGTTGCCGTACCAGTCGCCCTTGCCGGTACTGGCCAGACGGAACCTCGAGAAGCCTATCATCATAGGAGACAGGAAGTTAAGGCAGTCGAGGAGCGCCTGTCCCTTCAGGTACTGACGGCCCTCCTCGGGTATGTCGTCATACATTATGTACCGGTTGATCCCGACACCGCTGGGGTGTATCCCTCTCGCCGAATATGGAGTGTCAGGATAGCACAGGGCGTGGATCCAGGCGTTCATGTCCATCCCGGTGAAGTCACGGTTCTCGATGGAAGTCTCGACAGCGTTTCGCTCGCGCATGTCATCGTCACCGGAACCCGAGGCGCAAGTCATTATGTACAGAAGATTCTGGAACGAATGCATCCAGTACAGGGTCTCGTTATCCAGGTTCTGGTGGTAAAAGAACTGGTTGGACTGAAGATTGCGGTTGAGATCCACCACAGCCTCGTGGCCCGCGCCCATCAAGCGTATGAAGTCAGGATGATGCTGGTCACATAGCATCGCCATCTCCTCATCTGTCTCGTGACTGACCGCTATCGTGCTTGATCCCAGTTTGAAAAGCAACACTTCGTTGAAACTGTTGACACCGTACTGACTCATCACCCCTCGGTGATATTCCTCGTGCAGCCAGGAGACGCCAAGCGGCAACTGCATCACGGCGACATCGAAAGCGGCTATTCCCAACCTCTGCATGAATATCTCAAGGAAAGTGCTGTTCTCGAACCTCAGGGCTTTCTTAAGGGCGAAATGCCCTGCGGTGTAAAGATCCGAGGAATAGGCGAGGCTGTTCTCCATCCCTGGATTCATATAAGACTGGAAGAATCCTCCAGTGGTCTTATAGGCCTGGGATTGAGCCGGAAGGGTGAGCAAAGGTATGTCAATAAAAACCTGCCCAAGATCATCCGCATGATTTGAGAATGAGTTTTCTATCGCCCGCTGCGCTAAAACGGTCTGCGACACAACGATCAGCAGGGCGGTGGTTAAAGTCAGGATTCTTTTCATATCGATTGGTTGATGGACAAATTTAATTAATAAAACTATTATTATCACTATCTTTACTTGAATCCCATATTAAGTCAGACTTTAATCAATACAGAATGTGCCCAATACGTACCCTGTGTGTCCTGACGCTGGCGGTCACATCGCTGATGTTCTCCGCCTGCAAGCAGGAATTAGACTTCGATGAGGCGTCTCTCCGGCCGGGACAGGCGGAGGCGTCATTCTCGTCCGGCTATTTGAATCTGAATTTCCCGTACACTGGAGGAACAGCCTCGGTTGACTTAGACGCTCCTGGCGATTGGAAGGCCAGCTTTGTCAATGACAGGACCAAGGACTGGTGCTCTCTCTCAACAGAGAACGGTAAACGAGGGAAGGCGACAATCACAGTCTCAGTTAGGGAGAACGGAGAACTAGAACAAAGAAGCGCCAACATCAAATTCTCATGCGGAGACGATACCCGGACCATTGTCGTGACCCAGAAACAGAAAGACGCCGTGCTTGTCTCCAGTAACCGAGTGGATGTGAAAGAGAAAGGCGGTGTGATAACCATTAATGTGAGGGCAAACTTACCATATGAATACATAATCTCAGAAGAATCCAAGTCATGGATACAGCCGATGGAGACCAAGGCTGTCACATCAGCCTCGATTTCTTTCCGGGTCTCGCGGAACGAAGAGTTCAGTAAACGAGAAGGAAGTATCCTGTTCCGAAGCGAGACCAACTCGGAAATGGTAAAGGTTTATCAAGACGGAGCCTCTCCGAGCATAGTTGTCAGCGGTTCAGAAATCTCAATCTCTCACGTGGGCGGTTCCTTTAACGTCGAAGTCCAACATAACGTTTCTGTCAGCGTCCATATCTCCCCTGATTGCAAGTGGATCCAGGAGTCTAGGACAAAGTCAATGTCCACCAGCACTTTCCGTTTCAATGTGGACAAGAACACTTATTTCAAGGAGCGTCAGGGTTGGATAGCGTTCAAGAACGACGAGTCCAATGCGGTTGACACCCTTCTCGTGACCCAGGATCCTTATTCCATCTTAATTACTAAAGACACGTTGTATTTCTCGGGATATGGCAGTTCAACCTTCTTTGATGTAGAGGGTTCTGATCCAAAGAACTACAAGGTGGTGCCTGAAGATGATTGGCTCACATTGACCGGCAATGAAGTGATTTCCGGAAACTCGCGTTTCCATTTGGCGGCACAGCCACTAGAGGTGAGGGGTGAACCGAGAGTCAGCCATATATTAGTCTATCCCAAAGGTTCCTCTGAACCGGACATAGTCAACGCGCGCCAGCTCGGGCGACTCCCGGCCTTCTCATATTCGTTCACAGGCAAAGAAACGACTTTGCCAAAAATAGAGGGGACGAATCTTTGGGGATATGTGTTCTGGGGAGATGGTTTCGTCGAATCCTACCGGCCTGATTCGCGGCACATTTATAACGACTCGGGCACCCACACGGTTTTGGTTGAACTCAATGATCCCAGGAAAGTGTCTATGACCGAACTGAAAAGCGGCATGAGAATCAGTTTCAAGGACATAAACAAATAGGAGACAGAACAATGAAAAGATCTTTCGCAATTATATTGATTCTGGCACTGAGTGTCCAACTGTCCTCGGCCAAGGTGATTCCCGTAGAAAAGGCGCGTCAGAGGGCCGCCTCCTTCTTTTCCGCGGCTGAAGTGGCGACCAGATCGGTCAGCCCCGGCGAATTCAAGCTTCTGGGCACATTCCCGGACTTCAAGACGAGATCCGCCGACGAGGCCCCGGCGATGTATATCTTTGAGCGTGAAACAGGTGGCTACGCCATCGTTTCCGCCGATGATGTCGCGAGACCTGTGCTCGCATATTCCCTGAACGCGTCTTTTCCCTCCTGGGACGAGATACCAGAGAATATGATGGGGATGCTTCAATGGTACGCGGACATCATCGGTTTCGCCCGGTCGAAAGGATGGGCTCCTTTCCCGGAAACCAGGGCCAACTCCGATTTGGATCCCGAGAATACCGTTCAACTGAAAACGATTCATTGGGCTCAAGATAGTCCCTTTAACAATTTGGTAAAAGAGGTTGAAGGGGAAAAACCGAGGATTGGATATATACCCGCTTCTATCGCCACAATAATGAAATACCATGAATGGCCAAAGCAGGGAACTGGAACACTTCCCTCTTATGATTATACTTATAACGACAAGCAATACCATATTGAGGGCATAACTTTGGGCCACACTTACAAATGGGATTTAATGGATTATGACCCGGATTGGTTTAATAACACGTTAGATCCTGATCCTATACCTCCTGAAAAGGTGGCTCAATTGGAAAGACTATGTTATGACGTGGCTGTGATGTGCCAGGCGAAATTCACCCCATTCGGCTCATCCTCGATTTACAACAGCGCGCTAAAGTTGACTCAGTACTTCGACTATGACAAAAGTATGGTGTTCCTGAATAGGGAACGATATCTTGCTGAAGAGTGGGAAGGCTTTGTGAAAAGAGACATTAATGAGGGGCTTCCGGTGCTTTTTAAATCATTTGTCATTGACGGATACAACGGGCGTTATTTCAGTTGCAACTTCGCTGGTGGCAGGACGATCATGCATAATCACGGGCACGATCTCAATTCTGAATGGAGAAGCTTTTTCATCTTAACTCCTATTGATGGGCATGAGGAAGATTTGATTATCTATTATTCCGACCAGTTCGCTACTTTTCACATAATGCCCAATCAAGGGAAGTCTGCCAGTACTGACGATATTTCAGTTCACTTCGGTCTTTTGACAATTCCTCATGACTACCACAAAGGAATGTCATTCACACTTAGATCGTATTTCCTCAACAACTCGGCTAGTGAAACCTTAAGAGAAATAAGGTTTGTGTTATTCAATAAAGACGGGATTGTAAAAGAAGTTATATCGAATAAAGGAGACATCACGTATTATCCTGATATCAATGACTATTTATTCTCCGCGAACTGCAAAATCAGTGTCCCGATCGATGAAGGCGACCGGATATGCTTGGCGTCATTGGGAGATGACTCGAAGACTTGGAATCCACTTCCTTGTTATAGTTATGAACAGATTGTTTTCACAAAACACCCGTTATCTGAACTATTGGAGATTGGATATGACAAGGATTTCGAGATAACAGACTCTTATTTAAACTCGTTGTTTAATAGGGATCTGCCATTATTCTTTAAACTTTACAAAGACCTTTGCTGGACACTTTCACGAAAAACAGATAACAATATTATTATCTCCAATGTAACTTTTTTGGGTAATTTTGGTGGTCAAGACTATTCTTACTATGGCAACATGATCGATAACTCGGACGTAAATAACCATATGGCCATAATCCGCCTCGGGCTTCCTTCGGGGGCATATAAACTACATGTCCATAATCCCGCCACCGGCGAGACTATGGACATAGATCTGGAAATCTGATTCCGGATGTTATAACTCGTCGGCGAGTTTTTCCTTGGCGTAGGCGAGGGTGACGGTAAAGACCTTCTTGTCGGAGGAGGGGGCGTCGTACATCGCGTCGTCGAATATCTTCTCGCAGATGGAGCGTAACCCTCTGGCTCCCAACTTGTTCTTAATGGCGGTATCGACTATCAACTCCTTGACGCCCTTCCCTATCCTGAGCGTGATGCCGTCCATCTCGAACAGTTTCGCGTATTGCTTAAGGACGGCGTTCTTAGGCTCTGTCAGGATCTGGAGCAACGCGTCCCTGTCGAGGGCATCCAGGTAGGTGATGACCGGCAGACGGCCGATTATCTCGGGGATAAGGCCGTAAGCCCTCATGTCCTGGGCGTCAACATATTTCAGGAGATTGTCCTTGTCAATCCTCTGCTTCCTCGAGGCCCCGAAACCTATCACCTGGGTGTTCAGTCTCTGCGCGATCCTGCGCTCGATCCCCTCGAAAGCGCCCCCGCAGATGAAGAGTATGTTCTGGGTGTCCACGTGGATGAACTCCTGCTCGGGATGCTTGCGACCGCCCTTCGGGGGTACGTTGATCACATTGCCCTCAAGAAGTTTCAGCAAAGCCTGCTGGACCCCCTCGCCGGACACGTCGCGGGTGATCGAGGGGTTGTCGCTCTTCCTGGCGATCTTGTCTATCTCGTCGATGAAGACTATTCCCCTCTCGGTCTTCGCCACATCGTAGTCAGCTTCCTGAAGGAGCCTCGTCAGGATGCTCTCTACATCCTCGCCCACATAGCCCGCCTCGGTCAGGACCGTGGCGTCCACGATCGTGAACGGGACCCCGAGCATCTTGGCTATAGTCTTGGCCAACAACGTCTTACCCGTTCCGGTCGGACCTACGAGGAGGATATTCGATTTCTCAAGCTCGACCCCGTCGTCGGGCTTGTCCACAAGGTTGTGGTTGATCCTCTTGTAGTGGTTGTAAACGGCCACGGAGAGTGTCTTCTTTGCCCTCTCCTGACCGATGACATACTGGTCGAGGAAAGCCTTGATGTCAGCGGGCTTGTTAGCGTCCTCGATCCTGTCAGTGGAGGACGAAGTCGGCGAGGAGATGATCTTGGCGTCACGGAGATAATCGTGGGCCAGCTCGACGCAGTCGCTGCAGATGAAACCGTCGACGCCCTGCAGCATGAACGGGACCTCGTCTTCCGTCCTGCCGCAGAACATGCAACGATTCAGGTTTTTGCCTCTAGAAGCCATCACTTGGCCTTCTTGGAGAGAATCTCGTCGACCATCCCGTACTCAAGAGCCTCGGTGGCTGTCATCCAATAGTCCCTGTCGGCGTCGGCGAAAACCTTCTCATAAGGCTGGCCGGAGTGCTCGGAGATGATGTCGTAGAGCTCCTTGCGGGTCTTCTCGATCTCCTTGGCGGCGATCATGATGTCCGAGGCCTGGCCCTGGGCGCCACCCAGAGGCTGATGGATCAGCACCCTCGAGTGGGGCAGGCAGGAGCGCTTGCCCTTGGCTCCGGCGCAAAGCAGGACTGAGCCCATCGAGGCGGCCATACCGGTGCAGATGGTGGCCACGTCGGGATCCACAAGCTGCATCGTGTCATAGATGGCGAGACCGGAGGTCACCTGGCCTCCAGGAGTGTTGATGTACAGGGAAATGTCGGCGGAAGGGTCAGTGGAGGCGAGGAACAGAAGCTGGGCCTGGATGATGTTGGCCACGTCGTCGTCGATCGGGACTCCCAGGAATATGATCCTGTCCATCATCAGGCGGCTGAACACGTCCATGGAGGCCACGTTCATCTTCCTCTCCTCGATGATGGTCGGGTTGATGTAGGCGTCTGTCGCCTTCTGGAAACGGTCGATGGTCATGGAGCTGAGCCCCAAGCCCTTAACCGCGTATTTCTTGAACTCGTCCATATCACAAAGCGCGGAATTTCTCCTCGGATATTCTCTTGGACGGGAGGCTCACCATCTCCTTGACGGCGGCGATAACCTTCTCGTTCTCAACACTTTCCTCGATGTTGCGGATCTGGCGCTCGTCCTTTAGGATATTCATCGCGGCGTCGGTGATGAATTGCTCGGGGACGTTGCCCATCCCGTACATGGCGTACTGATAGGAGGCGTAGGCCTTGGCGGCGTCGAGCATGTCCTTGTCCTCGACCTTGAGGTCAAGTTTCTTCATGAGGTAGCCGCGGACAAGCTGCCAGCGGAAGTCGCCGAGGAAGGAGTCGAACTCCCTGTCGACCTCCTCCTTGGAGAGTTTCTCCTTATTGCTCTCATAGAGCCATCTCTTGAGGAAATCCTCGGGGACCTGGACACCGGCCTTTTCGACCAGGTACTTGCGGAGATCCTGGGAAAGCTTGTAGTCGGTCTGCTGCTTGTACTCGGCCTCGAGCCTCTCGGCTATCTTGGCGTCGAACTCCTCGGGGGTCTTCACGGCGTCCTTGCCGAAGATCTTGTCGTAGGTCTCCTGGCTCTCGGTCGCGGGGACGAAAGTCTTGACATTCACGACGGTAGCCTCCCACTTGGGATCCATCTCGGCGAGCTCCTCCTTCTTCATCTTGAGCATGGAGGCCCTGTCGGTCTCGTTGGTGAAGGCCTCGTTGACATCCACCTCGAACTTGTCGTCCACCTTGGCGCCGACGAAACTGTCCTTGGCGGCTCCCTCAACCTTATTCACGGCCACATAGGCGCC
The DNA here is from genome assembly GCA_017429765.1 of Bacteroidales bacterium. Taxonomy (GTDB): domain Bacteria; phylum Bacteroidota; class Bacteroidia; order Bacteroidales; family UBA932; genus Cryptobacteroides. Next base: position 15,646 of record JAFROJ010000018.1, on the reverse strand, counting down.
CTCGACGACCTTCTCGCCCTGCTTGAAGTCCACGACCACATAGTCATCCTCGCCGGCGGCCTCACCCTCCTCGAGCTGGCCGTACTGGCGGAAGATATTCTCTTTCATCTTTGCCTTGGCGGCCTCGGTGACGGTGATCTTGTAGGAAGGGATCTTGTCATCCTTGGTCAGTTCAAGATCGATCGCCGGGGAAAGGCCGAGGTCGAACTTGAACTCGAAATCGTTCCCGTCCACCCACTCATTGTCTTTCTGGCTCTCGCTGGGGATGGGCTCGCCAAGGATGTGAAGGTCGTTGTCCTTGATGAATTTGTCCAACTCCTCGGAGACGATCGAGTTGATCGCCTCGTACAAGGCCTGGTCACCGTAGATCTTCTTCACGAGCTGAGGGGGAACCATTCCCTTGCGGAATCCCTTGAAATCGGCGTTCCTCCTGTAGGCGGCGAGTCTCTTCTTCTCCCTCTCGGCGTAATCCTCGCCCTTGATGTTGATTGTGACTTCGATGTTCAGGTCATCGACCTGATTCTTAATAACTTCCATAATTATTATTTTACTGATTACTTATTTCATGTGTGGATATTCCACCCTCTCGTGGTACATTTGCGAGAGGTAGTTTTTCAGGACATCCTTGACTGTGTTGAGCTGCTTGATCGAGATGTCGGCGTCGTCAAGCTGCCCGATCTTGACCTTCCCGGCGACGATGTTCTCCACAAACTGGGAGAAGGTCTCGGGAGAGTTGTCCTTGAGGGTCCTTGAGGCGGCCTCGACACTGTCGCAGAGCATCAGGATCACCTGCTCCTTCGAGCGGGGCTTGGAGCCTTTGTAGAAGAAGCAGTCGACATCGGCGGGATCCCCGCCCTCGTTGAGATATTTAGTGTAGAAATAGCCGGTGTTGGATGTCCCGTGGTGGGTCTTTATGAAATCGGAGACGAGAGAAGGAAGCTTGCGTTCCTTGGCCAGGGCCATCCCGTCAGAGACATGCTTGATGATGGCCATGGCGCTCTCCTTGGCGGAAAGCCCGTCGTGGTAACGGGTGCCGTTGCCCAACAGGCTCTCGTTCTCGATGAAACAAGCCGGGTTCATCATCTTTCCGATGTCGTGGTAGAGCGCGCCGGCGCGGACCAGGAGCGAGTTGGCCTCGATGGCCCTGGCGGCGGCGTCGGCCATATTCATGACCTGGAGTGAATGCTGGAAGGTCCCGGGGGCCTTCTGCTCGAGATCCCTCAGGAGAGGGTTGTTGGTGTCGCAAAGCTCGAGCAGACGGGAGTTGGAGACCAGCCCGAACATCTTCTCGAAGAGGTAGATCAGCGGGTAGCCGGCCACGTTCAGCATCGAGCCGATGAACATGAACAGGACGGCCTGATAGGGGTCGTCGCTGACCATCCCGATAAACCGGAAGCCGAAGTAGGTGATTATCAGGCTGATGAACACTATGCCGGCGGTCAGGAACTGCTGCCATCCCTGGTTGAAATACTTGAACGCGAAGACGGCCACGACACTGGCGACCGTGAACATCACGAACAGTACCACCCCGTTGGAGGGGAATATCAACAACGGCATGAATGACGCCACGCAGACCGGAAGGTTCATCTTGTTCTTGAAGAACGCCTCCAGGTACAAAGCGGTCAGCGTGAACGGCACCATGTACAGGAACTTGGGAGCGTACTTGTTGACCAGCATCGTCGTCAGGGCGGCGATCAGGAAGACCAGGACCATGTACCAGTACCTCCTGGTGTCCTTGAATATCCTCTTATTGAGGAAATAGATGACCAGGAAGAACAGCAGGGTGATGACCAGGGCGAGGAGGGCGTTGCCGAGCCAGAAAAGGATCTTGGGGCCTCCGTAGCCCATGTTGTTCTCATACTCCACCTTGTAGGAGTCGATCATCTGGGCGACCTCGGAGGTGACTATCTCACCCTCGGAAACTATCAGCTGGCCCGCGCTCACGAAACCCTGAGTGGTGGAGATCCTTGAGGAGGACTCGGAGTTGACGAGGTCTGTCGTCCTGGGATCGTAGTCAAGGTTGGCCGTGACCAGGTCATACACCCTGGCGGCCCTCAACACCGAGTCCACATTGGCGCTCTGGCGCTTGGCTGACACGTCGGAGAGCAGTCTGGCCCTGGCGTCGGACTCCTTGTAGACCTCGGAAGCCGGCCTCTTGGTGGCGCGCTTGCCCTTCTGGATGTACATCACGGCGGAAGTGGGATCCTCGCCCTTCTCCAACCTCACACCCTCGTCAGTGACCACTCCCCTGGAATAAACATTCTCCAGAGCCGAGAGAATCTGGGGGCGGAGTGAGGAATATTCCCCAAGATCAAGGTCGCCGGCGGCCTTGAGGTTGTTGTCCACTATGTCCTGGCGGAACCTGTAATAAGGGACCGTCGCCGACTTGCTCCTGCTCCTCTCCTCCCTCAGCTGCTCCTCTGTCTTGAGAATAGGGAAATCAAACTGGGCAAGGAGGGTCTCGTGGGTCCATGGGGAGCCTTTCTTGTAGTCATAGGCGAACTTGGCGCTCCTTGGGAACACGAGGGTCAGGATCACGAAGATCAAGACCAGGGGGACAACAATCCTGTAGTTTATTCTGACTTCCGGCTTTGTCATGTCGTTCTACTTGAAAGGGCTGCCGGCCTCCTTGGCTATGTAGCCATAGGTCAGCTTGTCGGTCAATCTCGGGAAAAGGTTGTGGGCCAGCACTGTGGCCTTGCCGAGTCCTGTGAGCACAACCTGGGATTTCCTCTTCCGGAGCCCCTTGGCGAGATGGAGGGCGCAATCCTCGGCGCTCATCAGCTTCTCCTCTTTCAAAGGGGTCTCGCCCTGAGGGGTGCCGTCGGCGGTCAGGGCCGCCTTGCGGACGTTGGACTCGGTGTAGCCTGGGGCGAAAACAAGCACATTAAGCCCGTCCTTGAGGTGTTCGATACGGATTGTGTCGAGGAAGCCCCGGACAGCGTATTTGGAGGCGGAATATCCCGTCCTGGCTGGCAGGGCGGAGAAGCCGGCGATGGAGATCACCCCCACGACCTGGCCCTTGGACTCGAGCAGATAAGGAAGGGCGTGCTTGGTGCACTGGACAGTGCCCCAGAAGTTCACGTCCATCAGGGAGCGGATCACCTCAAGGTCAAGATCCTTGAACATCGCCCTCATGGATATCCCGGCGTTGTTGACGAGGATGTCGATCCTGCCGAACTTCCTAACCGTCTCCTCGACGAGATTCGCGCAGTCCCCGTCCTTGGTCACGTCCGTCTTGACGCAAAGTATCCTTTCCGGGTCGGGACAGACCGAGGGAGCCAGCTCGAGGAGCTTGTCATACGACCTCGCGGCCATGACGACCTTAGCCCCCAGGGAAGCCAGCAAGCGGACTGAAGCCAACCCTATCCCAGAGCTGGCTCCCGTCACGATAACGACTTTGTCCTTGAAGTAGTCCATCCTATTTGACTGTCATGGCGGCTATGTCGTCGCCGTCGTACAGACCGGCGTCGAGCTTGGCCTTTATCTCCTTGAACACCTTCAGGGTGTATTCCACATCCTCCATGGTGTGGGCGGCGGTGGAGACGATCCTGAATATGATCATTCCCTTGGGGATGACCGGGTAGATGACCATCGAGCAGAATATGCGGTAGTTCTCCCTGAGATCCTTGGCCATCTTGGTGGCCTGGGCTATTCCCACCTTGATGTGGACGGGGGTCACGCAGGCCTGGGCCTCTCCGATGTCGAAGCCCTCGTCCTTGAAGCCTTGCTGGATGGCCCTGGTGATCTTCCAGCACTTCGCCCTGAGCTCGTCGCCCTCGGGCGAGTCGATGATCTCCATTCTCTTGATGTTGCCGAGAACGAGAGGCATCGGGAGAGACTTGGCATACATCTGGGAGCGCATGTTGGCGCGCAGGAAGTTGATGACCGAGTGGGGGCCGGCGACGAAACCTCCGATGGAGGCCATGCTCTTCGCGAAGGCGCCGATGTAGAGGTCGATCCCGTCCATCACGCCGAAATGCTCAGAGGTGCCCCTTCCGTGCTCACCCAGGAGGCCGAAGCCGTGGGCGTCGTCGATGAGGACGCGGAAATTGTATTTATTCTTGAGAGCCACGATCTCGTCGAGCTTGCCGAGGGCCCCGGTCATGCCGTAGACACCCTCGGTGATGAGCAGGACGCCACCGCCGTTCTCGTCAGCCTCCTTGCAAGCCCTCGCGAGAACCTTCTCGCAATCGGCCATGTTGTTGTGGCGATACTTGTACTTGCTGCCGATGTGGAGCCTGATGCCGTCCAGAAGACAGGCGTGGCACTCGGCGTCATAGACGATGACGTCGTGGCGGGCGGTCAGGGCGTCGATGGTCGAGACTATGCCCTGGTAGCCGAAGTTGTAGAGGAAGGCGTCCTCCTTCTTCTCGAAGTCGGCGAATATCCTCTCGAGCTTCTCATGATAGCGGGTGTGGCCGGACATCATCCTAGCTCCCATAGGGTAAGCGAGTCCACAGTCGGCCGCCGCCTGGGCGTCCGCCTTCCTGACCTCGGGATGGTTGGCCAGGCCGAGGTAGTTGTTCAGGGACCAGTTCAAGACCGGAATCCCGTTGAATGTCATGTGAGGCCCGAGCTCGCCTTCGAGGCGGGGGTACATGTAATAACCGAAACCTTGCTCAAAATACTGGCCGATAGGGCCGCCGGAATCTCTTTCGATCCTGTCAAAAATGTCAAGCATGTCTTATGGCTTTAAGCGTCAATATTAGCATAGTGCGCGTTCTCCTCGATGAACTGCCTCCTTTGCGGGACATCGTCCCCCATGAGCATCGAGAATGTCCTCTCAGCCTCGGCGGCGTTCTCGATGGTGATCTTGCGGAGGCGCCTCCTGGAAGGATCCATGGTGGTGTCCCAAAGCTGAGCGTCGCTCATCTCACCGAGACCTTTGTACCTCTGGACGGTCACTCCCTTCTCGCTGCCCTTGCCAAGCCTGGCCGTGGCCTCGAAACGCTGCTCGTCGGTCCAGCAATAGACTTCCTCCTTGCCCTTCTTGACAAGGTAGAGAGGAGGGGTGGCGAGATAGACGTAACCGTTCTTGATGAGGTCGAACATGTAGCGGAAGAAGAAGGTCAGGATCAGGCAGGCGATGTGGCTTCCATCGACATCAGCATCAGTCATGATGATGACCTTGTGGTAGCGTAACCTGCTGAGATCCATCCTCTTGACACCATCCTCGTCCTCCTGGGCGACGGTGACTCCGAGGGCGGTGTAGATGTTCCTGATCTCCTCGCTGTCAAAAGCGCGGTCCCCCGCGGCCTTCTCCACATTGAGGATCTTGCCCCTCAACGGAAGGATGGCCTGGATGCGCCTGTCGCGGCCCTGCTTCGCGGTGCCGCCGGCGGAATCTCCCTCGACGAGGAAGAGCTCGCACCTCTCCGGATCCCTCTCCGAGCAGTCGGCCAGCTTGCCGGGCATCCCGGCACCGGTCAGGGCGGACTTGCGCTGGACCATCGCGCGGGCCTTGCGGGCGGCCTCCCTGGCGGTGGCGGCGAGGACGATCTTCTCGATGATCATCTTGCCCTCCTTGGGATGCTCCTCAAGGTACTGCTCCATCGCGGCGGAGGTGGCCTGGGAGACGGCCGAGGTGGCCTCGGGGTTTCCGAGCTTGGTCTTGGTCTGACCCTCGAACTGAGGCTCGGCGATCTTGACCGACACGACGGCGGTCAGGCCCTCGCGGAAATCCTCAGGCGCGAGATCGCCCTTGAACTTGGAGAGAAGGTTATTCTTCTCGGCGTAGTTCTTCAAAGAACGGGAAAGACCCATCTTGAATCCCTGAAGGTGCGTTCCGCCCTCTATGGTGTTGATGTTGTTGACGTAGGAATATATCTTCTCGGAGAAACCGTTGTTGTAGGAGAGGGCGATGTCGATCGGGATGACCTTGTCGCTCTGGACGCACACGGGCTCGGGGATGAGCTGGTTGGCTCCGGCGTCGAGATAGTCGATGAACTCCTTGAGGCCTTCCTTGGAGAAGAACTCGTCGCGGCGGAACTCCTGCCTTCCTGTGGGCTTGGAATCGCCGTTGGCGTCCACCTCGAAGGTGTCGACCAGCTGCCTCTCGTCGGTCAGGGAGATCTTGATGCCCTTGTTCAGGTAGGAGAGTTCCCTCATCCTGGCGGCCAGGGTCTCGTATTTGTAGACTATGGTCTGGGTAAAGATGGTGTCGTCGGGATGGAAGGTGATGATGGTCCCGGTGTCCTCGCACTCGCCCACGACCTCGACGGGGCCGAGGGGCTTGCCTTTGGAATATTTCTGGACATGGATCTTGCCCTCCCTGTGGATCTCCGCCACGAGGCTGTCGGAAAGGGCGTTCACGCAAGAAACGCCCACACCATGCAGACCGCCGGAGACTTTGTAGCTGTCCTTATTGAACTTACCTCCAGCATGGAGGACGGTCATGACGACCTCGAGAGCGGAGCGGCCCTCCTTCGGATGCATGCCGGTGGGGATGCCTCGACCGTTATCCTCAACCCTGATCGAGTTGTCAGGAAGGATGGAGACGTTGATCTCGTCGCAGAAGCCCGCCATCGCCTCGTCGATGCCGTTGTCCACGACATCATATACCAGATGGTGAAGTCCCCTCTCCCCGACGTCTCCGATGTACATCGAAGGTCTCTTCCTCACGGCCTCAAGGCCTTCCAACACCTGAATGCTACTGGCGGAATACTGCTCCTCCGCCCTCTTCATCTCGTCGTTCTCAATCATTTTCCGTATAAAAAATTTGCCTGTTTCAGGGGGTCTCCCATAAAACAGACAAATATACGAAAAATTCTACAAACTTAAGGTGATTCCAGCCGTTATCCAGAGGTCTTTTTCAGAGTAAAACGGGGTTCTTTGGATGGTCTCGCAAAGTAGGTTCCCGGACTCCAGCCAGAAACCCAGTTTCCGGTTGAAACGCCACCCTCCGAGGAGGCCCAGATCGACCCATCCGGGGAGCGTGACAGGATCACACGAGACGATAAGTCCATCATCAGTTCTGGTCGGCCAGGAACTGTTCCCTTTCCTGGCGCCGGCGGCCTGGACGCGGAACCCGGCGTAAACCCTGGAACTGAAATCATAGACAGCCTTGAGGTCACAACTCAACTTGGGGAGCAAGAGACCCGGGTCGGTGTCGTCCCTCAAAGCCATGTGCCTGAAGTGGACTCCCCCGTCGAGATGGAAATTCCCGGCGGCAAGGTCGACCAGGGCGTCGGCGTAGATGAGACTATAATCCGAGTACACAACGGTCGGAGTGAAAAAAGCGCGGCTGGTCGGATTCGGGTAATGAGCGGAACTCGTCATATATTCAATGAGCCACTTGGTCACGCAGGCCCCGTCGAGGAGCCCGTTCCCGACAACCGCGGCTCCGCCGTCAACCTCGAACTGGAGCTTTGAGCTGACATTGCCCTTCAAGCCGACCTTCGCGTTGACCTTCTCCACGGAATTGTCCATCAACGCCAGGTCGGTGGCCTCCGGCAAGATGAAATGATTCCTCGCGAGAATCGACGAATAGGTGTTCAGGGTGTGTCCTCCGGTCGCCGAGGCGTAGAGGCTGAGGTTGTCCGTGAGACCGAAGCGGACCCGCACATCAGGGAAGACAAATCCTCCCTTGTACTGATGGACAGGATCATACCGGGAGTCCTCCGCCTGCTTGGCTTTCAAGACAGTCTCGACCCTGACTCCAAGGTCGAGATCTAGTTTGCCGCTCGTCAGGCGGTACTTCGGGATGAGCGCGAGCCGGCCGGTGTTGGCGCTGAGGAAGCCACTGTAAGAGACAGTCTCAGCCTCGAAACCCAGCAAGGCCGCGTGGGTGGCGTCGAACACAGGGCCGACAGCCCCGGTCAGGCCGAAAGAACTCTCGTTAAGATTGTTCCAGGAGTACTCCCGCTTCAACAACACGGAGTTCTCGCCGCCTGATGACCGTTTATCACCGCCGAAACGCCCGTTCAGGGCGATGTCGTAGAAGATGTATCTCGAGTCGTCCCTGTTGGACCTGACCCTCAGGTTGAAGACGCCGGCGTTGAAGGAGCGGCTGGCGACTGTGTCCTTGGCCAAAAGGCCATCGTAACCCACGCCGAAAGAGATGACCGCCTTGTTGAGATTATAGGCTCCCTCGAATCCCGCCGAACTGAGGGCGTCATACCCGCCGAAGGTCTTTCCGGGGGTTTTGATGATCTCGTGGACACCGTTATCATACTCAGGATGAAGGGTGTTGTACTTCCCGAAATAGGATCTGTGACCGGCGTAGACGCTCATCTGGAACGGTCCGCTCTTCTCGGGGCTGAAAACGAAGTCGAACTGGGGGTGGAGGGAGTATCCGGCTCCGGCCCTCAGGTACAGTTCCCTGCCCCTGTAGGCGTTTTTCTCCGGCTTCATGGCCAGCATGTAAGGCTTGAAGTTGAAAGCGCCCTGGTAAGGCTTTTCGAAGACCTCGTAGCCGAAGTCCATGTCGAACCTCAGGAGAGAGTCCGGGATGGCCATGCCGATCTGGGGCTTGTGGACCTCCGAGGGGTCACCCTGGTAGGTGTTGGTCACCTCGACCGTGGGATTGATATTCTGGGCTATGGCGACGGAGCAGAGAAGCGCCGCGGCCAGTGTCAATATATTCTTTCTCATGTCCATCTCGCTTCTAGTTCATCAAATTGGCAAGTTTGGAGAGTCTCATGCGGACATTGTCAAGCACGTCGTCGGCGGTGCCGTTGGCGGGCTTGTAACCGTTCAGGACGCTCTCGAACGTGGCCTTGGCCTGCGCGTAGTTCTCCTGCTCGGCGAAAGAGTCGCCAAGCGCTATGAACGCCTTGGCGAGCCAGTAGTTCTGGCCTCCGGCCTTGGACGAGAAGTCGTAGACCTTCTCCTCGACCTCCTTGTACTTGCCCTGGTCGCAGGCGTCCTGGATCAGCATGTATGCCGCCTCGGCGCCCTCGTCAGTGGAAGGCTTGGCGGCCAGTGTCTTGAATATCTCGAAGGCGCGGCTTCTCTCATTGGTGGAGAGCAGGGACTTCGCCATGATGTAGTCGGCCTCCCTGAGCTCGGCCTCGGTGCTCTTGGAGTCGGCCTTGACCTTACCGGCGCAGGTGATGGCGGAGGAATAGTCGCCCGCCTTGTACGCCGAGCGGGTCATTCCAACCCTGGCGGTGTGCTTGTTGCCCTCGATCTTCGCGGAGGACAGCAGGGAGCTGAACCCGCCGTAGGCGTCCTTGTAACGCTGCATCTCGTACGAGAGGACAGAGAAGTTCAGCATCGCGGCCTCGGCCTGGGATGTGCCCTCGGAAGTCTCGACTGTCTTCTTGTACCAGTCGCAGGCCTGCTCTTTCTTGCCGAGGTTGCGGTAGCACTCTGCGGTGTAGAAGCTCGCCTTGCCGGCCTCGGCGCCTGAAGGATAACGCTCCAGGTAGTTCTGGAGGGCGGCCAGGGCCTTGTTCCAGTTCTCGGACAGGTAAAGCTGCTCGGCGGCGGCGAAATACATGCTCTCCTTCTCGCCGGCGGACTTGTCCTTGATCGCCCCGATCTTGTCGGCGTAGTCTATGTACTCGTCCGCCCTGCCCTCGGTCTGGTAAATGGACTCGATGGCGGCGAGGGCGTCGCTGGCGTATTCGGTGCCGGGCATGTCCTCGACCACCCGCTTGTAGTGGCCGAGAGCCTTGTCGAACTCGGACATATTCCTGTAGATCATCCCAAGCTCGATCAGGGCCCTGGCGGCGATGGTCTTGTCGTCGGTCTCCACCCTCAGCTTGTCGAAAGCCTTGACGGCGGACTCGTTGTCACCCTTTGAGACATAAGCCCTTCCGAGCTCGTACATGGCCTCCGAATAGTACTCCGCGGACGGCCTCGCTTTCAGGGCTCTCGACAGGACACTCACCTTCCCGTCCTTGTCCCCCAGCAAGCCGTAAGCTATTCCCGCCTTGTAGGCAGGGTAGAGGTTGTCCGAATAGGAGAACCTCCTGAGGGCGTCCTCGTAGCCCTTGGCAGCGGTCTTATAGTCCTTCACGACAAAGTCGCAGTCAGCCCTTCGGGAAGCGGCGTCCTCTCCCTCCGCGGGGTTGCTGTCCTTGAGATACTCGTCGAACCACTTGGCGGCGTTGGAATAATCCCCCATGCGGAAATAGCTGTAAGCCAAGTCATAAGGGATCAACCGACCCTCCGGCTTCCCGTCCAGGGCGGAAGTGTTGTACAAGTCGGTGAAGGTCTCAAGCGCCTGCTCGAACTGGCCTCCGCGGTAATAAGACTCCGCGAGCCAGTAGCGGGTGAGCTGGTTGAACGGCTCCTTCTTGTCCGAATAGTATCCGGCCGCCTTCAGAAGAGGGGCGGCGTCCCTCCACGAGCCGTTCTGGATCAGCTGGTTGGCGCGGAGGTAATTGGCCCTCATGTAGTTGGCCTTCTGGTTGTCGTCGAGATTATCGATATTGGCGTAGGCGTCCACGGCGCCGGCGTAGTCATGGTTGTAGAGGGAGGCCAAGGCCATGTAGCTGTAGATCTGGTCCCCCTTCTCCTTGCCGGGATACTTCGACATGTAGTCGTCGAAGACCTTAGGGTTGTTATTCAAGTCAAATGAGAGCTTGGCGTAGTTGAAGTGGGCGTCCTCCTTCACATCCGGGTTGAAATCCCGCCCGGAGGCCTCCCGGAAAGCGTCCAGGGCCGCCACCTTGTTGCCGGTCTGGATGTAGCTGTAGCCGAGCTGGTAGTTGGCGATCTGGCCTATCGAGTCGGTCCTGCTGGACATCCTCGTGAAATTGTCTATCGCACCCTTGAAATCGCCGTTGGAGTAAAGGACGGTGCCGGCGTAGAACCAGTCGTCACGGTCCATGTCGATCCGGTCGCTCTCGATCTTGTCGTAGAACTCCTTGGCCTTCGCCGACTCGCCCGTGGCGAGGTACGACTCGGAGATGATCCTCGCAAGGTGGGACTTGCGGTCCGCCGGGACCTCGTCGTAGAGCTTGACGCCGTTCCTGATCACATAGGCGTAATCCTTCTGCATGAACCGGCACTCGGTCATGTAGTAGTTGGATATGTCCGTGAAACGGGCGTCCTTCCCGGCCTTCTCGAACCAGGAATACGCCTCCTTGAAATCCTTGCGGGTGTAGTCGATGTAGCCCATCGAATACCTGGAGGGCGCGGTGTAGTCGGAATAAGGCATCTTCTCGCCTTTGGCGAAGATTTCCCTGGCCCTGTCGAGATCCCCCTCCTCGAAGAGGGCGTACCCGCGCTTGAACATGTACTCGGCTATCTGGCCCTTTTCCAGGGACTTCTGGTCAATCTTCCCGAACTCTTCGGCGGCGCCCTTGTAATCCTCCTTGTCGAACAGGTTCAGCCCGCTGTAGAACCGGATCTGCGGGATGAGCTTGGAATAAGGGTTGCCGGAGATGTAGCTCGAGGCCATTGTCTCATGGCCTTTCTCCTGAAGCCTGACCGCGCAGAGTGTCTTGTAACCCTCCGCCATGACATCACCCGTCTCGGACTGGATCTGGTCGAAGATGGTCCCCGCCCGCTCGAACATGCCGTGATTGTAGAGGTCGATGGCTTGGCGGTACCGGTCGGGAGTCCGGTCCTGGGCCGGAAGCGACAACCAGCCGGGAAGCATAGCCGCCGCCAGAAGCGCCGCTTTTAGTTTGGTGTTCATAATCGAATCTCGCGAAAGTTTTTTAGTTCAAACCACAATCTACAAATTTACTCAATATACTCAAAAAAAAGAAGTATATTTGTCCAATCATGGAGGACAAATCAGTACAACCAACAAAAAACGAGCCGCTTGTCTCCTTCAAGGGCGCCGACATCCTGAACGGTGAGAATGTGGTGATCTACGGTCTGGACATGGAGATCAAGGCCGGTGATTTCGTCTACATAGTAGGCAAGGTCGGCACGGGCAAGACATCAATCATCCGCACCATGATCGCCGAGAATCCCCTCCTGAAAGGATTCGGCGAGGTTTGTGGCTTCAAGCTTAACGGCCTGAAAGAAAGGGACATCCCCTTTCTCCGCAGGAAAGTCGGCGTTGTCTTCCAGGATTTCCAGCTGCTGATGGACAGGACTGTGGAGGAGAATCTCGAGTTCGTCCTGAAAGCCACCGGCTGGAAGGACAAGAATTTCGTGGACAAGCGTATCCGCGAGGTCCTCGAGGATGTCGGCCTGACCCACAAGGCCCACAAGATGCCTCACCAGCTTTCCGGAGGTGAGCAGCAGCGCGTCGCGATAGCCCGGTCGCTCCTGAACCGCCCCGCTCTCATAGTCGCCGACGAGCCCACCGGCAATCTCGACAACGAGACCGCCGACGGCATTATGAGGCTCCTGACCGGGATCAACAAGGAGGACGGGACCGCCATCGTCATGGTCACCCACAACCGCGGGATATTCGAGAAATATCACGGCAGGGTGTTTGTCTGCAAGGACGAGAGTTGCGAGGAGAATCTGAACGACGAGGTGATAGATCTTGCCCTGACCATCTGAGATGCTCAAGAAAGACAGATATTCGAGGATTCTGGCATGGTTCGAGGAGAACCGGCCGACTCCCACGACCGAGCTTCACCACGACTCCCCTTTCCATCTTCTGGTCGCCGTGATCTTGAGCGCCCAATGCACAGACCGGAGGGTCAATATGGTTGTACCGCCTCTGTTTGAGCGATTTCCGGAGCCTAATGACTTGGCGGAGGCCTCTTTCGAGGAGGTCTATCCGTTCGTCAAGAGCGTCTCCTACCCGAATTCCAAGACCAGGCACCTGATCGACATGGCCCGGAAGTTGGTCACGGACTTCAACTCGGAGGTCCCCTCGGATGTCGACAGCCTCATGAGCCTCCCGGGTGTCGGCAGGAAGACGGCTAACGTGATAGCGTCGATAGTTTACGACAAGCCCGTGATAGCGGTTGACACGCACGTTTTCAGGGTGTCCCACAGGCTCGGCCTGTCGGACGGGAAGACGGTGGACGCTGTCGGGAAGGAGCTCGAGGCGAGAATCCCCGAGGCCCAGAGAGCCAAGGCGCATCACTGGCTCATCCTTCACGGGAGGTACACCTGCGTGGCCAGGAAGCCGAAATGCGAGGAGTGCGGCCTTCAGGACTGGTGCAGGGAATATGAGAGGAACAACAGGATAATCTGAAAATCATTAAAGAATATTGAAATGAAAAGAATCGTTTTAATCCGTCACGGCGAGAGCCAGTGGAACAAGGAGAACAGGTTCACGGGATGGACCAACGTTGATCTGAGCGAGAAAGGTGTACAGGAGGCTTTCGACGCCGGTAAGATCCTGAAAGAGAATGGTTTCACCTTCGAGGTAGCCTACACTTCCTACCTCAAGAGGGCCATCAAGACTTTGAATAACGTGCTCGACTCCATGGATCTCGACTGGATCCCCGTCAAGAAGACCTGGAGGCTCAACGAGAAGCACTACGGCATGCTCCAGGGCCTGAACAAGGCCGAGACCGCCCAGAAATACGGTGACGAGCAGGTGCTGATCTGGCGCCGCAGCTATGACGTGGCCCCCCACAACCTCCCCGAGGAAGACCCCAACAGCGCCACCAAGGATCCCCGCTACGCCCAGGTTCCGGACCAGTACGTCCCCCGCACCGAGGCCCTCAAGCAGTGCATCGAGAGGGTCATGCCTTATTGGGAGTGCGAGATATTCCCCGCCCTCAAGGAGCATGACAACATCGTTGTCGTCGCGCACGGTAACAGTCTCCGAGGAGTCGTGAAGCACCTCAAGGGCATCTCCGACGCCGACATCGTCGGCCTGAATATCCCCACCGCGACCCCTTACGTCTTCGAGTTCGACGACGACCTCAATCTCGTGAACGACTATTACCTGGCCGATCCCGAGGAGCTCAAGCGCAAGCAGAACGCCGTCGCCAACCAGGGCAAGGCGAAATAATATTCCATTCAGCCATGCCAGGAATATCCCAGCGGGGAATCCATATTCCCGCCTCCCCCATCAGGAAGCTCACGCCCTTCTCCGACGCCGCCAAGGCGCGCGGGGTGAAGGTCTATCATCTGAACATCGGGCAGCCCGACCTCCCCACTCCGCCCAAGGCTCTTGAAGCCCTGAAGAAGATTGACAGGACCACTCTTGAATATAGCCCCAGCAATGGCATTAAGCCATTGAGGGACAGGCTCGTAGGTTACTACGCCAAGTTCGGGGTCAATGTCTCGGAGAAGGAGATAATCGTGACCTGCGGCGGCTCAGAGGCCCTTCTTCTGACCTTCATGAGTTGCCTTGACCCGGGCGATGAGATCATCATGACCGAACCCGGCTACGCCAACTACATCTCTTTCGCGGTGACCGCCGGCGTGACGATCAAGACAGTCACATCGAAGATTGAGGACGGCTTCGCCCTGCCTTCAGTGGAGGACTTCGAGAAGGCCATCACGGACAAGACCAAGGCCATCCTTATCTGCAATCCCAACAATCCCACGGGTTACCTCTATTCCGAGGAGGAGCTCTACAGGCTCAGGGACATCGTGCGCGAGCATGATCTGTTCCTGATCTCGGACGAGGTGTACAGGGAGTTCCGCTACACGGACGCCCCTTACCTCTCAGCCCTGTGCCTTCCGGAAATTGAGAACAACGTGATCGTCGTGGACTCAGTCTCGAAGAGATACTCCGAGTGCGGGATCAGGGTCGGTATGATAGTGAGCCACAACGAGAAGGTGATGACCGCGGTGATGAAGTTCTGCCAGGCCCGCCTCAGTCCTCCTCTCCTCGGCCAGATTGTGGCCGAGGCCTCGATCGAGGGCACCGAGGAATATTCCAAAGAGTGTTTCGAGGAATATCTCGGCAGAAGGGATTTCTTCATCAAGGGGCTTAACAGCATTCCCGGCGTCTATTCACCGACCCCGAAGGGAGCGTTCTACACAGTCTTATCGCTCCCGGTCGAGAACGCCGAGGACTTCTGCGTATGGTGTCTCTCCGAGTTCGTGTACAAGGATGAGAACACGCCCGAGGGTTTTGCCGGAGAGACCGTGATGATGGCTCCCGCGGCCGGATTCTACAGCACGCCCGGCCTTGGCCTGAATCAGGTCAGGATGGCCTATGTGCTTAAGAAAGAAGACCTTACCCGGGCCCTGATCGTCCTCGAGAAAGCCCTCGAGGTCTATAATTCCAGATAGCATTCAGCTTCCATAAAGCTTATCTATTTTGGGAAACTATTTTCAGGACGACACATCTCCTGTCATCCTGAGGTAGCGAAGAGACCGAAGGATCTGGATCCCCTTCCTGTTATCCCGACCGTCCTCTCTATGGAGTTCGCCTACGGCAAGGGCCGGCGGGCTGGTATGTAAATTATTGAATAACAATCAATTCCCGAATCAGATGGCGCCAATTTCGGCACCATCTGATTATGTTATCTCTTAATAATGAACGACTCCCGTACCAGCCTAAATTCTGTATCGTGGAAAAAGGAGAAGACAGCGGTGGTTCGGCCGGCTCACCAACCGGGCTGACGCTCAGACCCTTCGCGACGCTCAGGGTGACACCGGAGGACGGTCAGGGTGACACCGGAGGACGCTCAGGGTGACACCGGAGGACGCTCAGGGTGACACCCTTGGGCACACCGGAATAAAAAAAAGAACCCCCTGGCAGGATCGTTCCTGTCAGGGGCTCCCGAGTTACGGCGGCGACCTACTCTCCCGGCTGGTGGGCCAGTACCATCGGCGCGGGCGGGCTTAACGGCTCTGTTCGGGATGG
>JAFROJ010000017.1 GCA_017429765.1 Bacteroidales bacterium | reverse complement strand
AGCGACCCGGAGGCCGGGATGCCGTACTTGGCGGCGTCGACCGGGATCACAGCCTCGGCCGGCTCGTCGAGAATATTCGACACGGCGACCCCGAGCCTGCCGTCATCGGCGCTCCAGGCGCAGGAGAACAGGGTTCCGGTGGTCTTCTCGTACCTTGTGACGGTGTCCCCCTTCCTGCCGGCGTAGATGCTGACCTTGGAGATAGGAATGGTCAACTCCTTGGATTCCAGGTCGAGAAGGCTGACGAAGCGTCCCCGGAGAAGGTATTCAAGGGCGTTGTAGCGGGTCTTGATCAGGTCGACCAGGTAGTCCATCTCGGCCTTCCTCTCGTCGAAGAGGAAGGAGTGGTAGTTGGCGAGGGTGGGTTGCATCCCCCAGATGAACGATCTCGCCTGCTCCATCCTGAACTGCATGTTGAACTCCTCGGGGAGGAGGGTCTCCGCGTTGGCCGGGTAGAACTCCTTAGGCCAGAGCTCATCATAGGGAGGATAGACCAGCGATGAATAGCTGCCGTAGGTCATCGCGTAGTCGTGATAGACAGCCTGGAACATGGGGACAGGCTCGCTCTTCCCGACTCCGGAATAACGTTCCTGAGAGGGCTGGAGTGTCAGGAAATCATCCAGCAGGGGGATCCAGTCCTCGGCCGAGCCTTCTCCGGCGAGCATCGGGTCGGTGCCCTCGCCGAATGTCCCCCGGATCTGCTCGGTGAGCTTCCTGAAGCCGTCCCACCAGTAGTTGCCTCCGCCGACGGTGTGACCGTGGTCCGGATCATAGCAGACGAGGCTGTTGCAGGCCTGGTCCATGTAGACGCCGTCCACATGATAGCGGTTGATCACGGTGTCGCAGAGAGACGAGTACTTGTCCCTCCAGAACTGGGTGGCCATGCACATCGGGGTCAGCCCGTTCCCGGAGAATATCTCGAAGACGTGCCTGTAGTCGCCCCCGTCCTCTTTCCTGGCGGCGTGTTCCGCCGCTCCCTCTGTCTTGAAACTCTCAGTTGAATCACCCCATTGGTAGGAGTTCATGTAGATGAGACTGTGGATGCCCTGAAGGTGGGCGTGGTCCACCGCCGCGACGAAAGACTCGGTCCCTTCCTTCGGGGGGACATATTCAGGGAACCCCTCGTCGTAGGGGCATCCGTGCCACCAGTGCCAGTAGGTGTTGACGGGCAGCCCCAGACGGGCCTGGATGTCCTCGGCCTCTTTCAGCACGTTGTCCGAGCGGCCGCGGTTCCAGATCCAGAAAGCGGTGTTCTGGAGCCACTCGGGGGTCTTCCCGCCGCGGAAACGGCTCTCCTTGCAGAATTTCTGGTTGACCGCCCACTCCCTGTAGATCTTGGAGGCGTCCGTCCAGTCCCCGTCGAACGAGCCGACAACCACGTCATAGCCAGGCGAGAACGAGTCGGTCTCCCTCTTGTCGGGGACGCGGCACATGGCGCTGCCGGTGACGTGGCCTGGAGTCAGGGACAGGGTCAGGGTCTTCGAGTTCGAATTGACGTCCTGACTGGATAGGTACAGGCCGTTCCTGAGGGTCTCCCTGTCGTAGAGGAGCATCAGCTGCAAGGAGCTTCCGGGGAAACTCCGAGTGTAGACCGCCGGCCTGTCCTCCGTCGCGTTCTCGGCGGGGTCGCGGGTCAGCACCCCGAGCCAGGAAGGCTGGACTATGTCGGCGTGGGCGTAGGACTTCATTCCGGACACGACAGGCCAGACGACGCCGTCGATCCCAGTCCCCTTCATGCAGTCGAGGGAGATGTTCCAGTGGGACATCGGCCTGTCCTTTTCAAGGGAGACCGCCAGCTTGACCACAAGGGGGACATTCCCCTCATATTCCCAGACGATGTCGACAGCGGAGCGTCCGTGCCTCTTGAAAGAGACGCGGCAGGTCCCGTCCTGTGAGAACGCCCCGGGATCGGCGCCGCTCAAAGCCCAAGGGAGACCGGTGACGGCCGAGGGGTCGATGAACTCATGGTCGTTCCCCTTATCGCGGAAAGACAGCAGTTTGCCGGTCCCCCGCTCGAAGCCGAGGGACATCTTGGAGTTGGCGATCTGAACGACTTCCGGGTCGCCGGCGCAGCCCCACAGTCCCGCCAGGAGCAGGGCGCAGATTATGAAATAAAACCTTCTCATGTTATTCGTCATAAAGCAAGTATTTCTTTCTGAGAGCCTTGAAGGCTTCGACTTCGTCCTTCCATCCCGCCTTGAGGCTGGCAGACAGGGCTTCCGCGGAGATGTCTTCCCCGGCGTTCTCGATGGCCTCTCTCACCTTGCGGGTACCGGTCAGCGCCTCGAAATGGTCGTCAAGGTCGTTGATCCCGAAGAAGGAGTCACCCAGACCGAGGTTGCGGTAGGACTCGATCACGGGACGGAAATCTATCCCGAGGTTCAGTAGGGTGTCGAGAGGTAGCAGGCGGAGATCCTTCCCGTGGCACTCCCGCCCCAGGAAACGGGGCCTGGTCGCGCCAGGGATGCTCTCCGGGGTGAAACAGAAAGGCTGGCCGGTCATGTCCGGATGGCCGTAGACCTCGAAGGGGAAGGAGGTCCCCCGCCCCTCGGAGACCACCGTCCCGGCGAAAAGGCAGGTCGTGCTGTAGAGGTACACGCTCCGCATCGTCTTGAGGTTCGGCGACGGGGGCAGGATCAGGCTGTAGAGTATGCCGTGGGTGTAGCCCAGGCACGGGATGACTTTCAGGTCGCACTTCAGACCGTCCCGGAGCCAGCCTTCCCCGTTCATCATCAGGGCCAGCTCGCCAAGGGTCATGCCGTGGACGGTGGGGACGGGTATGGTGCCGATGCCGGAATAGTACCGCTTCTCGAGGATGTAGCCCTCAACATAGAAGCCGTTGGGGTTAGGGCAGTCCAGGACCACCACCTCCTTCCCGTTCTCCGCGCAGATCGCCATCGCGTCCTGGAGGGTGATGTGGTAGGTGTAGTAACGGAGTCCGACATCCTGGATGTCGGCGACCAAAACGTCAAATGAATCAATAACTTCCGGAGGAATAACCATCTCCCCTCCCTTGTAGAGGGAGATCACGGGGACCCCTGTCCTGGCATCACGGTCATCGCCCACCAGCTCGCCCGGATCGGCCAGGCCGCGGAAACCGTGCTCAGGAGAGAACACGGCTGTGACATCGACTCCCTTCTCAAGAAGGACGTCCAGGAGATGGGGCCCGAGGCGCTCGCTGCCGAAAGGGATGAAGGGCTCGTCGACGCTGGTCTCGTTCACCTCGACCCGGAGTGGCTTGCCGTCCACGACGTCCCCGACTATGCCGCTCTGGTTGCTCAGGATAGCGACCCGCTTCCCCTCCAGCAAGGGCAGATACTCGTCGAGGCGCTCGTCACCCAAGACCACCCGGGACTCCCGGCATCCGGACGCGAGGAGGAGCGCCAAGGCGATGGAGAATGTCAACAGCCTTCTCATGGCAGTTTCACATCCACGAATATCGGAATATGGTCTGACGCGACCTTCACATCCCCGCTCTCGAATCCGGTGCAGGCCGACGACTTGACGACCTTGTAGCCGCTTATGTTATTCAGGATCAACACATAATCGATGCAGCGGTCGGGAGCCGTCGAGGGAAAGGTCGGCTCGTTGGCGCTTATCACTGTCCAGTAGCGGTTGAGCTCGGTCATGGTCTCGCTGCCCGGTCGGGAGTTCATGTCGCCCGCCAGGAAAACAGGCTTCCCGGAACTCCAATAGTCCCGGGTGACATATTGGTTGATCAACTTGGCCTGCTCCAGGGAGACGGAGCCGCTCGTGTTGAGATGAGTGGACATGAACACGAAATCCTCAGTCTCCACGGCCAAGAGTCCCATGTGCCTCACTCCCGGGGTCTTAGGGATGTCGTAACTCCTTGAGCCAATGACCTTATGGGTCGTCTCGACCCCGACCCCGTAGCCTCCGCCCTGATAGGGGAACATGGACTGGAAGACGAAATTCCAGCCGGCCCCCAGGCATTTGTTGAGCTCCTCCAGCTGGTAGACATTATGCCTTGTGTTGCAGCTGTCCAGCTCGTTCAAGCCGACAATGTCTGGTTTAGCCTCCTTCAGGAGGGTGGCGACCAAGGGGACGCTGTTGTCCATGTATTTCCCGAACACACCGACGTTGTATGTCATTATCCTCACGGAGCCCTTCGTCTTGGAGTAGTCCGGAATGACGACGGAGGTCTCATCCTCGCTCCCGGCGGTGGTTTTCCGCCTCTCCCCGAGGAGGGAGCACCCGGAGAGGACGACAGCCAGGGCGATTATTGCCAGGAATTGACGTCTCATGAATACACAAAGTTAAAAAGGCATGAGCGGGTTCTCCGCTCATGCCATGGGTGATTATACTGTCGAATGACTAATTGCCGTCATTGGAAGCGTTGTTCTCCCATCCCGGGTTCTGGGTGATGTTCGGGTTCTTGACCATCGCCATCGCGGGGATAGGATAGAGGTACTGCTTCTTGCCGAACACGCGGACATTGTCCTCCTGGGTGTCCCAGGCCAGATAATAACCACCACCGGGGGCGGCATGGATCTGGACATTGGAGGAGGCGGGATCGGCGGAGACAAGACGGACCTGGCAGTCCTTGCCACCCGGCATCGCCTGGGCGGCCTTGCGGTACTCGTCGGTGGTGTAGAAGATCACATCGGGCTCACCGTCGTTGTCCATGTCAAGAGGTTCGTTGATGACAGGGACGTAGATGCCGGTGTAGCTCATCGTGAGGAGGTCTCCGGCAGCCCAGCGACGGAGGTCGTCGAAGCGGAATCCCTCGAGACAGAGCTCGACTCCCCTCTCACGACGGACCTCAAGGATGGTCGGGTCGGTCACATTCGGGAAATAGGTGGACTGGAACCAGGTATCGACCTTTGTAGGCTTCGAGGTCAGGCCACCGGTGATGCCGGCGCGTGAACGGAGCGCGCCGATGGTGGCGGCCCAGTCAGCGTCAGTGAGGGTGCCGAGCTCAGCCTTCGCCTCAGCGTAGTTGAGCAGGATCTCGCCGTAGCGGAAGAGAGACAACGCGTTGGTGTTCAGGCTCTTCTCATCTCCGTAGGTCTCATCCACGCAAAGCTTGATGGGCTGATAGCCCAGGCGGGCGTAGGCCTTGTACTCAGGGAGAGCCTTCTTGCCCTCACGGGTGTAACCAGGGGTACGGATGATCTGGGCGAGACGGGCGTCACGGTTCAGGCACTCCTCGTAGAAGGTCTCGGTCTCCCAGCCCTCACGGTCGGTGTAGGGGGTTCCGTCGGCCTGCAGGAAGGAGCAGATGAATGGACGGATGAAGTTGGCGGCGGTGCCGTAGGTGGCGGATGTCCAGATCCAGTTGGCGTTGTGCAGGACCGAGAGCTCGTTGCTGCTTATGATCGCCATCATGATCTCGTCCGTCTTGGGATCCGTGTTGATGAACAGGTCGCGGTAGGCTGTCTTGGCGTTACCGGTGTGAAGCTTGTAACCGGAATTGTCCATCACGTACTTGGCGGCCGTCGCCGACCTTTCGAGCCAGGTCTGGGCCGAGGTGGCGAGATTGAGGCCGTGGTACTTGCGGTAAGTTCCCTCGAAAAGGGCGACGCGGGAAGCGAAAGCGTAAGCGACCCACTTCGTCACCAGGGAGCAGGTGTTGTCCTTTGTGCGGGCTATGTTCTGCTCGGCGAACTCAAGGTCTTTCCAGACATTCTCCATGACGACCTCGCGGGAATCCCTGGGGGCCATCAGGGCGTCAGTCTCATCGACATCCAGGGCGTGGTCGATCCACGGGACATCACCGAAACGGCGCACCATGCCATAGTAGAAGTAGGCGCGGAAGAAACGGGCGAGGCCCAGATAGTCGTTCTTTACGGACTCTTCCACAGTCGCTTCCTGGCAGTTCTGGATGAACCAGTTGACGTTACGGAGAGTTGTCCAAGTCCAGCCGCTGCTGTTCTCGGAATTGTAGGCGCCTTTCCTGAGGAATGAGTTCATTCCGAAGGGACTGACATAGTCGACCAGGGACTGCTCGATGGCGTGCTGGTCACTTGCGGAAGGAATGGCGTTATAGAATGACCAGGAATATGTCGCCAGTCCGGACTCCGAACTGAAGATCGCGTCCTTGCCAAGCTGGGATATGGGTTCCTCGTCGAGGTTGCAGGCCGTCAGCATGAGACCGGCACCGATGAGAAGCATAAATATCTTTTTCATAATCGTCATGTTTTAGAATGTAAGGGATACACCAAAGGTGACGGTACGAAGGAGCGGATAGGAGTTTCCGTCTCCGTAGTTGCTGGAACTGAGGTCAGCGTCAGTACCGCGGCTGGCGGTGTAGACATCCTGGTGCCTCTTGGTGATCTTGTACAGAGGAGACCAGCTCCAGAGGTTCTCACCGGAGAGATAGACCTTGAGGTCGCTCAGGCCGGCCTTGGAGACGATAGTCTTAGGCAGGTTGTAACCGATCTGGGCGCTCTTGAGGCGGATGTAGGCGATGTTCTGGACATAACGGCTGTTGGGATAGTTGCTTCGGCCGACAGTCCCGTTGTAGGTACAGTAACGAGGCAGGTAGGCGTCAGGATTCTCAGGAGTCCAGTAGTTGCCGAGATGCCACTTCGGGATGTTGTTGTAAGGCCTGTTGTACTGGCCCCAGAACACGGCTTCCTGTCCGGGATACCAATCCTGCTTTCCGACTCCCTGGAAGAAGGTGTTCACGAATATTCCTTTCCATTCGCCGCTGAGGGTGAAGCTGTACTGGTAGTGGGGAGCGGTGTTACCGATGATGAGCTTGTCGCCATGGTCGTCGACGGTGTTCTTGCCGTAGTCGATCTTGCCGTTGCCGTTGCGGTCGACATAGCGGACATCACCGACCCTCCACTTGCCGTCCGAGGAGGCCTGGACGAGGGTGTTGACATAGCCCTGGAGCTCAGCCTCGCTCTGGAACAGACCGTCGGACTCGAATCCCCAGAGCTCTCCAATGGTCATTCCGGCATAGTAGTCGGAGAGGAGACCTGTCTGGTTGTTGTACTTGTCGATGACGGAGGTGTAGTCATAGAGAGCGGCCTTGACCTCGTAGCGGAAGGGGCTTCCTCCAAGGTCGAACTGGTCTTTCCAGTCGACGGAGATCTCCCAGCCGCGGGTGGTCATGTCGGCGTAGTTACCCTTCGGGGATGTGGCACCGAAGACGTCGGGCAGGGTCACACCGACGGTGTACATGTCGGTGGTCTTACGGACATAGTAGTCACCGCTGAATGTGAACCTTCCGTTGAGGAGCTGGAAGTCCAGACCTCCGTCAACGGTGGTCGCGGTCTCCCAGGTCAGTCCCTCGGGCTTGACGGCGGGGTTGCTGACGTACTTGTTCTGGATCCCGTTCAGCACCTTGCTTGAAGTGCTCGGGGAAAGCAGCTCGAGGTAGCTGTAGGGGCTGACGTTACCGTTACCCAGCGAACCGTAGGAAGCGCGGACCTTGACATTGCTGATGTACTTGGGATCAACCTTCCAGAACGGCTCCTCGGAGATTCTCCAACCGGCCGAGACTGAAGGGAAGAAAGCCCACTGCTGTGAGGTCGGGAACTTGGACGAGCCGTCGTAGCGGCCGTCGAGCTCGAGCAGGTAGCGGTTCTTGAAGTCGTAGTTGACCCTGTAGAACAGACCGGCGACCCTCCACTTGTTGGCGGAACCGCTGGTGGTGATGTCCTCACCGAGGGAGAGATTGATGTTCTCCGCCGTGGAGACGATGGTCCCGTTACGGGAGACGGTCAGGGCGTCGTAACTCTGCGTCTCGTAGTTGTAACCGGCCATCAACTTGATGTTGTGGGCCTTGGCGAACGAATGCTCGTAGTCGGCGTAGACGTTGGTGGCGGTGTAAAGCCTCGTGGCGTGCCAGTTGGTAAGGCTGTTGGTGGTGGCGCCGAGGGAGGCCTGCACTTCAGGTCCGAGGTAATAGACGATAGGCATCCTCTTCATAAGGTAACTGTCATCCCCGTAACGGAAGGTGTAGTCGGCGTTGAGGTGCAGCTTATTGTCAAGGAAAGTGGCCCGGGCCGAGACCGTGTTCTTGAGCAGACGGTCGTTGTTGTCCTTGTAGTTGAGTTTCTGGGCGAACGCTCCCACATCGTAGGCCGCGCAGTAGGTCGATGTCCCGTCAGGGTTGAAGGCGGGCATCGTGGGCCATCCGCAGACCTCGATGTAACGGTTGATCATGATGGAGCCCGAGTTCACGTAGGGCTGATGGTAGAAGGCCTGGTTGTACTCGAAGTTGTTGCTGACCTTGAGCCATTTAGTGGCCTGGAGCGAACCCTTCGCCCTGATGTTGTAGGACTTGTACGTGTCAGGGTTGTAGTTGTACAGACCGTCGAACTTGTAGAAACGTCCCGAAAGGTAGAAGTCAGCCTTGTCGGTACCGCCCTGGATGGTGACGTTGTGGTCCTGGGCGAAACTCTGGTCCTTGTAGAGGAGGTCATAGTAGTCCTCGTTGCCGTAATAGACGTAGCGTCCGTCGACGACCTCATAGTTCTGGGTGTTGCCCGCGGCCTTACGCTGGCGGAACTCCTCAAGCCAGGCGTCGGAATAGGCCTGCTGGGCGTTGATCTTGGCGGGAAGGGTGAACAGGCGGTTATAGTACGTCTCGCGGAACATCTCGGCCCAGGTGACACCGTCGGTCACGTTGTCAGGAGTGACGGTCGGGGCCCTGAGGGAGAGGTTGGCGGTGTAGTTGACCCTCGTGCGCCCCTTCTCGGCGCCCTTGGTGGTGATGAGCACCACACCGAAGGTACCGCGCGCTCCGTAGATGGAGGCCGAGGCGGCGTCCTTCAGGACGGAGACGCTCTCGATGTCGTTGGGGTTCAGCAGCGAGGGATCGCCCTCGACACCGTCGATCAGGACAAGGGCGCTACCACCCTGTCCGATGGATGTGGTACCACGGACATTGAAACTGGCGGAGCGGTTAGGCTTACCGTCGGAGAGGGTGATGTTGAGGTTGGGGACAGCGCCCTCGAGGGCCTGGGCGAGGTTAGAGACCGAACGGTTCTCGAACACCTCCTCGCCGACCTGCTCGACAGCGCCGGTCAAGTTGACTTTCTTCTGGGTACCGTAACCGACGACGACTGTCTCTTTCAGCATCTCCACGTCCTCGGTCATTGTGACATTGACGACACTCCTGTTACCGACAGCGATAACCTGGGTGGTGTACCCGATGCTTGAGAACACAAGGTTGGCACCGGGCTTGACGGATAACGAGTACCGGCCCGCGTCATCCGTGATCGTACCGTTCAGGGTTCCTTCTTCCTGGACCCCGATCCCCGCGAGGGGACTGTTGTTAGGATCCACTACGGTTCCTGACACACGTGTTGTCTGAGCCAGCAACATCGGCGACACGATCAGGATAGCAAGGCAGACCGTCAAGACACGACGGAAAGCGCCGGACAGCCTACCTTGATCATAGGTTTTGATCATAATATAAGGTTATTAGTTACAAGGGCTCCATATTCTAAAGCCACTCTAAAACTGGAGCCGAATAGGTTATTAGGTGGTTCTTGTATCAAATATAAGGAAAAGACGCGAAAGACGTTCCTTTTTTATTCGAAAAAGACTCAAACTTTGATCTTCACGCTTCTTTGACCCTCCGCGGCCGATGTGCCGCCGACATGGAGGATGTACTCCCCGGAACGGAAGTCCACGCGTCCGGACTCCGGATTCCACCAGTTGAAGGTCTCCTCATCGACGGGGATGACGACCTTGGCGGCCTTGCGGGCCTTGATCGAGACCCTCTTCACTCCCCTGAGAGCCTGCGAGGGACCCTCCGCGTCGTCAGGCCTGCTCACATAGAGCTGGACGATCTCGTCGCCGTCCGCGCGTCCCTTGTTCTTGACCCTGACCACGAGGGCCTTTGCCCCGTCCGCCATCTTCTTGACCCTGGGGCGGCCGTACTTGAAGGTGGAGTAGCTGAGACCGTGTCCGAAGGGATAGAGAGGGGTGCCTCTGAAATAGCGGTAGGTCCTTCCGCTCATGTCATAGTCGCTGAAATCCTTGACCTGCGAGTCGTCGGCGTAGAAGGTCAGCGGGAGCCTGCCGGAGGGGTTGAACTCGCCGAACAGCAGATCGGCCACAGCCGTGCCTCCCTCCTGCCCGGGGTACCAAGCCTGAACCATCGCCGAACAGATCTGATCCTCGTCCTTGAAAGCTATGGTGCTTCCGGAGAAGTTCACGAATATCACCTTCTTACCGGCCTCGACCAAGGCCTTCACGAGCTGCTTCTGGATGGCGGGAAGCTCGATCGAGGTCCTGTCGCCACCGAGGAAGCCGGGGATGTCGACATCGTCCATCTGCTCACCCTCGAGCCTGGGGGTGATGCCGCCGGCGAAGACGACGGTCTCGTAGCCTTCAAGCTCGGCGACGACCGCGGGGATGTCCGTCGCCACGGAATCGAGCTCGGCGGCGTGAGGGCAGCCCTTGAGATATTTCAGGTCAGGGATCCTTGCCTTGAGAGCGTCGAGAAGGGTTATGGTGCGGAGAGGAGTGCCCTCGTAGTTGCCCCACATCATCACGGAGTCGGCGGCGTTGGGGCCGACAAGGGCCAGCTTGGCGCCGGGGGCCAGAGGCAGGATCCCGTCGTTCTTCAGGAGGACAAGGCTCTTGCGGGCGATGTCGAGGGACTGGAGCCTGTGCTCCTCAGAGCAGAGCGCCGACTCGGGGATGGAGTCCCACGGGGACTCGAAGTCAATCTCGCCGAGAGCGAAACGTACCGTCAGAAGCCTCTTGACATGGTCGTCGAGGTCTTTCTCCTCGAGAAGCCCCTTCTCCACAGCCTCGGGAAGCAGGTAGGTGAGGTTGCCGCACTCGACGTCCATCCCGGTCAGGACAGCCGCCGCGACAGCCTCCTCAGGGGTCTTGGCCCAGTTGTGGTACTGCTCGCCGACAAAGTCGGAGACAGCCCAGCAGTCGCTGACTATCAGGCCTTTATAGCCCCACTCGCCCCTGAGGATGTCCTGGAGGAGCCTCTTTGAGGCGCCGCAAGGATAGCCCTCGAAGCGGTTGTAGGCGAACATCACCTCATCCACCCCGGCCTTGACGACAAGATCCTTGAAGGCGGAGAGGTAGGTCTCCCAAAGATCCCTCTCGGAGACAACGGCGTCGAAGGTGTGCCTGGTCGACTCCGGCCCCGAGTGGACCGCGAAATGCTTGGCGCAGGCCTGGGCCTTCAGGTGGCCGTCGGAACGGTCTCCCTGCAAGCCTCTGACGACTGCCATGCCGAGCTGCCCGGTGAGATAGGGATCCTCACCGTAAGTCTCCATGCCGCGTCCCCAGCGCGGATCCCTGAATATGTTGATGTTCGGGGTCCAGAAGGTCAGGCCGGCGTACTGCAAGCTCTCGCGCTCCTCGACGGTGCGAGCCAGGCGGTACTTGACCCTGGCCTCGTCGCTGACTGAGGTGAAAACCTCCTCGATGAGTTGGGGGTCGAAAGAGGCGGCCATTCCTATGGGCATAGGGTACATGGTGGCGTGGCCGTTGCGGGCGACACCGTGAAGAGCCTCGTTCCACCAGTTGTAGGCGGGGATGCCCAGACGCGGGATCGCGCGGGAGTTAAAGTCCATCAGGGACGCCTTCTCTTTGAGAGTCAGCCTCCCGAGAAGATCCTCAGCCCTCTGCTCGGGGCTCAAGGTCTTGTCCAGGTACGGGAGTTGAGCGAGGGATGTGAAGGCGGACACCAGGGATATCAAAGCGGCCGCGGCGAGGTGTTTAAGAGACTTCATGATTGATTGGATATTATTAATTCATTATTATTCAGTGACATATTCCCCCTTCGCCCGCCAGTGGAGGAAGCCATAAGTCGAGGCCACGACATAGGCGAGGTAGAGAAGGGTCAACCAATACTTCCCGGCGAGGAAGCACATCACCACCAGGATGGAATCGCCGACAATCCAGAGGAGCCAGTGATAAGGGATGGCCTTGGCGAGCCAGATCATCCCGACCAAGCAGAGGGAGGTGGAGAGGGCGTCGAGCCAAGGATTGCTGTCGTTGAGCAAGGTGAGGGCCCAGACGAGAACGCCGTTCCCCACAATGAATATCAAGGCGCTCCAGAAAGCCATTTTGGGAGTGAGCCTGGTCAGATGGACCTCGGCCTCGACGGCGGCGCTGTCCTTTTTCCACTGGTACAGCCCCCAGAAAGCCATGCCGACATAGTAGATGTTCAAGGCCATGTTGGCCCAGTTGCTCTCAAGGAAGAACTGGATCGCGCAGGCCGTGCTGGTGAAGAATCCGAAATACCACATGGTGTTCTTCTGGAGCACCTCCAGCACCATGTAGGGAATCCCCATGACCAAAGCCACTATCTCGATTATCCTCACAAGATCCATCACCTTGCGAATTTACAAAAAAACCTAAAAACTGTAGGTTATTCCGCACATGAAGTTGAAGCCCGGCATCGGATAATTGTCGACTATCTCGTACCGCTCGTTGAGAAGGTTATTGAGGCGGGCCTTGATGGAGAGGCCTCCTTCCTTGAGGCTAATGTCTTTGGAGACAGCGGCGTCGAGGGTTGTCCAGGGGGCGAGACGGTAGGCCGGGAGATTGGCCGAGGTGGTGAAGCGCTCCCCGGTTGCGAAGAGAGTCAGGTCGGCCCTCCAGCCGGAGACCGAGCCGTAGAGGTTGAGCGACCCGCTGTGGAGAGGAATATAGGGGATCTGGCCGTTCCAGGTCAGGGCCTCTCGGTCAGACCTGTCCCGGGAACTCTGGAGGGTGTAACGGGCGACTGCCCCCGCCTCACCCTCCTGGAAGCGTGTGACGAACTCCGCGGAAAGATCCCCGCCGATGACCGAGACCTTGCCGAGATTGTACATAGACCAACGGAACTGGTTCGAGGTCGGCACGGCTATTATCTTATTCCTCAACAGGTTCCGGTAGAAGTCCGCTTTCATCGCGAGATGGTTCCGGCCGGTCTCCACGGCTGTCCACTCGGCCCCCAGGTCGAGCTGGACGGCGTCCTCCGGGTCCAAAGTCTTGGAACCGACCGTGGTGTAGTACAGATCGTTAAATGTCGGCATCCTGAACGACCTCTTGGCGAAGCCGTTGAATGCCAGGCGGCCGGATGGCTTCCACCGGACGACCAACGAGGGCATAAGGGCGTCCCTCTTGGCCGAGGACCTGTCCCCCATGGAAAGGAAGGAGTCCCGCTCAAGGAGATATAGCAGGTTGGCCGAGGCGTCGAGGGAGCCAGTCTGGAAAACAGTCGATAGGCAGGACCACGAGGAGAGCCTCCCGGGGTAGACGAAGTCTCTCAGGTCGGCGTCCAGGTAATCATATTGCAGGTCCTGGGCGAGGTTGATCCTGAACTTCCAGACGAGCCTCGAGGCGGCGGCCGAAAGATAGGAGGAATGGTTCCGGTAGTTATACCTGGCCGGTGAGCCTCCAGGGACCAGTTCGGGGAAGTCTGAATATTCAAGATGGCTGAAAGAAAGCTTGGCGCGGAGGGCCAGGGACCAGTCCTCGCCGATCTTCCTGACATATCTCCCTTGAAGGAAGGCGTCACGGTCGGTCTGCCTGTCGGAGCTGAGCGGATATTCCCCGGCCTTTTTGTAGACCGGGCCGGGAAGCCCTCTCCCGGAGCCGTAGAAATAGGCGTGGATGTTCCAGAAAGAGTCGCTGGAGCGGGGGCTGGAGAGTCTGGCCTCGGTCCGGATCCCTGAGAGGTCGCAATTTGCCCGGGTCATGGTCGTGTCGTAGCCGGCCAGCGAGCCGTCGGGATACTGGCGGTAGTCCTTGACATGGAAGCGGTAGCGGCCGTGGGAAGAGACTTCCTCCCCGGTCAGGCGCAAGGCGGTCCCGCCCTTGAACTCATGCTCCCAAATCGCTCTAGGAGAGATGGTTCCGAAGGAGCCGACCCCTGTGCCGAAGATGAAGTTGTTTTTCTTCCCGGGTCGGAAGACCGGGTCCGCGCTGTCGAGGTAGAGGGCGCTGGCCGAGGAATATTCCTTGGCGCTCTGCAAAGGGGAGACTTTCTGGCCGGAGAATAGGCTGACCGAGCCGAGACCTTCCAGGCCGAAGCGGCCTAGATCCACCTGCATGTTCTGGGCGTTGTCCACCTGGATGCCGTCCACGAAAACGCCTGTGTGCTCGCTGCCGAGGCTTCTGACGTTGACTGTCCGCAGGCCGCCCACTCCCCCGTAATCCCTGAGCTGCACTCCGGCGAAGCGCCTGACGGCCTCACTGAGGCCGGTTACGGTCTTTAGTTCGCGCGAAGTGATTCTCTGAGGCACGAGAAGGCTCCCGGCCGTGGAGCTGACGACCGACGCCCGCAATGTGTCGGTCATGGACGGTTGGTTAGCCACCTGTTCCGGTTGGTGAGCCAGTCGAACCACCGGTCCCTGAGGAGATGTTCCCAGCCCCTGAGCCTGTCGAAGGGCCGGCGCATCACCCAGCCTGTCATTCTGAGCCAGCCTGTCATTCTGAGCCAGCCTGTCATTCTGAGCCAGCCTGTCATTCTGAGCCAGCCTGTCATTCTGAGCGAAGCGAAGAATCTCCCTGGCCCCTTCGACAGGCTCAGGGACCGGGGAAGGACGCTCAGGGACCGGCCGCGGATTCTCCGGCACCAAAGCGGCCAGCAGAAGGAACACCAGGGCCAGAGGGGACATCGGCTAATAGAGAACCATATGCGCCGGAAGCATCCCGGCCACGGCTGACCACTTGGTCTTCAAGTCCTTGGTGAAGCACCAGACCTTTCCGGGACCCGTATAGTCAGCGTCGCCGATGTAGATGTCACCGTTCTTGGGGTTCACACATATTCCGTAAGGATTACCGACCTTGGCGGCGTCCGTCGCGGAAAGGGCTACCGCAGTGACTGAACCGCCGCCGACTGGCACCTTGTACAGGGTGTTGTTGAAGCCTCCGTCCATCTCGGCGGCGTTGCCGATAGCGTAGATGTTCCCGTCATCGCAAAGGGTCATGCAACTGACATGGACATTATTCATGGAAGAGACAGTTGAGCCGGCGACCTTGTAAAGCCCCATCGGCTCTGACATATTCTGAATCCAGTTTCCGTCCGCATCCTGGGTCCACGCGCTTTCACCGTAGCTTGAGACCCAGATGGTTCCCTTGCTGTCGGCGACGAGGAAGTGGAGATTGGACACCACCTCGACGGTCGAGGTTACCTTGAAAGTTGTCCTGTCGATCACGCTGACGGTGTTCTCGTGGACATAATTGTAGCCGCCGCTGTTGGCGACGTAGACCGAGTTGCCCGAGACGGCTATTCCCTCAGGCTGGCAGCCGACCTCGACCTCACCGTCGATCTTGTAGGTGTCGAGGGATATCCTGTAGACCTTGCCCTTGGTCTCGTCCCCGCCGTAAATCGCTCCGGCGTAGGAACTCACATAGGCGTGGGAGCCGTCGAAGGCTATGTACCGGGGATCAGGGACGGCGATGGAGGACAGGAGGGTCTCGTCCCGCGCGTCCAGCACGTGGACATATCCCGAGCCGTTCATCACGACCCAGAGTTTACCGTCGTTGAGGGCCAGGTCGTTACCTGTGTCCCCAAGTCCTTGTACCACAGCGGGATTCATTGATCCGAAAGCGTCGGACACATAATTTCCGTCAGAGAACCTGAGGAAATCGAGGGTTGAGTTGTTCTTCTGGTAATTGCCCTCGTTCAACACGAAAAGCTTGGAGAACGCCCCCTTTTTCTCACCTACTGCGACATTGACACCCGCGAGACCCGAATCCCTGGAGGTGGTTTCATCTTTGGTGCAGCCAGCCGATACGGCAAGGATCGCCATGCTGAAAACCAGCAGTGCATACTTATTCATATGTGAAAGAACTTAATAAAGTGGTTTCGCGAAGATAACGTTTTTCCCGGACAATAACACGCCCCCACCTGACAATAGTATGCCCCCCCTCCTCTTTAATTACACCGCCACTTCATCGCCTTCCCCCTGTGCCTTATCCCCGGTCCCTGAGCCAGTCGAAGGAGCCGTCCCCTTAGCCTGCCTGTTACCCTGAACCCAGGCTGTCATCCTGAACCCAATGTCATCCTGAGCCCAATGTCATCCTGAGCGAAGCGAAGGATCTCCCCGGTCCCTGGGCCAGTCGAAGGAACCGGCATCTGAGCAAACCTGCCTTGAGCCAGCCCAACGGTCGAACAGCCGTGGCCGGAAACACCCCGCCAAACCGCCCAGATGAACAACACACATTTGCGCTGGTATGGAAATAGTTAATAATTAATAAATTAAGCAATCAGATGGTGCCGATTCCGGTACCATCTGATCAGATTATAACCTGATAATCAACAGCTTCCGTACCAGCCGATTTTCAGGCGGACTCCTCCAGCGAGATATTCTCTTCAAAAATCAAAAAGGAGACAATTGTACATTTCGGGGTATAGCACCGGCAACAGTCGGGTGCGAGGAGGGCCTTTCATGGAGCCCACCGGACACGGCCTCCTTGTAGCCGCCGCTCTTCGTAACCGAGCGGCGGCAGTGCCGCAAAATGAGACCCTAAGCAAGGATGACATTTGGGACTCGGCAAGGGGTGGAAATGGGGCAGGATCATGGAAAACCTGCTGAAAACGGGCCTGAAACTGGCTGAAAAGGCGTTTTTCATGATTATTCGTTTCCAAATCATGACCCGGCCTGAGAGCCGAAAACGGGATTGCGGGGCGACGAGCGCGAGAAACCGCAAAGGCCAGGAAAAGTCGTCCTGATTATTCGTTTCCAATCCATGACCCGTTTTTTGGCCCTTCGCCGTAACCGCAAGGCATTCAGCGACTTGCGATTAAAAGTGATTTTTGGGGGCGAAATATTAATTATTAATAAACATATCATGAAAAGAAAAGAGTTGTTTGAGCCACCTGTGGTGACTGTCATTGACTTGAGGATGTCCGGGACGATCCTCCAAGGGTCAGTGCATGAGAATGT